>JAMCZP010000302.1 GCA_023485185.1 Gammaproteobacteria bacterium
AAGTCACCATCTGGGACGGCATCAGCATGAAGCAAAGCCCCGCCACCGGCGAGCTGATCCCCGATGAAAGTGGCCGTACAGACGTTTACCGCTACCACAACCCCAAGCGCGCCGAGTGGCCGCAGGCCGATTATATTATCGGCAATCCACCGTTTATTGGCGCCTCTACCATGCGCCGCGCCCTGGGCGATGGCTATGTGGACGCCGTGCGCAAAGTATTTAAAGGCACCGTGCCGGAATCCGCCGATTTCGTGATGTACTGGTGGCATATTGCCGCCGAAACGGTACGCACTGGCCACGCCCAGCAATTTGGCTTTATCACCACCAACAGCCTGCGCCAAACCTTTAACCGCCGCGTGCTAGAACCACATCTAAACGATGCTAAAAAGCCGCTCTCGCTCACTTTCGCGATCCCCGATCACCCCTGGGTAGACGGCAACGACGGTGCCGCAGTACGCATCGCTATGACCGTGGGCCGCGCTGGCGAAGCACCGGGGCTTTTGCAGCAGGTAACAAACGAAAGCAGCGATGAAGCTCGCGAAGCCCGAGCAGTTACCCTTAGCCGCCGCGACGGTAAGGTATTTGCTGACTTAACCATTGGTGCGGATGTGGCTGGCACTGCTTCTTTAAAATCTAATCAAAACATCGGCCAGCGCGGTTTTGAGCTAGGCAACTCAGGTTTTATTGTCAAAAATAATGAAATAAAAGAGCTTATTCCCAAAGATGTAGAGCTATTTTCAAGCAATGTAATACGTCCTTATCGTAATGGACGAGATCTGACGCAAACACCTCGACACGTTAATGCCATAGATCTTCACGGGCTCGACTTAGATACAGTCCGTCAGAACTATGGTGCTATCTATCAGTGGCTTCTTGAAAGAGTAAAACCTGAGCGCGAACAAAACCGTGACCCTCGCTTGCGAGAAAACTGGTGGTTACACAGAAGATCACGCGGTGACTTGCGCAGCATGTTGCGCCACCTTCCTCGTTATATCGCCACGGTAGAAACTACCAAGCACCGTCTTTTTACATTCTTAGGTGCCGATATTTTACCCGACAATATGTTGGTGAATATTGCGGTAGATAACGCAGCTTGGCTTGGCATTCTATCTAGTCGTGTGCATGCAGCTTGGGCACTGACAGCAGGTGGACGTTTAGGCATGGGCAATGATCCACGCTATAACAAAACACGCTGCTTCGAGACCTTCCCCTTCCCTGACATTACCGGCGAGCAGGCGTCGCATATCGGCCAACTGGCCGAGCAGATCGACGCTCACCGCAAGCGCCAGCAGACAGAGCACCCAACGCTCACGCTAACCGGTATGTACAACGTGATGGAAAAACTGCGCGCCGGTGAGGCGCTCAACGCCAAAGAGCAAACCATCAACCAGCAAGGGCTAGTTAGCACGCTGATGGCCGACCACGATGCTTTAGACAAAGCAGTTTTTAACGCCTACGGCTGGGATGACTTGGCAAAAGAGCTGGTGGGCCTGCCGGGTGCCACTACGCCATTGTCGGATAAACCCGCTGCCCAGGCAGAAGCCGAAGAAGAGCTTCTGATGCGCTTGGTAGCGCTTAACAAGCAGCGCGCCGCCGAAGAAGCCCAAGGTAAGGTGCGTTGGCTACGCCCGGAGTACCAAGCGCCGGAAGAGACAGCGCCCACTCAAACCGAGATGGGAAGCGAAGCGACGGTCAGCGACACACCCGCCGCCGAAAAAACTAAAGCAGCATGGCCCAAAGACTTGGCCAGCCAAGTCACCCAGCTACGCGATATGCTCGCCGCCAGCCCAAACAGCGCAGAAAGCCTGACCGCCCAGTTCAAACGCAAACCGGTAAAAGGCGTAAACGAGGTACTCTCCGCCCTAGCCGCCTTGGGCCAAGCCCAGCAAGAAGGCGAGCAATGGCGATTGGTGAGGTGATATGAAAAGACCTTACGTAGTAGAGGCTAAGGAAATTCTGCGCCAATCGACCCAAGGGCGCACAAAGCCATTTATCATACGTGATGTAAATAATGATCAATATGTAGTGAAAGGCGTCAATGGCGTTGGCCAACAGTCACTGGTATCTGAACTCATTTGTTCCGAATTAGCACGACGCTGTGAATTGCCTGTTGCTGAGTACGCCTTAATGCGTTTTCCAACGGGCATGTTGGACTTTTCGACAGAACCACGTGCTGGGGATCTAGAGGGAGGAATGGCCTTTGCGTCTAAGGTAGCTCCCCATAGCCAAGACTTACTCTTCTCGTTAATAGGAGAGGTCGACGAAGGTATCCAGCAACGTCTCTTACTGTTTGATATTTGGATTAACAATGAAGATCGATGTTTAAGCAGCCAGGGAGGCAATGTAAACCTACTATGGAGCGCTGTAAGTGGTTTGGTGGTCATAGATCATAATTTAGCTTTTGACCCCATAAACCACACAGGTAATTTTGAAAATCATGTATTTAGTCACCAACGTGAACGCTTTGCAGACCTCGAAATACGCGCACGCCACGAAGCGGTGCTTGACGCTACACTGAATGATTGGGATATGATCACTGACTTAATACCTTTAGAGTGGCTCTACCGAGATATAGACGACGAGGCCTCTGAGATACAGCCCACGTTAGCAGAGCGCTTTAATTTGTTAGTACGTTTACGCGATCCGTCCTTCTGGAGCTTGATATGAGCGCAATTATTTGTAATTACGCGGTACTGCGCTTTCAGCCCTATCTCGATACAGGTGAGTTCGCGAACCTGGGGATCATCATGCTCTGCAATAATGGCGCTTTTCTCCAGCGGGTCGAAACCATTTCACGAAAGCGTATTACCCATTTCTTCGATAAATTGCCAGTCAAAGTGTTTACACAAGCACGCCAGCATTTCGTGACGGAGCTTAAGCGCACGGTTGATTTAGCCAACCACCACAAAGGTCAATTGGATGTACAGCTGCGCATATTCAATGACTTGGTAGAACCACGCGAAGCCATGTTCCGCTTCAGCAAGCCGGGGACTCTGGCTGCTAAAGATCCAAAGACCGCCCTTGATGAACTGTTCAATCGCTATGTTCACCATGATTTCAAGCACATAGCTACACCAGAAGAACAGCTCACTAAAAACGTTACGCATTGGCTTAGATCACTGAATCGCAGATACACAGAGCAAACGTTGGGTAATGATATTGTTCGCGTAAAATTGCCATTTGTTTGGCAGGAAGGTGCGCGTATACGCCAGGCAATTAAACCCATCAGCTTCGATCTAGAAGACGCTAGCCGAATTATTGAAAAAGGAGATAAATGGCTGGCGCATTTACGCCGACTTGAAATGTCTGAAAATGCTCCTGATGACATGGTGTTTATCAGTCAAACACCTAACGTACAAAAAGGCCCTAAACTACGTGCTTACAATGAAATCTGCCAAGAAATAGAGAGCGAGTTTTCAGCGAGAGTACTTCCAGAGCAACTGGGGCAATATAGTATTCTCAAGGCAGTCGCAGAGCCTGTTGCATAGCGTGACATTCATTTTGAAGAACTCAATGCACACAACGCGAAAACATATCTTTTCTTTATAAAACAAACTTTTTGCTATCAATTAGTTTTGGCACTAACTACCGCTTGAGCTGCACAGCAGTTGTTAGAAGCTTCACGTCCTTAACGGCAAAGCAGCCCCAATAGCAACAAAGATACCGCCGCAGGTGCGGTTGAATCCGCGGCCAACGCGTTTTAACCAGTGGCGGATGCGGTTGGCCATGTTGGCGAGCAGGCCTTCTACAATGCATTCGATAGCTACAAAAGTGCCTGCTAGCACAAAAAATTGCAGCATCAAGCTACCTTGCGGGTTGATAAACTGTGGTAGAAAAGCGCTGAAAAACAGTAGCACCTTAGGGTTGGTGATGGATGCCAGTACGCCCTGGCGATATAAATGCCATCCGCTCGCTTGGCTTGCGTTCACGTCAATTTCGCCTGTAATTGGTGGCGAGCGCCATACTTGAATACCCAACCAGACAAGATAGGCTCCACCTACCCATTTCAGCACCGTTAGCCATACCACTGACGACTTGAGCAGCGCTCCAATCCCAAACATGCACAGGGCAATAATCAGCATAAATCCTGTCGCACCGCCAACGATGGTAAACAGCGTTTTACGACTGCCATGCATCGCGCCGTGGGTCAGTGCTAGCAGGCCGTTTGGCCCTGGCGAAAGCGACAGGCCAATGCAGGCGATAAGATATAAAAGCCAAGTGTCCAACAGCATGTTACTGCCTCATCCGTGGAATAAGCGTGCGTGGTGCCAGCATGTCACCGTTGGTTAGCGTTTTCCATTCGTTAATGCACCGACAATAAAAATGCCTCTTGGGTGACGTATCCCAAGAGGCATTTGGCTTACTGCATGTGCATTTTTACATGGCGTTTAAGCGAAGACTTCGGTCCACTCGTTGCGCTTGGCCAGTAAATTGCGCGCAAGCTCCTGGGCGCCTTCCAGGCTGTGGCTGGCGGCCCAGCCGCACTGCATTTCGTTGCAGGCGGGTACTTCTGTTGCAACCAGCACATCGTTCAGCGTCTGTTCGATAATGGTCAGCACGCCGTCATAGTCGTCGTGATTAATCATTGCGATATAGAAGCCGGTTTGGCAGCCCATGGGGCTGATATCGACCACTTTATCGGTATGGTTGCGCGACAGCTCAGCCATCAAATGCTCAAGGGAGTGTAGCGCGGGCATCTCCATGTGGTCTTTGTTGGGCTGGCAGATCCGCAGGTCGTACTTGTGGATACGGTCGCCGTTCTGGCCCTCTTTGATATCGGCTAAACGCACGTACGGGGCTTTTACCTTGGTGTGATCCAGGTTAAAGCTTTCGACGTTCATCTTTTTATCGGTCATGTTGGCTCCTTTTTCCGTGTGCTTTTCGTTTAGCTAGTTGGCCTATTCTACACGCTAGGGCTATACCTTAGGCGCGTCGAAATTCCATGGCTCATCGGTGTAAACGCACACGTTGGCATCTTCGATATCGCCATCGGGTGATTCAACGTGCTTGGCAAAGAACGCTTGGATCTCTTTGCGCTGACAGTGGGCTTCGAACTCTTCACGGCTGGCCCAGATTTCATGAAAAACAATCGGGTAACTGGTGCCTTTCGCAAAAGGGTTGTCGATCTGACGCGTCACAGTGTAGTGAATACACGCATCTTCACGATGAGTATTCGGCTCTAAGCCTTGTAACGCTTTAAACACCGCCTCTTCTTTGCCTGGTTTGGGTTTAAAGCCAGCAATACAGTAAATTTTCTCTGACATTCTCTTATCCTAAGTCATTAAGCGTGCGTCATTATGCGACTTGTCTACACGGGTTAACAACCTAGCGAATAATACGGTCGGCTAATGCTTCCAGATCGGTCACCGTCATATCGGGCTCAATACCCCACGGGTCAAAGGGCGTATCGGAGCTGCGCCGCACCCAGGCGCTGCGCAAACCGGCGTGGGTGGCGCCTATCACATCAAAGGGGTTGCTGGAAATTAACCACGTATGCTCGGGTCGGGTCTCTAAGCGACTACGTAGATGAGAATATACAGCGGGATCAGGTTTAAAGCGCTTTACCTCATCAGCACTGATTACATCATCCATATGACTCTCTACGCCTGCTCGCGTTAGCAGCTTAGACACGGCTTCGGCGGTGCCGTTGGAAAACGCCACGCAGCGAATGCCCACATCTCGAAGCTGATCTAAAGCGGGCACCACATCCTCGAAAGCAGGTAGCTCACCATATACCGCCATTAAGTGATCGTGGTCGTTATCTGAAAGCCCAGTTTGCAGTGCCCGGTCAATAAATACTAGCGCTTCACGGGTACATTCCGAAAATGGCACGTAAGCACCCATCACACCATGGCGAAAGCTGTATTCAAGCTGCTTTTCCCGCCAGCGGCGGGCAAATTCGCCGGCTTTGGAGGGATCGGTCAAGCGTCGCTCCAGCTCAAAGGTTACTCCCTGGGTATCAATCAGCGTGCCATAAACATCGAAGGCTAATACCGGCTGCATCGTGGGCCTCTCCTTTACTATCAATTGGCTACTATCAATTGGCTACTATCAGTTGGCTAACCACTGTATTCAGCATAGTCGTGGCCTACAAAAACAAAAGCGCCGCTGCACAGGCAGCGGCGCTCAAAAGCCTAATTACAGGTGATTAAACTGTAAAAGCAGCCTCCTGCTGGCCGGTTTTTAGATCACCAGAGCGCGTAAGCTCATCGGTAATGCGGTCAATCGCGCGCTTGGCGCGGCCAATCATTTCGTCCACTTCACCCCGGTTAATCGTCAGCGGTGGTGCAAAGCCGAGAATGTCGCCTTGGGGCATGGCGCGCGCAATCAGGTTCTCTTCCATAGCAGCGGCAGCCACACGCGGGCCAACTTTAAGCGCTGGATCAAAGTGCAGGCGCTGTTTGGCATCTGGCGAGAATTCCAGCGCAGCCATAAGGCCAACACCGCGCACATCGCCTAATAGCGGATGACCTTCGAAGTTAGCCTTTAGCTGCTGCTGGAAGTAAGCGCCAGTTTCGGCAGCGTTACCCACCAGGTTTTCACGCTCGATGATATCCAGATTAGCGAGCCCAGCTGCACAGCCTAGCGCGTGTCCAGAGTAGGTCCAGCCGTGGCCGATGGGGCCATATTCACCAGTGCCCTGCTCAAGTACTTGCCACACTTTCTCGCCGACAATCACACCAGAAAGCGGCTGGTAAGCACTGGTTAAGCCTTTGGCGATAGTCACCAGGTCAGGCTTCATGTTGTAGTGGTGGCTGCCGAAGTCAGAGCCGGTACGGCCAAAGCCGCATACCACTTCGTCAGCGATCAGTAGCACATCGTACTTCGCCAGCACGGCTTGGATCGCATCCCAGTAGCCTTCCGGTGGCGGCACGATACCACCCGTGCCCAACACCGGCTCGCCGATAAAGGCGGCCACGGTATCGGGGCCTTCTTCCAGAATCATCGCTTCCAGCTTGTCGGCGCAGTAGGAGGAGAACTCAAGCTCCGTCATACCGTGCTGTTCGGCGGCACGCAGGTAGTAGTGCGGCGCTTCGGTATGGCGAATGGTGTCAATTGGCAGGTCGAAGTGGTCATGGAATGCTTTCAGACCCGTCAGCGAGCCAGAAGCGATACCAGAACCGTGGTAGCCGCGCATGCGTGAAATAACTTTTTTCTTCTGCGGACGGCCTAATACGTTGTTGTAGTAACGCACAATCTTGAGTTGGGTTTCATTGGCGTCTGAACCGGACATGCCGTAGTAGACCTTGGACATGTTCATGCCCGCAATCTTCAAAATACGCTCGGAAAGCTCGATTTGTGGCTCGTTAGAGTGGCCCACGTAGGTGTGATAGTAGGAGAGCTCTAGCGCTTGCTTGTAGATCGCTTCGGCAACTTCGGTGCGACCATAGCCGATGTTGACGCAATAAAGCCCGGCAAAGCCGTCGATAAATTCACGGCCATCTTTATCCACGATATTGATGCCTTTACCGCCGGTAATCACGCGGCCTGGCGCATCGCCGTGGGCGAAATCGCGCAGGTGGGTAGAGGCGTGGAAAGTGACTTTACGATCGCGTTCGATCAGGTCCTGATGCAAGCTCATAGTGTTCTCTCTGTACGATAAACCTCCCCGATCAGCGGGGCGGCATTAAAAATATTGTGGGCTGCACGGCTGATTAGGCACACGCGAACACGCTGTAAACCCATCCCTGGGTGCTCGGCTTTTTCATCCCTGAAAAAGACGGTTCGCTTAGTGCCTAACCAGCCTCGACTGCGACTCTATCCTCGCTAGCTCCCCGACACCGAACCCAGCGCGCCCAGGCAGTAGTACTTGGTCTCGAGATACTCATCGATACCGGTGGCGCCGCCTTCACGGCCAAGGCCGGACTGCTTCACGCCGCCGAAGGGTACTGGCGGGCCGGTCATTTTCACCGAGTTGACGCTGACCATGCCGTACTCAAGCGCGCGCATCAGCTTCCAAATGCGGCGAATATCGTGGGTATAGATATACGCGGCCAAACCGTATTCGGTGTCGTTGGCCATTTCAATCACTTCATCGTCGGTGCTGTAAGCGGTGATGCCGGCGACCGGCGCAAAGTTCTCTTCCCGCCACACTTTCATCTGGGGCGTTACGCCGGTCAGCATGACTGGCATAAAGAAGTTTTCACCCGGTGCTTTGTTCTGATCACCACCGATCATAGTAGCGCCTTTGGAAATGGCATCATCAACAATCGCGGCAGATTTTTCCACCGCTTGGCGGTGAATCAGTGGGCCAAGATCAATCTCACTTTGCAAACCATTACCTACCGTGAGGGCAGACATACGCTCGGCAAACTGCTCAACGAACTCATCGTGGATCGATTCGTGCACCAGAATACGGTTAGCCGCTAAGCAGTCCTGTCCGGCGGTTTGGAACTTGGCGTCCACCGCGGCGTAGGCCGCTTGTTTAGGATCCATATCCGGCCCGACGATAAACGGCGCGTTGCCGCCCAACTCTAAGGAGAGCCGTTTTACCGTGTTAGCGCTTTGCTCGATCAGTAGGCGACCTACCCGTGTGGAACCAGTGAACGAGAGCGCCCGAATACGCGACTCACCACACAGAATTTTAGAGACTTCCGCCGGGTCGCCTAGCACCACGTTGAAAATACCCGCTGGAATGCCGGCACGCTCGGCAAGCTCCGCCAGCGCCAACGCCGAGAACGGTGTTTCATTGGCAGGCTTAACGATTACTGGGCAGCCAGCGGCCAGCGCGGCGGCCGCTTTGCGGGTTATCATCGCCAGCGGGAAATTCCAGGGCGTAATCATGGCCGCAATACCCACCGGCTCTTTAATGGTGCCAAGTGAGGCATTAGGGATGTGGCTGGGAATGGTTTCGCCGTAGGTACGCTTGCCCTCTTCTGCGAACCAACGCACGAAGCTAGCACCGTACTCTACTTCACCACGGGCATCGGGCAGCGGCTTGCCCTGTTCCAGTGTCATGATGGTGGCGAGGTCTTCACGGTTGGCTTGAATCAGGTCATACCAGGCCAGTAAACGCTCGCAGCGCTCGTCGGCGCGTAGCGCCCGCCAGTGAACAAACGCAGCCTCAGCGGCATCCACCGCAGCGGTAATCTGTTCGGCTTCCAGCAGCGGGATATGGCCAATGGCTTCATTGGTGGCAGGATCATACACCGCCTCTTCGCGACCACCTTCACCGTGGGTCCATTTACCGTTCACGTAGGCGTACTGCCGGAACAGACGCGGATCTTCCAGGCGCTTGGCAAGCGTGGTCGATAGTGTGGTCATGGAAACCTCCCTCAAATGCAGTCTGGCTAACCGAACGCTGCAGAAACTGTGTGGCATTGTCAGCAAGCTCATTGCCTTGCCGTCGAATGCACCCAGGTTAACGAAGAGTGGCCACGAAGTGTTTTTGAAAACCGAGACTTATCACGCGACTTTTTTTGTCAGCGGTCGTTTGGCAGTGCTTTTTTTTGTTGTACTGGGTAATAGCTTTTGGTGGGGCCTAAAGAATGTCGTCGGTATCAATACCGATAGGCACACGTTTGACGGTTTTAGTCACGATATAGGTGAAGTAGCGCTCGATACCGGCCTCGGACACCAGCCACTTATCCATCAGGCGTTGATAGCTATCAATGGTGCGGGCTTCAAACTTCACTAGGTAATCCACTCCACCCCCTACCGCCACACACTCAGTGACTTCGGTGGTTTGCATCACCAGCGCTTCAAAACGGGCAAAGCTTTCGGCGTTGTGTTGCTTAAGCTCGATCTGCACCCACACGGGATTGCGCGGCACCAACACATTCGCGTTGATGCGCGCCGTATACCCTTCGATCACACCGGCTTTTTCAAGGCGCTTCACGCGTTCCCAACAGGGACTGACCGAGAGATTGATCGCCTCGGCCAGTTTCGACTTGGTGATTCGCCCATCACGAGAGAGGATGTCGAGAATTTTCAGATCGTAACGGTCAAGTTTTATCATGCTGGGGGCTACGCCTCCAGGCGGTCAACAACATCGGCAATCACCGCCAGGGTGTCCCCCATATTGATGAGCGAGGGCGCACGGCGGGCCATCAAAATGCCATCACGCTCGGCTTTGTAGGCCACTGGTGCAGTGCCGCTGCGAGTCATGTCATACACATAGGCGATGGTTTGCCCTTTTTTCACTTCATCACCGAGTGCCACCAATAACTCTAACACGCCGGAGTGCTGGCTCTGCACGTAACAGCTGGCATCGGGCATATCGAGATACATCTGCCCGCCTGCAGGCATTTCGACTTCGCCTTTGACTAGCCCGTAGTGAATCAGGAAATTGCGCACGCCGCGTTCGGCAATGGCGATACTTAAGGGCGTCGACGTGCCGCCGCCGCCAAGCTCGGTGGCCACAAACACTTTGCCCTGGCGCTCGCAGGCGGTGTCGAAGAGTTTTTCCGCATCCAGCTCAAACATCACCATGGCGTAGGGGGCGCCAAACGCTTTGGCGCCTTCCAGCGCGGACTGCTGCTGCACTTTGTTATCCAGTACGTGAGACGCACCAAACGGCAGAATATCCAGCGTGCGGCCGCCCGAGTGGAGATCAAGCACCACATCACTCATCGGCACCAGCACGCGGGTGAAGTAATCGGCAATCTGCGGCGTGACGCTGCCGTTGGGGTCGCCGGGAAAACTGCGGTTGAGGTTGCCCTTATCCATCGGCGAAGTGCGCTTTCCCGCCATCACGGCTGGGGTGTTCATGCATGGCACGATAATCACGCGGCCGGTGACGTCTTCTGCCTTCAGCGTTGAGGAGAGTTTCAGCAGCGAGGTGATGCCCTCGTACTCATCGCCGTGGTTACCGCCGGTCAATAGCGCCGTGGGGCCGTCGCCGTTTTTCACCACGGTCACCGGAATCATCACTGCGCCCCAGGCGGATTCGTCAGTGGAGATGGGCAGTTTTAAAAAGCCGTGCTGCACGCCATCGGCATCAAAATCAACGGTGGCGGAAATGGGGCTTGGCCGCAATTGGTTCGCTTGATCAGTCATTGGATATTCCTTTTTTTACAAACCACTACTTAACAAACAGCTGGCGCGGAAAATTGGCCAGGGTTTCGCAGCCGTCTTCGGTAATTAAGATGCTTTCGGTAATTTCCAAGCCCCAGTTTTCTTCCCAGAGCCCCGGCATAAAGTGGAATGTCATGCCCGGCTCCAGAATAGTGTCATCGGAGGGACGCAGACTCATGGTGCGCTCACCCCAGTCGGGCGGGTACGAAATACCGATAGGATAACCACAGCGGGCGCCGCCCCGGTCAAAGCCATATTTATCCATCGCCGCACCCAGCGCCATGGCGATATCCGCCGTGCGATTGCCAGGCTTAGCCACCGCCAAGCCGTTTTCAATGCCTTCGAGCAGGGCTGATTCTGCGCGAATAAAATCCGTTGGCGGTGTGCCCAGAAACACGGTGCGTGACATCGGCGCATGATAGCGCTTAAACACTCCGGCAATCTCAAAGAAGGTACCTTCACCTTTGCGAAACGGCGTGTCGTCCCAGGTCAGGTGCGGCGCGGCAGCATCTTTACCGGTGGGCAGCATAGGCACGATAGCCGGATAGTCGCCGCCAAATACTTTGCCGTTCTCATCCACAAAACCTTCGATGCCCACGCGGTAAATCTCGGATACCAGCTTGCTCTTCGGCAAACCCGGCTCAATCACTTCCAGAATACGCGTATGCATACCTTCCACGATTTTGGCAGCAATACGCATATAGGCGACTTCTTGGGGCGACTTTATCGCCCGGCACCAGTTCACCAGCGAATTGGCATCCATAAAGCGCGCATGGGGCAGCTCTTTAAGCAGGCTTAGATAGGCCTTGGCAGAGAAGTAGTAGTTATCCATCTCCATGCCCACCACACCCAGGTGCCAACCGCGATCCGGCATGATCGACTGCGCCAGGTACTCCATCGGGTGCATGTCCGGGTTCTGTACGTAGTAATCTGGATAGTAGGTAATGTTCTCGGGATCGATCCAGCAGGTGAGCAGAGCACCGTTGGCATCCATGCGCCGTCCGAACCATACCGGCTCGCCTTCAAGGCCCACCAGCACACACTGATGCACATAAAACGACCAACCGTCGTAGCCGGTTAGCCAAGCCATATTGGAAGGGTCACTGACGATCAGTACGTCAATGCCACGACTGGCCATTTCAGCACGCACTTTCCACAGGCGACTAGCATACTCTTCGCGTGTGAAAGGCAGGGAAACCTGAGTCATCGGGCAACTCGCCATTAAAGATCACCAAGAACCAACGCGGTTTGTCGCCTACAGGCAAGCAACGTTGGACCACAGGATCGACCTGACCTCCGCCGCAGCAGGCCTGCCAATGTCGTCTTGACCCGATACTAGCATCGACCCTTGGTTAGCGGTCAAAGGCTTTATAACAAAAGTTACTTTAAAAATGAGCAAAAGCGCATATTTGTTAACTACGTGCAGCTATACGGGAGTTCACAGTGCTTACGCTTCGTCTTTTAAACGGCTGCGCAGTAGTTCAAGCACAGCGCGTTCATCGGGGCCAGTGAGTTCATCTTGTTCGAGTTCGGATTCGACTAGTTGGCGAAAGTGTTCCAGCGTACGGCCATCCAGATAGCTCTCCACGACACGCGGATCAATGTAACTGGCTTTGGCAATGCTCGGCGTATTGCCCAACTTTTTGGACACCCGCTCTACTGCTTGACGAACATTGCGCTCACTGGTTTTTTCATCTTCACCTATCCCTAGCTCTTCCAGTGCCAGCGCCGCTATGGAGGTACCTGCCCAGGTGCGAAAATCTTTGGCGCTAAACGCCTCCCCCATTACTTCATGGATGTAACCATTAAGATCGTGGCTATCCACGCGCACTTTATTGCCCTCTTCATCGAAGTATTTGAATATCTCGTAACCCGGCGTGTCATCCAACTCCGCCACGACACTCGCCAAGCGGGCATCCTCCACCACGCGGTGCTGGGTTTGGCCGCTTTTGCCCTGATAGTCAAAAATCAGTTCATCACCATCAATGGTTAAATGCCGGGAACGCATAGTGGTTAATCCATAGGAGTCATTCTGTTCTCGATAACGCTCACTGCCAGGGCGAAAATAAGCGCTATCGATTAGCCGCACCATACAGGCCAACACCTTTTCCCGTGGCAAGCCATCAAGCGTTAAGTGTTGGCCGGTAATACGTCGCATCGTGGTTAGCTTCTGCGCAAACCCAACCATGCGGTCAAACTTGAGCGCCTCGCGCTTCTCGCGCCATTTGGGGTTATAGATATACTGTTTACGCCCGGCATCATCACGCCCTGTAGCGTAAATATGGTGGCGACGGTTGAGTACTATCTCCACATCATGCCAGGCGGGAGGAATCGCTAACGAAGCAATCCAACTACGCCAAGTCTTATCCTGCAGCGTTTGACCTCCAGCAGTACGATAGGTAAATCCTTTGCCACGGCGGTGGCGCGTCACCATTTTTGGGGAGCGTGCGGTCATGGTAATGTCCTTTTCCAAGGCCTGACACGGCGCGCGTTTAGCGCACTTGCAGGTTGCTTAACGGGTCTGTTGCCATCATTAACGCGTGCGTATCCCTTGCAGCGCTAACCCTACCTCACCCATGATAGCTGTTAATCACAAACACGCGATGGAACCGGAGGCGATATGAAAATTGTTGTGCATATTGA
>JAMCZP010000327.1 GCA_023485185.1 Gammaproteobacteria bacterium
CCGCCGCCAGCAGGTAAGGCAAACGGCCAATATGATCAATATGCACATGAGTGACGACTAACGCTTGAATGGACGAGATATCAAAATCAATCGTCAATTGATCAAAACTATCTTGCTTTGCGTCTTCGCCTTGAAACAACCCACAATCAATTAATAGTGAACACTCACTATTAGCAATAAGCTGATGACAGCTGCCGGTAACCCCGCTAGCACCGCCGTGATGAAGAATACAAGAAAGAGGAGTAGCCGCCGTATTCATCGCCATTGTAAATGCCCCACCGCATGCCGTTAATAATTAACCTAACAAACAATAAACGATGCAGCACAAACTACCCGAAGGCAATATATAATTAGAAAAAGTGCTTTAAAAAGGCACAAAAAAGCCCACTATCACCTAGACGGTCATAGTGGGCGTTTTACGCACGTATTAAATTTACGTTACTGCGTATATACCTCAGCGGAAGACAAACCACTTCCTGCCTGATCTTTCTCAGAGAGTGCAAACTCAACCGGCAATTCCGGCCACTCAATACCCAGCTCAGGATCATCAAAGCGAATGCAGCGCTCGGAAGCAGGATGGTAATAATCGGTTGTCTTGTACAAGAAGTCCGCTGTCTCTGTAAGCACCACAAACGCATGGCCAAAGCCTTCGGGTACCCAAAGCTGACGATTATTTTCCGCTGAAAGCTCAACACCCACCCACTGGCCAAAGTGGGCAGACTCACGGCGCAAATCGACAGCTACATCCCAAACGCTGCCCTGTGCTACACGTACTAACTTTCCCTGCGGCTGTTCTAACTGGTAATGAATACCGCGCAGCACACCTTGGCGGGAACGGGAGTGGTTGTCTTGAACGAAATTTCTCTTACAACCCGTCGCTTCTTCGAAGGCCTGCTGGTTGAAGCTTTCCATAAAGAAACCACGCGCATCACCAAATACTTTAGGCGTTAAAATCACTACCCCTGGTAAAGACGTTTCTTCGACGTGCATCAATGGCCTCCTCTGGCATCTAAACGATTCAACAAATACTGACCGTAACCCGTTTTAGCCAATGAATTAGCTTCCTGACGAAGTGCTTCATCGCTTAGCCAGCCTTGTTGCCAAGCAATTTCTTCTAGACATGCCACTTTCAAGCCTTGGCGATGCTCAATGGTTTGCACGTACTGGCTGGCTTCGAGCAGGCTATCATGCGTACCAGTATCCAGCCACGCGAAGCCGCGCCCTAAACGTTCAACGCGCAGGTCGCCACGCTCTAAATAGGCATTGTTGATACTGGTGATTTCCAGCTCGCCACGCTCAGATGGCTTCACTTGGCGGGCAATTTCAACCACATCATTGTCGTAAAAATAGAGGCCGGTCACCGCATAAGGAGATTTAGGCTTAGCGGGCTTCTCTTCAATGGAAACGGCTTTACCGTCCGCATCAAATTCCACTACTCCAAAGCGCTCAGGGTCTTTTACCAAATAGCCAAATACAGTAGCACCACTTGCCTGAGCGGATGCCCGCTTTAACTGATCAGAAAAATGTTGACCATGAAAAATATTATCGCCGAGAACCAAGCACACTGGCGCATCGCCAATGAACTCCTCACCTATAATAAAAGCTTGTGCCAAGCCGTCGGGGCTAGGCTGAACAGCGTACTCAAGTCGCACACCAAAGGAATCGCCATTTCCCAACAGGTTTTCGTATTGGGGTAAATCTTCCGGCGTAGAGATGATCAGAATTTCGCGAATTCCCGCCAGCATTAATACCGAGATGGGATAATAGATCATCGGCTTGTCATAAATCGGCAGCAGCTGTTTTGAAACACCACGTGTAATCGGGTGTAAGCGAGTGCCGCTGCCCCCCGCTAAAATTATGCCTTTACGTTGCATCGTTGTTGCTCCTTGCTCATTGCTCGGTGACTAACGCGAGCTTGCTATTTCTTCCACGGTAAGCGCCAACTGGCTCTGCCAACTGGGCATTTGAATGCCCAGCGCTTGTTCTATTTTATCAACTGCGAGCCTTGAATTCAGCGGTCGCACAGCCGGGGTTGGGTAATCAACGGTAGGAATTGACGCCACGCCTTCAGGGGTAATCACTAGCGGCAAGCCAGCATCTTTGGCTACCTGAAAAATCTCGCAGGCAAAGCCATGCCAGCTGGTCTCCCCTTTAGGCGCCAAATGATAGACACCACTTTCGAGAGTGTTTTGAACTTGCCCGCTGCCCAGCTGCGCTAACGCCTGCTGAGTAATAAGTGCAATCAGGCGGGCGGGGGTTGGCGCACCGATTTGATCACCAACAATACTTAATGCAGAACGCTCTGCCCCCAGCCGCAACATCGTCGATAAAAAACTTTTCCCGAAGGCACTGTACACCCAGCTTGTGCGAAAAATCAGATGCCGACAGCCACTGTTAGCGACTGCTTCATCCCCGGCAAGCTTGGTCACGCCGTAGGCATTACAAGGCCCTGTGGTATCGCCTTCCTGCCAAGGAGAACTGCCCGCACCTGTATACACATAATCTGAAGAGTAATGCACCATCCAGCATGAGCGCTGCTGGCAATATTCAGCTAACTGGGCTGGCAAGCCTGCATTTAACCGCATTGCCGACTCTTGATCAGTTTCAGCATTATCAACCGCTGTATAGGCAGCCGCGTTTACAATCAGATCGGGTTGGTGTTGTGCTAAAAATGCGTCCACTGCCTCAACATCCAACAGATCCAAAACTGCCCGGTTAGGTGCCAGAATCTCACCTAGCGTGGCCAACTGACGGCGTAGTTCAAAGCCAACCTGGCCACTGCCGCCGGTGATCAGAACCTTCATAACCCATTCCTTTGTGAAATACTTAAATTCATCATCATACCCACCTGAGTACTACGTCAGTGGTAAGCAGCTTTTGTTCGCGACCATTTGGGCTTACAGCCTGCTTAAACTAAGGGGGGTGCTTTCAGCACCCTTCGCGCGCTGAAGCGCCCTCCTACATGAAGCCTCCTACATGAAGCCTTGCCAACGCGGACCACCTATCAAACGGCCTCCGAAAAGGCTACTTAGCTGAATACAGCACCGGTGGGAGGCAGCTTTAGCTCGCGACCGTGTAAGCTACCAGCCCGAATACTGCATTCAGAGCTACAAACTACCCAAACGTTCCCCCTGGTAGCTGCCATCCTGCACACGCTGCCACCATTCACGGTTTTCCAGGTACCACTGCACGGTTTTGCGTAGGCCGGTTTCAAAAGTCTCTTCCGGCTTCCAGCCCAGCTCACGCTCTATTTTGCTAGCATCGATCGCGTAGCGCAGATCATGGCCTGGGCGGTCTTGCACAAAGGTAATGAGATCGCGGTAGCTGCTCTCTGCAGGAACCAACTCTTGCAGTAAATCGCACAGTGTATGCACAACATCCAAGTTGGCTTTCTCGTTATGCCCACCAATGTTGTAAGTTTCGCCTACCACGCCTTCAGTGACTACTTTTACCAACGCACGGGCATGGTCTTCCACATACAACCAATCACGCACTTGCTGGCCATTGCCATATACCGGCAATGGCTTGCCCGCCAGGGCGTTTAAAATCATCAGCGGGATAAGTTTTTCAGGAAAGTGGTAAGGCCCATAATTATTTGAGCAATTGGTGATCAACACCGGCAGGCCATAAGTACGAAGCCATGCTCGCACTAAATGATCAGAGCTTGCTTTACTAGCGGAGTAAGGCGAGCTAGGCGCATAAGGGGTTTCTTCGGTGAACAGATCTTCCGGCCCTTCCAAATCGCCATAGACCTCATCGGTTGAGATATGGTGAAAACGGAACGCGGACGCCTTTTCAGGTGCTGTTGCCTGTAGCCCTTTCCAATATTGGCGGGCGGCTTCTAACAGTACGTACGTACCCACAATATTGGTTTGGATAAACGCCGCCGGCCCATCAATGGAGCGATCCACATGGGACTCTGCTGCCAAATGCATGACCGCATCTGGCTGGTGCTGCTCAAAAATAGCCGCCATACGCGCTGCATCGCCAATATCCGCCTGCTCAAAGGCGTAGCGCTCACTACTTGCGACCGATGAAAGGGACTCCAAATTTCCGGCATAAGTTAACGCATCCACATTTACGACCGTGTGCTGCGTATTATCGATCAAATGGCGAACCACTGCCGAGCCAATAAAGCCCGCACCGCCTGTTACTAACATTTTCATTAAAACCACCACTGACAGGGCAATCGTTAATCAAGAGACATGACAAGTGCCACGTCATCGACACCTGGTCAACACTCAGCACTATGGCTGTTGTTCCAGGGGAGCACGCCACTCAATACTGACCTCTTCAGGCACTTGATAGTAGCGACGCATCCATGTTTCTACTAGAGGGCGCTGATAAGCCATGGTTTCTGCAAAACGCTCGTCAGGTAGCCGATACATAACTATTTGTTCCGGTGTACTTCCTATGTGAGCTTCCATACCGGCAGCCAACATCTTGGCTTCGTTCAACTGATGGGTGCCTACATTCTCAGCGTACCCTGCATAGACAAAACGGGCTTTATCAACAGCAGGAACAGTAAACGCGACTATCACGATTAATAATAAAGGCGGCCTAAAGCGATACGCTAGCATTCCAGCATAGGTCAGCGGCAGCAGCATCAGACAATAAAAAGTGAGCAAAGCACGCGCCGCCACTACCGGAGCAAATAGCAACAATACTAGCGATGCTACCGCAGAAAGAAATGCGGCAGCCACCCACGTCGGAATACAACGCCACCATACGCATAACGCAAAAATGGTCGAGTACAGGATCAGTAATGTAGGTAAAAATAACGTATTTTCTTGCCACCCAAGGAACGCCAACAAAAAATAGCCTAGTGATAACCCAGCGCCTGCGTATAACTTCTTAGGTGCCGCCATCACTACCAAGAGCGCGTATACCAAGCCAGCCACACTAAATGCAATCAATGCTAAGCGCCCTTCTGGATGCAAAGTCAAATAGCTCATACTGCTGATATTGGACAGCATGGTATCTACCAGGCTCTCATGAGGGTAATCAGACACTGCACGACGAACAAAGTTACCCGGGGCAAATATCACCAGCGCCCCTGCTGCGATAGTCACGAATAACTGATACAGCCAAGCCTGAATTCCGGCTAGGCTGCGCTGTGCAAGAAACTGCAGAATACCGTAGCTTAGTACAAATGCGGGCATCGCTACCGCCATTTGCTCATGAAACAGAGCGGCAACAGCATATAATCCTGTGGCCAACCAATCGAGATTCCCCACACGCTCCACACGTAATGTTGCCAAGCCAAAGAGGCTAAGCCCCCATACATAAGCAATTGAGGCAGAAAACCAATAAAGCCCCCCCGTTGTGACAAATTCTGGTAGCGCTAAAAGATACAAAATCGGCACTAATATAACGGGATGCCAAGGTTTACCGTGACGGCTGGCAGCCACCGCACTTACCACAATAACGGCCAACACGGTAACTTGAACAACGCGTACGGCTTCAATTCCCCATGCAAACAAGTTGATCTGTAAATAAAAGGGAAAGAAGCGTCCCGACCAAGCAAAATACTCACTCCATAAAAAACGGAATAAATCTGCCTGAGTAAACTGCCGACCAATGCCCGCCCCTATCTCCGTTGTATAGGTTAGGGTGGCGTATCCCCAATCATCATGATACGGAAATACCATCGCATGCTGCGCCAGCATAAAAAGCACAAATGCTGCTAACACAAACATACCGAAAGTACGCTGCCAGCGATCATTCACTTCTGGCTCATTCCAATCCACAGAATAAGGCGCATTCCATTTAACCGCCATTCCTCTTGCTCCTTATAACACGCCATCTTTTGATTACGACCCTTTAAATACTGAACTCAGCGCTCAAAGCGTGCTAATCATCCACCTTTGGATTACAACTTCCCTTCGATAACGCTCTTCCAGTCACTTGCTTAACTACATACCGGGGGCGTTGTTTTACTTCTAAATAAATACGGCCAATATACTCGCCCAACACACCAATGCCGATTAACTGCACACCGCCTAAGAAAAGAATCGCCGTCATTAAGGATGGATACCCAGGGACAGGGTTACCCCACAAAACTTTGCCAAGCACCATCCAGCCAGCATAAGCAAAAGAAAGTAAAGCAACGCCTAATCCTAAGTAAGTCCATATTCGTAATGGCACGGTGCTAAAAGATGTAATCCCTTCAACAGCTAAATTCCAAAGCTTCCAGCCATTAAACTTTGTACTCCCCGCTGCTCGCGCTGCACGTTCATAGCTCACCACCTCGGTCTTATAGCCCACCCAAGAAAGCACACCTTTCATAAAGAGGTTACGTTCAGGCATACGTAAAATAGCGTCGACTACCGAGCGCGACATCAAACGAAAATCTCCCACGTTCGGCTCGATTTTGGGAGTACTGATACTGTTATGTAAACGATAAAACCACTCGGCACTCAGACGTTTTAAATAGCTATCCTGCTGCCGGTCCACTCGCTTTGCGAGCACCACATCTGCCCCGCTTTGCCAGCGCTCAATGAGTTCAGGAATAACATTAATAGGATCTTGCAAATCCACATCCATTGGAATAATGGCATCGCCAGTGGCAAAGGAAAGCCCAGCAAATAATGCAGGCTCCTTACCGAAATTCCGTGAAAAGTCCACTAGCACGACATTCTCATCTTGCGCCGCTAACTGGTGAGCAATGTCACTCGTGGCATCTGAACTACGTAAGCGCCAATAAATCGACACACTTGACCTAGCTGTGTTCTGTCACTTTTTTTCGACGGGCGCCAGGTTCACATTCCAGGGCAGCAGCGTTTCCAGTGCCTCCAGCGTATCAGCGGTGGCGATGCGCTCCAGCACATGGTGGATATAGGCAGCAGGCTCCAAGCCATTGGCTTTTGCCGTTTCGATGAGTGAATAGCAGGTGGCACTGGCGTGCGCTCCGCGGGAGGTATCGGCGAACAGCCAGGCTCTTCGGCCAACGGCAAACGGGCGGATAGCGTTTTCTGCCAGAACGTTACTGATGTGCAGGTCGCCGCGCGCGCAATAGCCGATGAGGAAGTCCCATTGGTTCAGCGTATATTCCATCGCCTGACGCGTCAGGCTGCCTTTCATGACGCGGGTGACATTGGCCTCTAGCCAGGCCTTGAAGGCCTCAAGGCGCGGCAGGCTCAGCTCCTGGCGGATACGGTAACGTTCCGCCTCGCTGAGGTCCT
Source organism: Gammaproteobacteria bacterium (assembly GCA_023485185.1). The sequence continues at coordinate 7,185 of JAMCZP010000327.1, forward strand.
TGATCTGCCGTTCGATGGCGTAGAGTTTATTGATATGGCTAAGCCCTACCTCGGCCTTGGCTGGCGTGGCGTTCTTGCCTTTTGCGTTGACCTTGGCCGCCTTAGACGCTTCCACGAACTTGCGCCGCGCATGGTCCCAACAGCCAATGCGGGTAATGCCGTTGGCACGGCATACCTGGCCGTAACCGGCGTAGCCATCGGCTTGTAGGATCCCCGCGAAGTCGTCGAGTAGACGCACCGGCACGCTGCCGCCGCGGGACGGGTCGTAGGCAAAGAGCACTGACGGTTGATCCGGCGGGCCACCTCGGGTGACCCACATCCATTTATCTGACTGAGCGGTCTTGCCGTCTTCCTTGAGCACTTGCAGCCGCGTTTCATCGGCTTGGAGATACGCGCTGCTGTTTTGCACTTCGCGCATCAGCGTGATCAAGGGCGTGAAGACGTCATTCAGGCGGATGATCCAGTTGGCCATCTGCGTGCGGCTAACGGCGTGACCTAACCGCTTGAACATGCCTTCCAAGCGGTACAGCGGTAAACCGTCGGCGTACTTGGACGTGATCACGTACGCCAGCAGTGACGTCGACGCCGTGCACTTGCCTAGCGGATGAACCGGACGCTCCGCAGCGAGGAGGTGGTCGTTGCCCTCAAGTGGGAACACTGCTTTTTCCTGCCAGTATTCGAGGACTTTCAGCTGCGCGGGGATGAACTGGAGCTCTTCTTTTACCTTGGCGAAGAAGGTCTTGGTCGCCCCGACTTTTTCTTCTTCGCTGAGCGTAAGCTCAATACGCTCACGGACCAGCGTGTCGGAGAAGCCACGTTGGCGACGCTGACGTGAGGGACGCGGCGCGTCTTGCTCTTCGGCATCGTCCGGTAACTGATCGCGTAGCGCTTCGATTTCAGCTTCCAGCTCTACCTCATCGAACAGATGGGCCTGATCCGCAGACTTTTCACTGCGCGCGGCGAACTGCTGAATGCGCTGCAAGCGCAGCTTCTCTTCGAGCAATTGAATATAGAGATTACGCTGCTGTAACGCTGTCTGTTGGGCCGCCACCTGTTGCTGAAGCCCCGCCACAAGCTCCCTTACCTCAGCGGCTGAGAGGCCACTGAGATCAGGCATTTGGGAAGGGGCTTCAGCGTGTTTTTTCATGCGTCGATGATAGCAAAATCGACCTGTTAAAGCACTGAAAATCAGAGCTTTATGGCCTACCCGACGCTGTCGTAATGCAGGGTTTTATGGCCGTGCATCAGGGTAATATCGTAGCCATCCAACAGCCAGTTGATCTGCTCGCCGGTCAGCGCCATGATGTCATCCGAGGGGCCGGGCCACTTGAAGCGCTCCTCGGCCAGTGCCTTGTAATAAAGCACGAAGCCATTGTCTTCCCACATCAGGCACTTGATCTTGTTCCGCTGTCGGTTGGTAAAAGCATACAACGCCCCGCTAAAGGGGTTGTGTCCCAGCTCTTGCTCCACCAATAACGCCAGGCCGTTGGCTTGCTTGCGAAAATCGACCGGCGCGCGGTACAGGTAGATCTCGGGCATTTCCCACGCGGGGCGTAAATAGCGCGACCGCTTCACAGCTGCCTCAGGATGTCGCCCAGTAACGCCACATTGCCCGCGTGCAACCCCGTGACCGTAATGCCACCGGGCAGTGAGACTGCAAGTCCCGTGGAATCTATTTCGTTTGCGATGACGGTATTGGAATACGCGACGGTGGCAAAACCAGCGACCGGTTCTTGTGTTGACGATGGACTGGCCAAGAGCTTTTGACGCCAGTAAGCAAACTGATGGTACGTTAGCGCTTGTTGCTTGCAAAACGCCATGCCGGACAAGCCAGAGGTTTGCCATTCGGTTACTTGTTGCTGCCAATATTGCTCACGTTCTTGATGCCTCATGTAACCCCCTCACAAAGTTCTGATGGCATCAGTGTGAGGGGGTAAAAGCGAGAGCGGTAGATGTCGGTTTAAGGGCGCTTACTGAACTACCATCATTTACTATTACAATTTCAACCTCGTACGAAGCAAGAGCTTCGCTTTCACGTACAGTACGATAGAAGAGTGCTAACATTTCCTCCTCATTAAACACTGGCACTACTAAAGACAATTTCATGCACGCTCCTTAAACACAAACCAGTGAGAATAAGCAAAACCCAACACTAAACTTAAACTAGAAAAAGCCACTAAGGTTATTAAAGGTGCGAATGCTAATGCATCTGATATTGTACCAATCAAAAAGCTAAGTCCTCCCATTGCGCTGGTAAATAAAAAATACCTCTTTGATGTGGCTTTGGCTTGAAAGGTAAAACGGGCATTTGCGAAAAATGAAAATGTGACCGCTACGGTAAAAGCCAGTAAATTACTCCAGGACTGAGGAATGTCAAAGCCAAGATTAAGTAGCAAGAAAACTAACCAATGTATTAAGGTATTTACAACCCCAACACTCAGATAACGAGAAAAACGCTTAATAATCATTAATTTACCGAGAAGCACTAGTGAAAAAAAGTGGCAGCACCAATCGTGTGATCGATAATTGGGACACGGGAAGGCGAATAATCGGCAGCAACTCTACCCTAAAGTAGCGGGAAGCGCGATATAGACCGGTCGACTATTGGAATATGTGATCACACTTAGCAGGTGTAACCGCTATTAAAATGGCAGTAACAAGCAGAGCAGAATAGAAAAAATTTAACCCGATACAAAAGCATAACCCCGCCATCAAAGGCGGGGTTATGGCTCCTAGCCCCACAGCCCCTCATCCGCTCCAGTAATAATACGGCCTTCCTCAGCACCATAACGCATGTAATGGTCTAGAACGCCTATAACATTCGCTGCCACATCCGTGTTGACGTTTTTATAAGCAGCAATATCCATCCAGGCCGATGGGTTACGATTTTCAGCCTCACCAAACAAACGGTAATGCATATAACCACTAGTAAACATTTGCTGCTCAATAGCACTTTCTACATCACTATTAGTAGCTCGATAAGACTGTTCGTCAAAAAACACGTTAGGATTGCGTCCCTCACGCTCGCCATATAGAGCATAGTGAGCAAGACCACTTGTAAAAATGCCGAGAGACATGGCATTGGCTACATCTTCATTATGTGCAAGATAAAAAGCTTCATCAAATACTAAATTAGCACTATTTTCTAAATGCGGAGTGATTTGACGGTTTTCGCTCAGCCCATACTCCTGAAAGTGCATTAAGCCATTAACAAAAACGCCTTGTGCAATAGCATCCGCAACATCAGCATTCATGTTGACATAAAAATTTTCATCAAAAAGGTGAATATCAAACTCAAGTAATTCTGGTTTTTCTACCATGATGACTTGATCCGAAAAACGCAACAACTCAACTTCCGTCAAGGTATCGCTGCCAGTGGAGGCTGAAGTAACCACCAACTTTCCATCCACGATCGCCAAATTTGCCGAAGCAAAGGTTGTCTCAAAACGGGCTACATCAACACCCGAACCGCCAACCAATGTATCGTTACCCGCATCACCGCGTAAGCGATCATTACCGACGCCACCATAGAGGTGATCATCCCCATCCCCCCCAAAGATGAGATCGTTGCCTTCCCCGCCAAATAGTCGATCATCTCCGCCTCTAGAGCCGATAATGTCATCCCCACCGCCGCCGTAGAGAGTGTCATCGCCCTCGCCAAGCACAATATACTGGGCAGCATCGTCACCAATTACGACATTATCACCGCTACCGCCGGTAATGATGGCGCTGCCAATAATACTGGCGAAATCAATGTGATCCAGTTGCAGCTGTGCACCTGCCGGCAAACCAGAGGTATCAATAACAAAGGCTTCTATAAAGGAAGACTGACTACCCAAACTCGCGTTGCCCGTGAGAAGAATCGGCGTACTGGAAGATACTATAGAGCTAAAGGTCAGTGTACGAATATCCAGCAGCATTCCCTCTACCTGCGAAGATAACCACTGGGAAGCAATATTCGTTTGCTCCGGCATATTGGTCGGCGATTTACCGCCAATACTCGCGATCAAATCACCCAAAGCACCATTTTGGTCGGTGGCAGTGCGCGAGCCGTCATGTTGCAGAATGACTCCCCCCGGCAACGTGGCCGTGACGATATTCGCGTTACCTGTATTTTCAACTAAACGAACAGTGCCTGCGTCCGTGCCATTATTGCTAATGGTCTCACTAACAGACGGTTTTCCAGAAGGTGTATTGGGTTGCGGCAAAGCAGGGGTGATAACAATGGGACTAGGTACAGAGGGTGGCTCTGTTGGAGGAGTAATGGGTGGAGCCTCGTTAACATCAGTGACAGATATAAACAGCGTTAGTGGCGTAGTGCCGCCATTACCGTCATTGGCAGTCACTTCTACATCGTAAACGTTATCACCATTGCTATCCGCAGGCGCTTCGAAGTCCGGCGCGTTAATAAACGTGAGCGCTCCACTATTCGCATCCAGCGAGAACAGCGCCGCATCCGCACCGCCGGTAATGCTGTAGGTCAGCGTATCGCCATCCGCATCCGTAGCCACTAGCGTTGTCACCGCGGTGGTGTTTTCGGCCACATTTGCTTTGCTTGAGGTGGTGAACACAGGGGCATTGTTAACAGCGGTAATATCGAGATTAACGGTTGCCGTACTGGAATCAACCGTGCCGTCATTCGCTTTAATGCTAAGCGTAGCGGCATTATCGCCACTAGCGTTTTCAGCACCCGTATATTGAATATTAGAAACCGTATCTAAATACACGTTGATATCCGCAGCACTGCCTGACAAAGTTAATGCGCCCGAGCCAGAACCCGTAATGGTTACATTACCACTACTGGAGGCGGTTACGTGCCTGCGGATGCGGTTAAGATAACGGTTAGGTCATCGCCATCAACATCGGCAAAGGTCACATCAGACAAATCAACATTGGAAGCTGTGCCTTCAGTGACTGTTATATCTGAAGGGGCATCGGAAATGGTGGAGCCTCGTTAAGCTGGGGCAGCATCGGTCTGTACTACTTTGAAAATTAGGTCGAAACCCGGCGTTACATTGTTGTCATAAATAATATTTCCGTCACTATAAGACTCTTCTGCATAAGCCAAATCAATGCTTTCGGCAGGTGTAAAATAAAAGCTATAAATCTGTCCAGATTCTAAAGAGACTAAAGAATTCAAAGTAATTACGTGGTAACTATAATCATTGAGGGTTGTTGCAGAGTTCTCAAAACTAGGCCCCGTCTGACTAGCAATAACTTCTCCACCAACCCCACTTCCTTTGTATATTGTTACCGTCCAATCTGTTCCTAAATCGGCATTCCCGTCCGTTACAACCTGTATCTCCTTTAAAATACCATTTCTTGTTGCTGTAAAAGTTTGCCCTATACCGACACCACCGTCAGTGGACGCAACAATAGTAGCATTATCTACTGTTCCTATTACGTCGGTTGTTTGTGTTTGACCCAGCGTTTGAGAATAACTTTCTTCGAACCAAGCGGTTAAATCAGTAGCCTCAATGAACCCTACCTGCTTTTCCAGCGCCCAATTTCCACCGAACTCTTCCGCACCGGTCAAATCGTCAGAAGCGGCAATATCTGCCTTCGTGGCTTGGGCAAGCTTGCCGATAAAATCCACACCAACCTGTTCGGCAGCGACGTTGCAGCCATACACCAAAATATCGCCACTCTCCGTTAGACTTTGGCCAATTTGGATGAGGGCATCCGAATAGTTAGCAAGAGTGTCACTGTTCAAGCTGGCAGTGCCAAGCTGCACTTGGCCCTGGCTGCCGTGGGTTAGAATATGAATAGCGGTATAGCCCAGTTTACCTTCAGCCCATTGCGCCATTTGCGCCAAGCCGTCGCGGGAAGGGTCTAAAGTGACGATCTCCGCCCCCTCAGGAGCGCCATTAACAAGAGATTGCCAATCAGCAATACCTGTATCGATGAAAATAACTTCTTTAACGTTACCGCGTTGTAAAAGATCGCTTGCCATCTGTGCCCACTCCCCACCTAAGATTATCTCTCCCAATGAGAGAGCTGCCACATTCCATACATCGGCAACAGCCTTATGATAGGGGTGTCTAGCCGAGCGAACTCCTTGCATTATTACTCAGCTTTTTTGACTGCGCTACTCATTAAATTGAATTAAACAGAGTGAGCTCGAAAGAGAATAAAAAAGATATTTATGGCTTTTAAACGACCTGCAACTTTTCCAACAACGGTAAGCGCACCTGCCTAAAGCGCCTTGCCTGCTCAATGAGCGCTTGACGATTCTCTTCCTCTGAAGCCAGGGGTTTACCATCGCGAATTAGCCGCTGGCCTTGAGCGCTGAACACACGCCATGCGGCATCCGCCCACTCTTCAGGCTCGGCCATGCCCTCACGACGCGCATCAAGGAAACGCTGCTCCACCGAGCCCACGCCGACCCCTCCACCGGTGATAGGGCTTGCAAGATAACTCATCTCACCGCCCAGCATCGCTTGACGGCATAAATGCTTATTT
>JAMCZP010000169.1 GCA_023485185.1 Gammaproteobacteria bacterium
TATCACCTGTGTACTTTCACGCTGTTAATAAGATCCTCAAAGATATTATTGTTAAGTCAAAAAACTTAGCCGGTTTTGATGCACCGTATGTCCCGGGCTGGGACTGCCATGGCCTGCCCATTGAGCACAAGGTCGAAACCACTCACGGTAAGCACCTTGAGCCTAGCAAAGCGCGCGAGTTATGTCGTGAATACGCCGGTGCGCAAATCGAAACCCAGCTGGCCGACTTCGTGCGCTTGGGTATTATCGGCGATTGGGATCACCCTTATCGCACCATGGATTTCGCCAACGAAGCGGGCGAAATTCGTGCGTTGGCCGAGATGGTCGATGCGGGCTATGTATTTAAAGGCCTGAAGCCGGTCAACTGGTGCTTTGACTGTGGCTCGGCGCTAGCGGAAGCCGAAGTTGAGTACGCCGATAAGAAGTCGGATGCTATCGACGTGGCCTTTCCGGTGGAAGATACCGACAAGCTGGCGGCGGCGTTTGGCTTAACCGAATTGGCTAAACCTGCTGCCGTGGTGATCTGGACCACCACGCCCTGGACTATTCCGGCCAACCAGGCGCTGAACGTCCACCCTGAATTTACCTACGCCCTGGTCGATACTGGCGAGCGCTTGTTATTGCTAGCAGAAGAGCTGGTGGAAAGCTGCCTTGAGCGCTTCGGTCTGCAAGGCGAAGTGATTGCCACGACGCAAGGCAAACGCCTTGATCTGATTAACTTCCGCCACCCGTTCTATGATCGCCTATCACCTGTGTACTTGGCGGATTACGTCGAGTCTGAAATCGGTAGCACGGGTATTGTGCACTCTGCGCCTTCTTACGGTATGGATGACTTTATCACCTGCCGCGAGCATGGCATGGAGTTTGACGACATGCTCAACCCGGTGCAGGGCAACGGCGTATACGCTGACGATCTACCCTTCTTCGGCGGGCAGATGATTTGGAAGGCCAATCCTCATATCGTCGAAAAGCTGAGCGAAGTGGGTGCGTTGATGGCGCACACACCTATCAAACACAGCTACATGCACTGCTGGCGCCACAAAACACCTGTTATCTACCGTGCCACGGCGCAGTGGTTTGTGGGCATGGATATTCAGGGTAAAGATGGCAAAACGCTGCGCGAGCGTGCGCTGGCAGGCATCGAAGCCACCGCGTTTACGCCCGCCTGGGGGCAGGCCCGCCTGCACAGCATGATTGCCAATCGCCCAGACTGGTGTATTTCCCGCCAGCGTAACTGGGGCGTGCCGATCCCGTTCTTCCTGCACAAGCAAACCGGTGAGCTGCACCCGCGCACTGTTGAGCTGATGGAAGAGGCTGCTAAGCGTGTTGAACAGGAAGGCATCGAGGCTTGGTTCAAGCTCGACCCTGCCGAGTTACTGGGCGCGGAAGCGGCAGAGTACGACAAAGTCACCGATACGCTGGATGTCTGGTTCGACTCAGGCACTACTCATCGCCACGTACTGCGCGGCTCGCACCCCCATGGCCATGAAAGCGGCCCGCGAGCCGACCTGTACCTGGAAGGCTCTGACCAGCACCGTGGCTGGTTCCACTCTTCCCTGCTTACCGGTTCGGCGATTGATGGTCATCCGCCGTATCGTCAACTGCTGACCCACGGCTTTACCGTTGATTCCCAGGGCCGTAAACAGTCCAAATCACTGGGCAATGTGGTCGCGCCTCAGGAAGTGATGGATAAGCTGGGCGGCGATATTCTTCGCCTGTGGGTCGCGTCTACCGATTACTCTGGCGAGATGGCCGTGTCAGATGAGATTCTCAAGCGCACCTCCGATGTGTATCGTCGGATTCGCAACACCGCCCGCTTCCTGCTTTCCAACCTTAACGGGTTTGATCCTGAGCACAATCAAGTCGCCTTTGGCGATATGTTGGCGTTGGATCAGTGGGTGGTGGATCGCGCTGCTCAGTTGCAGGTTCGCATTGAGAAAGCCTACGAAGAGTATCGCTTCCTGGATGTGTACCAGCAGGTACATGGCTTCTGTGCGCGGGAGCTGGGTGGCTTCTATTTAGACGTGATTAAAGACCGTCAATACACCACGCAAACCGATTCTTTAGCGCGGCGCAGTGCGCAAACGGCGCTCTATCACGTGGTAGAAGCGCTGAGCCGCTGGATCGCGCCGATTCTCTCCTTCACTGCCGAAGAGATTCACGAGAACATCCCTGGTAAGCGTGGCGACAGCGTATTGCTTGAAACCTACTATATGGACTTAGCGACGCTGGATGAGGGCGCTGAGCTGGGGCGTGCTTTCTGGGAGCAGGTGCTGGAAGTTAAGCACTCGGTTAATAAGTGTTTAGAAGACGCCCGTAATGCCAAAGTAATCAAAGGCAGCTTAGCGGCTGAAGTGACGCTGTATGTCAGTGACGAACTGCAGGCAACGTTAGCTAAACTGGGTGATGAGTTGCGTTTTGTCATCTTGACCAGCGAGGTTACCCTTAAGCCGCTAGCAGAAGCGGCTGAAGCCGAAGCAACTGAGCTTGATGGCTTGAAGGTAGCTGTTAGCACCAGCGAGCAC
>JAMCZP010000261.1 GCA_023485185.1 Gammaproteobacteria bacterium
GCCAGGCACCTACGTTAACGGGCTTTGGGCGGGTAGAGGCAGAAAAATCCACTATGCTCGCCAGCCGCGTTGCGGGCCAGCTTGAGCGCTTTGGCGAAGGCGTATTGCCAGGCCAAGTGGTGCAACAGGATGCACCGCTGGTTTACATCGATCAAGCCGACTTACAGCTAGCACTCGAAGATGCGGAAGCTCAATTAGCCAACGCTCAGGCATTACTCGCCTTAGAGCAAGCTGAGCAGCAGCGGGCACGCAGTGAATATGAGTCGTTTGGGCGGCAACTTTCCGCTGAACGACGGGCCCTAGTGCTACGTGAGCCGCAGCTTCGTCAAGTGCAGGCACAGCTGACGCAAGCCCGCGTGGTCCGCGACCAGGCGGCACTTAGTTTAGAGCGCGCAACCCTGAAAGCGCCCTGGCAAGCCATGATTCAAGACCGCCTGGTCGGTGCAGGCAGCCTGCTAAGCCAAGGCACTGAAGTGCTGAGCTTAGTAGGTGTCGAGCAGTTCTGGGTACGGGCATCATTACCTGGCGATACCTTGGCCTGGCTTGAGCCTGGCGACCGTGTCACCCTCGCCAGCCAAGGCTGGCCGGAAGGCGCCACCCGGGAAGGCAGCCTGCTCTCCATCCTGCCTAATCTGGAAGAGAACGGCTTACAAGCACAGCTACTAATAGCTGTAGATGACCCCCTGGCACTTGAGAGCGAAGGCCCTGCTCTGCGTCTGGGCGATATTATGCGTATCACTTATCACACGTCTGCCGCTGAAGAACTTATCGCACTGCCCTCTGCTGCACTGCGTCCAGGTGAACAGGTGTGGTGGGTCGATGAAGATGACCGTTTACGCAGCACCGTTGTCTCCTTAGCCTACCGTGGACAGGAAGAAGCGCTGGTGCGTAGCGGGCTCGAAGCCGGTCAGCGCGTCGTGGTTGCAGGCCTTGCCCAGCCTCGTGTCGGCCAGCAAGTACGCCTGCGTCAGCGGGGTGACACTCCCGCCCGTGATGGAGACAGCCTATGACCCGTCGCGGCCCGCTCGCATGGATGGTTGACCACGGCGTGGCGCCCAATCTGCTGATGGTGGTGTTTATCCTGGGCGGTTTGCTGGCATCCCTGGCAATAAAAAAAGAGGTATTCCCCGAGTTTGAGACCGAAGTTGTCCAGGTCACGATCAGCTATCCTGGCGCCACCCCCGAAGATGTTGAACAAAGCCTACTTCTCCCCGTTGAAGCCGCACTGGCCAATGTGGAAGGTATTGATGAACTGACGGCCACTGCAAGTGAAGGTAGCGCCAGCGTCAGTGCCACTCTGATTGATGGAGTGGAGGTAATGCGCGCCTATCAAGATATTCAGCAGGCAGTTAACGCGATTACCACCCTGCCCAACGCCGCCGACCCACCGCGTTTTACCCTAGCAGGCCGCTCGCGCAGTGTGGTTAGCCTACAGGTATACGGCTCAGTAGGGTTAGCAGCGCTACATGACGCCGCTGAAGACGTGCGCGCTGAACTACAGGCGGCAAGCGGCATTTCCCGCGCTGAACTTTCCGGCAACCGCGATCGCGAAATCCAGGTGCACTTGGATGACGAAGCCATTGAACGTTACGGGCTGGATCATCAGCAACTCGCCAATCGTATCGCGGAAGAAGCCCTGGACCTAGCCAGCGGCCAGCTCACCACTGCCGAGGGTGAATGGCTAATTCGTTACCAAGGACGCCGTAATAGTGCGGCGGAATTCGCCGAGCTGCCCATTCTGACCACCGCCCAAGGCGCCCCTGTGGTACTGGGTGATATTGCCAGCGTCAGCGAAGGGTTTGCGGAAACCGACCGCGAGGAGTTTTACAACGGCCAGCCAGGGCTTTCAGTTGATATTTACCAAATTGGCAACCAAACTCCGACCAGTATCTCCAACGCCGTGTATGGCGAGCTTGAAAGAGTGCGTGGCAACCTGCCAGACGGCGTCAGTCTCGACGTATCCCGTGATAGCTCCGAACAGTATGAAGACCGCCTTAGCCTGCTGCTGAAAAACGCCTGGATGGGCCTTGCCCTGGTAATGATCCTGATGGCGCTGTTTTTGGAAGCACGGCTCGCCTTTTGGGTCACGCTAGGTATTCCCACCGCGTTTCTAGGTGCCATGCTGTTTCTGCCCTGGATCGGCGTCTCGCTGAACATGATGTCAATGTTCGCCTTTATTATCGCGTTGGGCATAGTGGTGGATGACGCCATCATGGTGGGCGAGAACATCTACAGCTACCGTGAAGAGGGCTACTCACTGCGTGATGCAGCGGTGAAAGGCGCCCAGGAAATTGCCACGCCCCTTACCTTCGCCATTCTTTCCAATATTGTGGCGTTTCTGCCGCTGCTATTCTTACCCGGCTTTCTAGGCCTGATTTTTGCCACCGTACCGGTTGTGGTAATTACCGTGTTTTTAATTTCCTGGGTAGAAGCGCTGTTTATTCTGCCGGCCCACCTTGCCCATAGCCGCAAGCCGCGCCAAACACCCGCTTGGCAGCGCCCCCTTGAGGCGGTTCGTCAGCGTATGCAGGGCGGATTACACCACTTTACCTACCGTCAATTCGAACCGTTCTTGCAGCGTGCGCTTAATCAGCGTTTGCTCACCGTCGCGCTAGCGGTGGCGCTACTGTGCATCACGCTGGCTTGGGCAATGAGCGGACGACTCGGTTTTTCGCTGATGCCACGTGCGGAATCCGATCAAGTACAAGCCAGCATCACGCTACCCATTGGTAGCCATATTAGCGTGAGCCGTGAGCTTAGCCAGCAGTTGTTAGATGCTGCTGAGGAGCTCAGCGATCGGGAAGAGACGCTTAGTTTTAGCAGCTCGCGCAGCCGCCTGGATGGGGAAAGCCTGTCGGTACGCCTGGATATTGCCAGAGAGAGTTTAGAGGCATGGCCACCTTCCCGCATTGCCCGTGAATGGCGAGAGCTGACCGGCGATTTGCTAGGCGCACAGTCGGTACGCTTTGAATCTGACTTTGGTGGCCCTGGCAGCGGCGCGGCATTGAGTTTGCGGCTTTCGCACCCTAACACCCAAGTGCTCGAAGCCGCCGCGACACGGCTGGCGGAGTTACTTGGCGAATACGGTTTAACCGATATCGACAGTGGTCTAGGCGATGGCAAGCCCCAGCTCGAAATGCGCCTTTCCGCTGAAGGTCGGGCACTGGGGTTAACCGGCAGTGATCTTGCCCAGGCCCTGCGTGGCCCGCTGCAAGGGGCTACCGCCGTTGAGCAGTTTATTGGTCGGCGCGAGATAAGCGTGGAAGTACGCCTGCCCGAGCAGGATCGCGACAGCCTGAACGAGCTCTATCGCATGCCGGTGCGCACGCCCGATGGGCTTAGCGTACCGCTATCACGGGTAGCGGACATTACCCTAAGCCAAGCCTCCAGTAGCCTTCAGCGTATCGACGGTCGCCGGATTATTACCGTCACCGCCGACTCCGAAGGCGACCAGGTGATTAACCAAGTGCTCGCCACGCTGCAAGAAGATGTGTTCCCCACGCTTAGCAACACTTGGCCGGGGCTTGAAGTCAGCATGGGTGGTCGTCAGCAGGACACCGCCGATAACCTGGCAACCCTGCGTACCGCTATGTGGCTGATGCTAGCGGCGCTTTATGCCTTACTGGCTATTCCGTTTAGAAGTTATTTGCAGCCACTGCTGGTTCTCGCCGCCATTCCCTTTGGTATTGTGGGAGCCGTCGCTGGTCACATGATTATGGGCTTTGGTCTTTCCATCATCAGCCTGCTGGGCATGCTCGCGCTGTCTGGCGTGGTGATTAATGATGCGCTGGTATTAATCGATTACGCCAACCGCAAACGCCGTGAAGGCATGGCCCCACGGGAGGCTATTGTTGCTGCTGCTACCAGACGCCTGCGGCCAATTATGATGACCACGTTAACCACCTTTTTAGGTCTTGCACCGATGATTCTGGAAACCTCCCGGCAGGCGCGCTTTATGATCCCTATGGCGATTTCCTTGGGTTTCGGGATGATCTTCGCCACAGTCATCCTGCTGGTTCTGGTGCCCTGCCTTTACCTGGGGATGGAAAATTTTCGCGAGCGCCTCAGCGCACCGAAACAATTGCCGCTCGGGCACAATAAGCCAAATCAAGAAGAGGGAGCGCATTAATGGCCGTGCTGACTGCCATACGTCAATGGCGACCCTCCCGCCTGGGTCTAAAGCTGTTCGTGACCATTTTAAGCGTTAATGTTGCGATCTCCGCCAGCATGTTTCTGGCAGTCTCGTATAGTATTGACCGCGGCTTTTTCGATTATCTCAACCAGGCACAAGAGCGCCGCGCCACGCTGTTGGCCGATGGCTTGGTGACCCGCTGGGAAACCCAGCAGAGCTGGGAGTGGTTAGAGCAGGCCCCAGAACGCTGGCCGTTTATTGTGCGTTTTGAACTGGGCCAAGAGCATCGTGACCGCCCTTCACCACTAGGGGAAGCGCGAGATTTCGCACTGCGCGACACGGATGGCAACTATGTGGTGCCGCCCCAAGGTGGCCGCACAGGCCCAGGCAACTGGCATTGGCTGACGCTGCGCAGCGATGAAACGAATATAGGCTCGCTTGGTTTCAGGCCTCCTCGTGAAATGATGGAGCGCATGGAGAGCCGTTTTCTAGAGCGCCAGCAGCGTAACCTGGTACTGATCGTTATATCGCTGTGCGTTGCCTCGCTGCTGCTGGCAGGCGGGCTTTCCTGGTGGTTGGGGCGCCGCACCCGGGCACTGGCAGGCGCCACGCTTCGGCTTACCGAAGGGGATTATCGCACTCGATTACCCGAACGTGGCCGCGATGAGCTGTCGCGCTTGGCGCGTGACTTCAACGTGCTGGCCGCCACCCTGGAAGCCAGCCGCGATGCCCGTGCCCGCTGGGTATCTGACACGGCCCATGAGCTGCGTACGCCGCTGGCGGTGCTGCGAGGAGAGATTGAAGCCATGCAGGATGGCATTCGCCCTCTAAACCAGGAAAATCTCGGCTCCCTCGCGCAAGAAGTGGGCCAGCTAGAGCGCTTGGTCACCGATTTACGCCTGCTGTCACAAAGCGATGCTGGCGCGTTGGATATGCAGCTTGCCCCGATGAATCTTAGCGAAAGCCTTAGCAGCCGTTTGGCCGACGCAGACCGCTGGTTGGTTGAAAGCGGCCTAGCGCTGACCGAGAAGATCGACGCTGGCATTATGATTCGCGGGGATGCCCAACGCCTGCGCCAGCTATGGAATAACCTATTAGACAACAGCTGCGCCTACACTCAACCGCCAGGAGAGTTGCACGTAACGCTCACTGCACAGCAAGGGTTTGCAGTGATAACCTGGGAAGATAGTGCGCCGGGCGTGCCTGAAGGCGAGCTTGCCCGTCTAACGGAGCGCCTCTATCGCGTAGAGGGTTCCCGCAATCGTGCTAGCGGCGGTAGTGGTTTAGGGCTTTCGATTGCCAGTGCGTTAATCAATGCCCATGGCGCCACGCTAACCCCCTCCAGCTCAACGCTAGGTGGCTTACGCTGGACGCTGCGCTTTCCCCTGCTGTCAGCTAACTGATTTATAACAAGTGTTTTCACGTTCATCGCCAAGCGAGCCCGACTATGTCTACTACGTCTAATGCTGCGTCTAACGCTGTTTCTGTGCTGGTTGTTGAGGATGAACCCAAGATTGCCCGCCTAATGGCGGACTACCTAACCACTCACGGTTTTGCAGTTACGACATTAGGTCACGGCGATGAGGTCTTGCCTTGGTTAGAACAGCACTCGCCTGCTCTGGTGCTACTGGATATTATGCTGCCGGGTAAAGATGGCCTCACCCTCAGCCGCGAAATTCGCCAGCACTGGCCGACCATTGCCATCATTATGGTGACCGCCAAAGTAGAGGAAGTTGACCGCTTGCTGGGGCTGGAACTCGGTGCCGATGACTATATCTGCAAACCGTTTAGCCCCCGCGAAGTGGTCGCCCGAGTGAAAGCGGTACTGCGCCGTAGCCAAGCAGTTGCCGACGCGCCGGCAGAGGTGCAAAACGCGCCGGTGGTGTTAAATGAAGATGGCTGGCAGGCCCTGGCATATGGCAAGGATTTAGGGCTAACCGCAGTGGAATTTCAGCTGTTAAAAGTAATGATGCAGGCTCCAGGGCGAATTTTCAGCCGCGAACAGCTAATGGATCATATGTATCGTGATAACCGTATTGTCTCGGAGCGCACCGTGGACAGCCACATAAAGAAACTGCGTAAAAAGATCCACGAAGCGCTCCCCGAGCTGGAAATCATCCGTTCGGTATATGGTGTCGGCTATAAGTATCAGCCGGAGGGTTAGCGATTAACCTGCCGATTCAGAAATGCGATGCCCGAATCAATGGCACTGCCTTTCAACAAGAAGCTGGCAAAGTGGCCCCGGAAGTTTTGTAGATATAGCTCGCTCTCAATATTGTTGTCCTGCAATGCTTGATAGAAGTCTGTGGCGTGATCCACCGGTACCAAGCGATCCCACTTACCGTGGAATAGGAAAAACGGCGGTGCTTGCGGGGTTATATGCCGGGCGGGTGACGCTAGTCTATACGCTTCATTCTCTTCAGCACGGGTGCCGCCGATAAAGTCGACCACCAGTCGGCCATCGTCGAACTTAAGTAAATCACTTGGCAGCCCGCCAGCCAATACAGCGGCTAAACGGCTCTTCTCGCTGCCATAAGGCTCGGCCAGCGGCCCTTCAACCCCGGCCAGTGCCAGCAAACTCACTAAATGCGCGCCGGATGAAAAGCCCACGCCCACAATGCGGCTTGTATCCACCTGCCATTCATCAGCATTGCTGTGAATCCATGCCATGGCTTGCTGCAAATCGTGCAGCTGATTAGGAAAGCGATACTCCGGCGCGAAGCGGTGCTCAATATTGACCGCGACGTAGCCCTGCCCCGCTAGCTGCTCGGCAATACCTTGCATATCTTCTCGCGTGCGATTGCGCCAACCGCCGCCGTGAACCACTAAAGCGGCCGGACGCAGGGTGCCGTTCGGGTTATTAGAAGGTAGATAAACGTCAGCCTTCAACGCCTGGGGCCACTCTTCAGGCGTGTAGGTTTTGGACGCTAAGCGTGTAAACGGTTGAGGCTCACGCAACGCGCTTTGTTCAGTGGCAGAGTCGCCTTGGCTGACACTATGAGTAGCACCGCAGCCGCTCAGCAATAGCGTGAGCGCGCCTAGGCCAGTAATACGGCGCAGGGTGGTAAGTGCTCCGTGCTGTTGCCTCTCGCGGCTTAACTTCGTTCGCGACATTATCTTTCTCCTTGATGAACAGGTGACCCCTCACCTAACCGTTACGACCAGCACGGCCCTAATAAGATCATGATTGTTGCACACTCTGTGCAAACGGTTTGCACCGCGCCTAGCGATACTGACATCGTCAACTCACCAGGAGAGAAATTATGAAAATGTCAATTCGCCAACTATTTGCCCCCGCCCTGCTGGCTATTGCTATTGCACCGCTAGCGCTCACTGCTCAAGCGGATAGCCACGGTGACCGTGAAGGCCGCGGCGCTGATCGCGAGCGTATGGAAGAACGCATGGAAGAGCGTCGTCAAGAAGTCTACGAACGCGCTGAGATCTCTGAAGAGAAACAGGCTGAACTTAACGAAGCACACGCGGAACATCGTGAAGCGATGCACGCACTGCGTGAAGAGCATAAAGAGCGCGTTGCTGAAATTCTTTCAGAAGACGAGCAGGAAGCACTGCGCACCGCCATGCGTGAAGCACATGAAGAGTACCGCGCTGAGCATGGCAAGCGTGGCCACCACGGCGAGAAACCCGATAGCGAATAATCGCAGGCAAAGCGTCAATACCCGTTCCAACGCCCGGTTTTTCCGGGCGTTTTTGCGTCTGTAGACGGGTGAATCCTCGTTGGATGTGTGGGCTCCTTGAAGCGGTGAACTTGAAGGGCAACGCCTAATCGCGTATTTTATTTGAACGTTCATTCAAAATAAATAGTTACCTCGCCCCTCTTTTTCACCATCGCCTTTTACAATAGGAGCCCGCCTGCATGGCGCAAGACAACCCCATCCTCCCCTCCCGCGACCGCCTCAATCCGGTGGTTTTCCACGGCAGTGTAGCCGGTATTATTATTTTTTTAGTACTCACCATGCTGTTCACTGAACAAGCGGGCGCCTTTTTTGATGCAGGGCTTGCCTGGGTAAGCAAAACCTTTGGCTGGTACTACATGCTGGCTATTGTGGCTTATCTGGTCTTTGTCGTCGCTATTGGCATGTCACGCTTTGGCAGTATCCGCTTAGGCCCAGACCACTCACGCCCCGAGTTTTCATTGCTCTCGTGGTCGGCCATGCTATTTGCCGCGGGTATTGGTATCGACCTACTGTTTTTCAGCGTCGCTGAGCCTGTTGCCCACTATTTGGCACCGCCGGATTTAACTCCAGAAAGCCAGGAAGCAATGCGTAATGCCGTCGTTCAAACCTATCTGCACTGGGGGCTCTCCGGCTGGGGGCTGTACGTGTTGATGGGTATGGCGTTGGCCTACTTTAGCTACAGGCACCGCTTACCGCTGGCGATTCGCAGCGCGCTCTATCCCATTTTGGGCAAGCGTATTCACGGCCCAATTGGTAACGCTGTCGATATTACCGCGGTAATCTCCACCGTATTCGGCATTGCCACCAGCCTAGGCATTGGGGTGATGCAGTTAAACTACGGCCTCACCTATATGTTCGATGTGCCGGAAACCCTTACGGTGCAGGTCATCTTAATTGTTCTGGTCGTTGTATTGGCAACCATTTCTGTGGTGACCGGTGTTGAAAAAGGCATTCGCCGCCTGTCTGAGTTCAACATGCTGCTGGCGTTAGCGCTGATGCTGTTTGTGCTCTTTTCTGGCGATACGCTGGTGCTGCTGGATAAAGTGGTTAACAACGCCGGTGACTACCTCTCAGGCTTTGTCGGCGCTAGCTTCGACACCTACGCATTTGCGGGTGAAGAGGCTCAAGAGTGGAAAATGTGGTGGACGATCTTCTTCTGGGGCTGGTGGATTGCCTGGACACCTTTTGTAGGCCTGTTTCTGGCACGCATCTCCCGTGGCCGCACTATTCGTGAATTCGTCGCAGGCGCCTTGTTTATTCCGCTGGCTTTTATGATGGTATGGATGTCAGTGTTCGGCAACAGTGGTATTGAACTGGTTGCCAATCAGGGTGTTACGGAGCTTGGCGAGCAGGCGCTTAATACACCGCAAACTACTCTATATACGCTACTGGAGTACTACCCGTATGTTGGCATTACTGCAGCCGTTGTTACTGTATTAGGCATTGTGTTCTTTATTACTTCTGCGGATTCTGGTGCTCTGGTTCTGGCCAACTTCACGTCTATTTTGAGCGATGTAAACCATGATGCGCCGGTGAAACTGCGCATATTCTGGTCGGCATTGATCGGCTTGATCACCATCGCCTTGCTAATGGCCGGTGGGCTTGCGGCGCTGCAGAGTGCCGTGGTGATTACCGCACTGCCCTTCTCGCTGGTTATTTTTGCCGTCATGGTGGGCATGTATAAAGCGCTTAAACTGGAAGGTAGCAAGGCTGATGCGCGACGTATGATTGCAGGCAGCGCCCCCGGCGGTGACTGGAAAGAGCGCCTGGATCGCGCATTAGATACCTCTAATCGCGCTGGTGCATCGGCGACGATTAAGCATGCTATTCGCCCGGCGATGACCCAGTTCGCCCAAGAGCTTGAGAGCCGTGGCCAAACCGCCAACGTCACTGAAGAGCACATTGAGGGTGAGTCATTGCCTAACGTAATGCTTCAGGTCGATTTCGGCGAGGCCACCAGCTTTGTTTACCAGGTGTGCCCGCACCGTATGCGTACGCCAAGCTTTATCCCCGCCGATGATGACTTTTACGTTCGCCTAGACGTTTACTTAGCTGAAGGCGGTCAGGATAAAGACCTTAACGGCTACACCCGTGGGCAGGTGATTGGTGATCTGGTAGCTGAGTATGAACGCCACCTGCACTTCCTAACGCTTGCAGGCCAACAGATGGGCCATGTTCAAGCAATGCCTGGCACTATTGGCGAACCGCCACAAGACGCACAAATGTGATAAACGGCGGCTATTAGCCTGAAGCAAAAATCCCGGCCTGTTGAACGCCAGGCCGGGATTTTTTGTGCACAAACAACAAGCCGAGACTATCGGCCTGTTGTGCAACATCTGGGGTAAGCGTAGCGTAAAGAACTGATTTCCTTGTTACCTAGGAGCTTACCTCATGTCCCGCACCCATCGTTCTTCGGGATACGTATTCCCAGTGCCTGGTAGTGCGTTATTAAGTGCTTGGCGCGAAGGGTATACGCTTGCCAAATTAAAGCGCGATGTGATGGCGGGGCTGACCATTGGCGTTGTCGCCGTACCGCTCTCCATGGCGCTGGCGATAGCCACAGGAGTACCACCTCAGCATGGTCTCTATACGGCTATCGTGGCGGGTGCAGTGATCGCCTTAACCGGCGGGTCACGTTTCAACATTTCTGGTCCCACTGCCGCTTTTGTAGTCATTCTCTTTCCCATTGTGGCCAACCATGGTCTGGGCGGGCTGCTCATTGCCACGCTGATGGCCGGTGCTATTTTGGTGGCGCTAGGGCTTTCGCGGCTGGGAAGTCTGATTCAGTACGTGCCCTACCCGGTTATTCTCGGCTTTACGGCGGGGATCGGTGTGGTGATCGCGCTGCTGCAACTGCCTGACTTTCTCGGGTTGGCTGGGGTGCAATTGGGCGATAGCACGCTGCACAACCTAATGCTAATTGGCCAAGCGCTGCCAACCCTGTCGCTTGCGGAGGTCAGTGTTGGGCTTGTTACCTTAGCGTCGTTATTAGTCTGGCCTCGCTTAAAAACACCCATTCCTGCCCCATTAGTAGGCTTGGCAGTGGGCACCATCGCCGCCACGCTGCTGCTATTAAGTGGTATTGAGGTCGATACCATTGCCTCGCGGTTTAGTTGGGAGTTCGAAGGCGAGAGCGGCAGTGGCATTCCGCCCTTCGCACCTAGTTTCACCGCACCGTGGCACTTTCCAGGTGCGGATGGCACACCGCTTGAGATTAACTTTGCGTTGATTCAAGCGCTGCTGGGTCCGGCGCTGGCAATCGCCTTACTCGCTGCGATTGAATCGTTGCTGTGCGCCGTTGTCGCAGATGGCCTAACCCGCACCCGCCATGACCCCAATGCAGAACTAATTGGCCAAGGGCTCGGCAATCTGGTGGTGCCCTTCTTTGGCGGCATTACCGCTACGGCCGCACTGGCACGCACTGCGACCAATATCAAAAGTGGTGCGTTTTCACCTGTCGCTGCGCTGGTGCACTCGTTAGTGGTGCTGCTGGCCGTCGTCGCACTGGCGGGCGTGTTGGGGTATGTACCGATGGCTGCGTTGGCCGCGCTGCTGTTTATTATTGCCTGGAACATGAGTGAAGCGCGGCATTTTATGCACACGCTAAAAAGCGCACCTGCCAGCGATGTATGGGTATTGGTAATCTGTTTCGCACTGACGGTTATTTTCGACATGGTGATCGCCGTGGCCGTCGGCATTGGCCTAGCCGCCGCGCTGTTCATTCGCCGAATGGCGCAGCTAACCCATACCCAGCGCCTTTCCTCACCCAGCACTGGCGAACAGTTCCCGCCAGAAGTAGCGCTCTACAAAATTAGCGGCCCGCTGTTTTTTGGCGCCGCAGAAAAAGCCATTGCTACGCTGCGGATCATTGATCACAGCGTGAGAATCGTCGTTTTGGATATGCGAGATGTGCCTAGCCTGGATACTACTGCGATGGTGGCGCTGGAGTCACTGCGCCGTGAATTAGCCGAGCAAGGCGTGGGAGTGATGTTTGTTGGGCTACCGCCGCGCATGGCGCTAAAAATAAAGCGTGCGGGTATTCAGCGCGAAGTGGGTAAATTAGCGGTGGTTAGCAACCTTGCCCATGCAGAGCGTATGTCACGCCGCTGGTTAGGAACGACTGATTAGAAAGGGCTGATTAGAAAGTGCTACCCAGGCAAGTCGGGGCTACAAAAAAGCCTCCCGGCAAACAGCGCCGGGAGGCTATTAAGTTACAAAACGTCAGGCGTTAAAAGAAGCCCAGCGGATTGATATCGTAGCTGACCAGCAGGTTTTTGGTTTGCTGGTAGTGCTCAAGCGCCATCTTGTGGTTTTCACGACCCACGCCGGATTTCTTGTAGCCCCCGAAGGCCGCATGGGCGGGATATTGGTGGTAGCAGTTGGTCCACACACGCCCGGCTTGAATGCCTCGGCCCATGCGGAAGGCCACATTCATGTCACGGCTCCAGACGCCTGCGCCCAAGCCAAACTCGGTGTCGTTGGCAATCGCCAGAGCTTCTTCTTCATCCTTAAAGGTAGTGACGGCCACCACCGGGCCAAAAATCTCTTCCTGGAAGACGCGCATCTGGTTAGTACCTTTCAGCAGCGTGGGCTGAATGTAGTAGCCACCGTTGATGCTGTCGTCCAGGGTCTCTTTATCGCCACCGGAGAGGAACTCCGCACCTTCATCGCGGGCGATATCCATGTAGGACATGATTTTGTCGAACTGCTCTTGGGAGGCCTGAGCGCCCACCTGCACATCGGTATCTAGCGGGTTACCGCGTTTAATGGTTTTGGTGCGCTCAATGACCTTGGCCATAAACTCGTCGTACATGCTCTCCTGAATAAGCGCGCGTGAGGGGCACGTGCACACCTCCCCCTGGTTGAAGAACGCTAACACCAGTCCTTCTACCGCTTTATCAATAAACGTCGGTTCGGCGTTCATAATGTCAGCGAAGTAGATATTGGGTGATTTGCCGCCTAGTTCGACGGTAGAGGGAATAATATTTTCTGCGGCGCATTTAAGAATATGCGAGCCAACCGGGGTTGAACCCGTAAAGGCAATTTTGGCAATCCGCTTACTGGTCGCCAGCGCTTGCCCTGCCTCAGCGCCAAAACCGTTAACAATGTTCAACACCCCTGGCGGCAGCAGATCGCCGATGACTTCCATCACTTTCAAAATGGACGCGGGTGTTTGCTCAGCTGGCTTCAGTATTACGCAGTTACCAGCAGCAAGCGCGGGGCCAAGCTTCCAGGCGGCCATTAAAATCGGGAAGTTCCAGGGGATAATTTGCCCCACGACACCCAGCGGTTCATGGAAGTGGTAAGCCACGGTGTTAGCATCAATATCTGCGGCGGTACCTTCCTGGGAGCGTAGGCAGCCCGCAAAATAGCGGAAGTGGTCAATGGCGAGGGGAATATCGGCATTCAGCGTTTCGCGCACTGCTTTACCGTTGTCCCAGGTTTCCGCCACGGCGAGCATTTCCAGGTTTTGCTCTAGCCGGTCGGCAATTTTGAGTAGCGTATTACTGCGCTCTTGAACGGAGGTTTTACCCCAGGCAGGTGCCGCTTTATGCGCTGCATCCAGCGCTTTATCGATATCTTCTGCCGTAGAGCGGGGGATTTCACAAAAAACACGACCATTCACGGGGCTGATATTATCGAAGTACTGACCTTTAA
>JAMCZP010000260.1 GCA_023485185.1 Gammaproteobacteria bacterium
CATGCCTAAAGAGGCATCTGACAAACTCTTGCTGAGGATGTTTACGACCACCTTGAGGCGGCACTGATGCAGTAGTGCCCTCAATAAGCTTCAATAACGCTTGTTGAACGCCCTCACCTGACACATCACGCGTGATTGACGGATTGTCAGATTTGCGTGAAATTTTATCAATTTCATCGATATAAACGATGCCGCGCTCAGCTTTCTCGACATCGTAATCACACTTCTGCAACAGCTTTTGAATAATGTTCTCTACATCTTCACCGACATAACCCGCTTCAGTCAGTGTCGTTGCATCTGCAATGGTAAAAGGAACATTCAACAGCCTTGCCATTGTTTCTGCCAATAATGTTTTACCACTACCGGTAGGACCAATTAACAGAATATTGGATTTACCCAGCTCAACATCGCCGTCGCGTAAATCTGTTTTCAAGCGCTTGTAGTGGTTATATACCGCTACAGAAAGCACCATTTTGGCGCGATCTTGCCCAATGACGTAATCATCCAGGGTATGGCGTATTTCGCGAGGCGTCGGTAAACGCTCCTCGTCGCTCTCGGCATCGGCTTCGAGAACTTCCTCGCGAATGATGTCATTACACAAGTCGACACACTCATCGCAGATATAAACGGACGGGCCCGCAATTAGCTTACGCACTTCGTTTTGGTTTTTACCGCAAAACGAGCAGTAGAGCAGCTTGCCACCTTCGTCCTTGCCTTTGCCGTCGGCCATTCGCATACCTCTATCACTTCGGCGGCTTACGCCGCCTAAAAAGCTCGTTAGAAAAGCAGAATCCTATCACGCTATCAGGATGTAGGGCGCTTATCCAGCACTGCATCAATCAAGCCGTACTCTTTGGCTTTATTGGCGCTCATAAAATTATCTCGGTCTGTATCGCGTGAAACAGTTTCAATATCTTGACCAGTGTGATGGGCAAGAATTTGATTCAGTTTCTCACGGATACCAAGAATTTCACGGGTGTGTATTTCAATATCAGATGCTTGGCCCTGATAGCCACCCAGCGGCTGGTGAATCATGACACGTGAGTTAGGGAGGCAGTAACGTTTGCCTGCAGCTCCAGCGGTCAATAGCAGCGCGCCCATGCTGGCCGCTTGACCAATACAAACGGTCGATACATCCGGTTTAACAAATTGCATGGTGTCGTAAATCGACATGCCGGCGGTGACAGAACCACCTGGCGAGTTGATATATAAATGAATATCTTTGTCTGGATTTTCCGACTCCAGGAACAGCAGTTGGGCAACGACTAGGTTGGCCATGTAGTCTTCAACAGGCCCTACCAAAAAGATTACGCGCTCTTTCAACAAGCGTGAATAAATGTCGTAAGCTCTTTCCCCTTTGGCGCTCTGCTCAACCACCATGGGTACTAAACCGCCGGCGTTTTGAATATCAAACTCACTCATTCAGGTGATTCCTTGCGTCCGGAAAGGGAAAAGCGCACCGATGTTTGGTGCGCCACGTTCCAGGGTGTTAGGCGTTGGCTTGATCGCCTTCTTCAGCACCCTCATCTTGCTCGGCTTGCTTTTGCGCAGCGGCAAGGGCTTGCTGATAAGACATTTCAACGTCTTTAATGTTCGTTTGCTCTAGTAACTTAGCCACTGCTTTCTCTTCGAGAATGGCAGATTTCACCTGCGTTTTCAGCTGCTCATTACCCATGTAGTAGCTCACTACTTCTTCAGGGTCTTGATACTGTTCAGCCAACTCAGTTACTTTTGCTTTAATGGCATCATCATCGGCGTCAAGTTCGTTAGCCTTGATTACCTCAGCAAGTAACAAGCCGACTTGAACACGGCCTTTAGCCTGCTCTTCAAACAGCTCATTAGGTAACTGGCTGACGTCAAAATCTTCACCTAAACCGAACTGCTGGGCTGCCTGGCGCTTCATGCCATCTGTTTCTTGCTGTACCAATGCACTAGGCACAGGAATTTCATTGACCTTCTTTAGCGCATCCAATACTTGCTGCTTGACACGGTTATCAACCGCTTGTGACGCTTCACGAGTCATGTTCTTTTTGATTTCAGCGCGGAATTTTTCCTGATCGCCGTCTTCAACGCCAAAACGCTCGATAAACTCAGCGTCAACTTCCGGCAATTTCTGGCTGCTAACTTTATGGACGCTCACTTTAAACGTCGCTTCCTTACCAGCTAGATGCTCAGCCTGATAGTCAGCAGGGAACGTGACTTGAATGCTTTTTTCTTCCCCTGCTTTCGCACCGATTAACTGAGCTTCAAAGCCTGGAATGAAACTATTGGAGCCAATTACCAGTGAATGGCCTTCAGCACTTCCGCCTTCAAACGGCTCATCACCGATGAAGCCCTGGAAGTCGATAGTCACCTGATCACCATCGGCTGCTGCAGCATCTACTTCTTCCCAGCCAGCGTTCTGCTTGCGCAGCGTGTCAATCATCTCATCAACATCAGCGTCGCTAACAGTCACGACGGGGCGTTCAATTTCAGTCCCCTCGATAGAAGCGAGCTCTACCTCTGGGTAGATTTCCATGACCGCAACAAATTCAAGATCTTTACCCGACTCATTGACTGACGGTTCGATCTTCGGGAAGCCAGCGGGGTTTAAACCCTCGTCAGTAATGGCGCGTACATAGCGCTCACGCATCACTTCGCCAACGACTTCGTTGCGTGCATCCTGACCGTAGCGCTGACGTACGACTGCCATCGGCACCCGGCCTTGGCGAAAACCGTTCAAGCGAACGTTCTTCGCGGTGTCTTTCAAGCGAGCACTAACGGCCTCGTCAATTTCGGCAGCCGGCACTTGAATAGTGATACGGCGTTCGATCTGGGAGGTCGTCTCGACAGAAACTTGCATGAATTGTCCTCTAACGGCTGGGCGTTGTGTTGATTGCATGTAATAAGATTAAGGGGCAATTTTAAGAACCCTGGCGCAAGGTGGCAAGCGCCATGCTCGCAACATGGGGGCATGTAATTTTAAAAACAAGGGAATAAGCGAGTAATTAAGTACTTCATAGGGCATTTAACATCATTATTAGCCCCAATTGCGCCATGACCACCATTCTACTGCGTTGTACGTCATGCAGCGAGTTTTTCAACCCCTGCCTTCAAAAGCTAGCTGGTTTGCTGCTCATTCAGCCACCAAAGGCTCAATGCGTGCAACAGTAATCCAAGCGTCGCCCCATGAGAAATAAAAACCTGCCAGCTGATCCAATCGGTAAACAAGGCATGCCATATACCCATTCCCGCCATACCGAGCAGCATCATCATAACAAGGCGCTTTAGCAAACGGGGCAATGTTTGACGCGCAGCAACCGATAGCATACGCCACTGCACGAAGACCGCTGAAGCTACCAAGACCAAAGCAATCACAATGAGCGTCTGGCGAGTTTCATGCCCGCCAGCTAAATAGCGAGGCAGCGCTGCCAGCATCACTAAACATAAACCGAGCGCAACGCTGATGCGTTGAGGTGAAGAAGGGGCACGCTGCATCTCTTAATTTACCTCTAACCGCTGTGTAACAATCCACTCTTCCACCCAAGGGATAGCGGCATCGTCGGCCATAAAGGTTTCCATCGCGTCAATTTCTAAACGCTCACCCAAACGCGTTGCACCATGATCTTCCAGCAGTGCGTCTAGTGCCCTACCCGCACCACAAAAAGTATCACCGTATGAACTATCCCCAAGCGCTATAAGGCCATAACGCAAAGAGACCAATGATGGGCTTTGATCGCGCAGATGGCGCACGAACGGCACAAAATTACCGGGAAAATCACCGCTTCCTGTAGTCGACACACAAAATAGTGTGATATCAACCTCGCTTTCAGTGATATCCGCCACGGCGGGCTGCTCATGAATGGCTACTGTATAACCTGCCTTTTCAAACAGCGGCTTGACCTGCTCTGCCACATCTAACGCACCACCATACATCGTACCCACCAAAATATTCAGCTTTGGCATCGTCACTCCCCTGTCAAAGTGTCACAGTGCCAACCGTTAAGTCGACAAATACCCGATGAATTTGCTCAAATATTAACATGACTGGTTAGAATGACACACGCCACCCCAGCAGTTGATGAAAACGAGGTGGGTGACAGAGACAATCATGAGGAGAGACTATGCAGCAAACCTTCGAGGCCTGGATAACCCCGCTGATGATTGGCGGCTTAATCGTATTTATGTGCTTTATTATCTGGGACTTAGCTAAAAAATCTAATGCTGGCAAGTTTGGCACCATCATGCTGTTTGTTGTATTAGGCGCAGGCATGCTGGGTTACGTCATTAAGGTAGTGATTACCTGGCTGATTGAAGGCGGCAACATTTAGCGATTTAGAAGCACTATTATCGGCAAGGGCACCGGAAAGCAAAGGCGAATAGCAGCGACCATGCTTGCAAAAAAGGAGGGCTTGCAAAGGCCCTCCTTTTATCTACTGATAATCTAGATATCAATAACCTAGGTGCATACGCTTTAAAGCCTAATTGACCCTATGTCGCTTGCCTCATCATGTATTCATGAGCCGAAGCGCAAAGTAAGGTCTAAAGAAGCGCTACTCCCCACCTACGTAATGCTCTACTTGCTGCTTAAGCTTTTGCCCTGGTCGAAACGTTACCACTCGTCGGGCGGAAATGGGGATTTCCTCGCCCGTTTTGGGATTTCGTCCTGGACGCTCGCGCTTATCACGCAGGTCAAAGTTACCAAATCCTGATAACTTTACCTGTTCATTTTCACGCAAGCAGGCTCGAATCTCTTCAAAAAAAGCTTCGACCATGGCTTTCGCTTCTCGCTTGGACAAGGCTAACTCAGCATGTAAATGTTCAGCCAGCTCTGCTTTGGTCAACGCACCCATAAGGCTCTCCTTGCAGCAAACTCATAGTAGCAAACGCATTGCCAAGAACGTGATAAGCAACGTGGCGTGGCCCAAGTACTCTCCTAGCTACTTACTAGCCGCGCAGCTCAGCATCCAGCTTGACACGCACCTGTGTCACGATTGAATCGACCAACTGATTGATTTCTTCATCGTTTAGCGTGCGTGATGGATGCTGCCAGGTCAAGCCCAAAGCAATACTCTTGTATCCTTCTGCGACGCCTTTACCTGCATATGCATCAAAAAGCTTAATATCTTGCAAATATTCTCCCGCTTGTTGCTTAGCGCAATCTAATAGCGCCTGCACAGGGGTGGTATCGTTGAGTATAAACGCAAGATCACGTCGCACTTCAGGAAAACGCGAAAGTGGTGCAAAAGCTGGGATCTGGCCTTGAGTAAGGGCGTCCAAACGCACCTCAAATAATACAGCATCCATCTTAAGACCAAGCGTTGCGCGCACTTGAGGGTGCATCGTGCCAATCCAGCCCGCCGGTTCCCCGTTATGTAACAACTGGGCACTCTGACCAGGATGAAGCGCTGGATGCTCGGCAGGCTCAAAGCGCCATGCTTCGGCGTCCCCTCCCATTGATAGAATACTTTCAAGATCGCCTTTCAGATCATAAAAGTCGACGCGCTCCTTAGCCCCACTCCAGCCTTCTGCTTCTCGCCCTCCGCATACGAGAGCTCCCAGCATGGGTACCTGCGACAAAGCGTCCAGCTCACCATTAAAGACCAGCCCGGTTTCAAATAACCGCACGCGGGTCTGCTGACGGTTAAGATTGTACTCCATGGCGCGCACCAAGCCTGGAAACAAGCTAGCCCGCATCACCGACAAATCAGCTGAGATAGGATTGGCAAGTACAGGTGTCACGGCGTCAGGCAAAATCGCCGCCTGGAGCTCGGGAGCAACAAAGCTGTAGGTAATCGCCTCCTGGAAACCACGCGCAACCATCTGACGACGCAGACGAGCCTGGGTAAGCTTCGCCTCATCCGCGGAACGCAACGCCAGACGTGCCGCCGGGCGACGCACCGGCAAATTATTATAGCCGTGTACGCGCGCCACCTCTTCGATCAGGTCTTCTTCAATCGATAAATCAAAACGCCAGCTGGCAGCAATGACTTTCCAGCCATCCTCTTGCACGCTGACATCAAGCCCCAAGCGCTGCAAAATATCGGTGACATCAGCTGCCTCAAGCGCTTTTGATAACGCTTTTTCCAAGCGATCACTGCGCAAAAATATGACACGCTCTTTAGGCATATCGTCGTCACTAAGCGCTTCAACAACAGGCCCGGCCTGTCCACCGCAAATTTCAATCAACAGCTGCGTAGCTCGCTCAACGGCAGCTGGGGTTAACCCCGGGTCAACGCCACGCTCAAAGCGATGGGAAGCATCTGTATGGAGGCCGTATGAACGCGCCTGACCGGCAATCGCCAGTGGCGTGAAGTAAGCAGATTCAAGGAAGATAGTCTGCGTATTGGCATTCACACCTGAATTTTCGCCACCCATAATACCGGCCATCGCCAGCGGGCCTTTATGATCAGCAATAACGAGGGTTTCTGGGCGCAAGGCAATATCGCTACCATCCAGCAACGTTAAACGCTCACCCGGATTGGCCAGGCGGATTAGCATGCCACCTTCTAGGTTGTCACGGTCAAAGGCGTGCAGCGGCTGACCTAGCTCCAGCATTACGTAATTGGTGACATCTACCACAGGGTCAATTGAACGAACACCACTTCGCCGCAAGCGTTCGACCATCCACAGCGGTGTTTCAGCCTTAACGTTGACGCCTTTAATGATTCGCCCCATATAACGCGGACACTGTTGCGGCGCCTCAAGCTTAATGGCAAAGGTGTCCTCGATCTCAGCGACGACTGCTTTTATGTCAGGCCCGTTTACTGGCAAACGGTTTAGCACTCCGACTTCTCGTGCCAACCCCTTAATACTCAAGCAGTCACCACGGTTAGGGGTCAAATCGACTTCGATGGTCATGTCATTCAGATTCATGAACTCTCGAAAATCAACACCGATCGTAGCTGTGGCAGGCAGCACCATAATGCCGGGCGATGTCTCTTCTTCGAGCCCTAACTCAGATGCTGAACAAATCATACCGCGGGACTCGACACCGCGTAATTTGGCTTTTTTAATTTTAAAATCGCCGGGCAGCACTCCACCCACCTGGGCAAAAGGAATTTTTTGCCCTACCTCAACGTTCGAAGCACCACAGACGACCTGAACAGGGTCGCCACTACCATCATTAACGGTACATACGTTGAGCTTGTCTGCGTCAGGATGCTTCTCTTTACTCAGCACCTCCGCCACCACGACACCACTAAACGCCGCCGCTACTGCTTCGACAGCATCGACTTCCAAACCGGCCATGGTGATCTGATCGGCGATCGCCTGCGTATTAAGCTGCGGCGATACCCACTCGCGCAGCCACTGTTCTGAAAATTTCATGGTTGATCCTGTATTTGGCGGCGGTCTTAGGCGAATTGGCGTAAAAAACGCAGATCGTTTTCAAAGAACAGGCGCAAATCATTAACGCCATAGCGCAACATCGCCAAGCGCTCCGCACCCATCCCAAAAGCAAAACCGGTGTAGCGCTCTGAATCAATACCGGAGTGACGGAATACTTCAGGGTGAACCATGCCGCAACCCATGACTTCTAGCCAGCCGCTATGAGAACATACGCGACAGCCTGCCCCACTACACATCACACACTGGATATCCACCTCGGCAGAAGGCTCAGTGAATGGGAAGTAAGAGGGACGGAAACGAACGGATAGATCATCGCGTTCAAAAAATGCCTGCAAGAAATCTTCAATCGTTCCTTTCAGGTCAGCAAAGCTAACACCCTCATCTACCAACAACCCTTCCACTTGATGGAACATGGGGGTGTGGGTCAGATCCGAGTCGCTACGATATACACGCCCAGGACAAACAATCCGAATCGGCGGTTCGCTGCTTTTCATGGTGCGTACTTGAACTGGCGACGTGTGGGTACGTAGCAACCGCGTAGCATCAAAATAGAAGGTATCGGCCATACCTCGGGCAGGATGGTGCGCTGGAATATTAAGCGCTTCGAAATTGTGATAATCATCTTCAATTTCAGGCCCAATGGCCACATCATAGCCAATACGAGTGAACAGCCCTTCAATACGCTCAAGCGTACGCGTCACCGGATGAAGCCCACCCGTAGATTGCCCACGCCCAGGCAACGTGACATCAATACTTTCAGCTGCTAAACGAGCATTCAGCGCAGCCCCTTCAAGCTGTTGTCGCTTAGCCTCGATTTCATCAGCCAGCGTCTGCTTGGCTTGGTTTATACGCTCACCCGCAGCAGGTCGCTCTTCTGCAGACAGCTTACCCAAACCTTTAAGCAAGGCGGTTACCTCACCTTTCTTACCTAAATAGCGTACTCGTAACTCATCTAGCGCGGCGACACTCTGCGCAGCCTGAATAGCGTCGCGAGCCTCAGATACCAGAGTAGGAAGGTGATCCATCCGTTTCACTCCGAATTAAGCGATATCCATCTCGAAAGATGGCGTGGCACGTTTAAGGTGACAAAAAAAACAGGGGAAGAGCGGCTGCTCTTCCCCTGATGGGTCACTCTGAAATGACCTCAGGTACATTACACGGACAAAAGTCCCGTGCAAACTACCTTATTGGGCAGCCTTGGCTTTTTCCACGATGGCAGCAAATGCAGCCTTCTCGTGTACTGCCAAATCGGCCAATACTTTACGGTCGATTTCAATACCGGCTTTCTTAAGACCGCCTACAAAGCGGCTGTAAGACATACCGTTGATGCGTGCACCGGCGTTAATACGCTGAATCCACAGCGCACGGAACTGACGCTTGCGATTGCGACGGTCACGGTAAGCATACTGACCTGCTTTAATAACAGCTTGCTTGGCAACGCGGAAAACACGCGAGCGGGCACCGTAGTAACCTTTGGCAAGTTTCAATACTTTTTTATGGCGACGACGCGCTACTACGCCACGTTTAACTCGAGTCATAACACACTCCTGACTTTAAGGCTGAGGCAAAAAAATTGTGCACTCAGAAAAACGAAAACCCGAATTATAGATTCGGCAGCATACGCTGGATGAGCGCTTTATCAGACGCGTGAATCTGCTTCATTCCACGCAATTGACGCTTACGCTTAGTCGATTTCTTGGTCAAGATGTGGCTACGGTGAGACTGCTTGTGCTTAAAGCCATTAGCCGTCTTTTTAAAGCGCTTCGCAGCGCCACTGTTGCTTTTGATTTTCGGCATGAGAAATACTCCGCTCGATATTTTTAGAAAACCCAGGGCCGACCACCGCTTCCACGCTGGCCCGTTAACTTCGCCGTTGGATCACTTCTTCTTCGGGGCAATAATCATGATCATCTGGCGACCTTCCATTTTCGGGAACGCCTCTACCAAACCGATCTCTTCCAGGTCTGCCGCAATCCTTTCCATTAGTTTACGACCAATGTCCTGGTGCGCCATTTCACGACCACGGAAGCGCAGTGTGACTTTGCCCTTGTCACCACCTTCCAAAAAGCGTGTCAGGTTTTTAAGCTTGACCTGATAATCGCCTTCGTCGGTGCCAGGACGGAATTTAACTTCCTTAACCTGGATTTGCTTCTGCTTCTTCTTTTGAGCCGCTTTCTGCTTCTTGGTCTCAAAAACGAACTTGCCGTAATCCATAATCTTACAGACGATAGGATCGGCATTTGAAATTTGCACGAGGTCTAAGCTTTCGGATTCAGCACGCTCAAGTGCTTCGGTGGTGGGTACAACACCCAACTGCTCACCGTCGCTACCAATAAGGCGTACTTCTTCTTCAACAATTCGCTCGTTCATTGGTGGGCGCTTGTCTGCTGGACGCCCGCGCTGATTGCTTCGCTTGATCGCTCCGTCTCCTTAGGCTGTTGGCGATATCGCCAGGGCTGCTCTCTCAGTAGTATGACGTTCAGTAAATTCTTCGACCGTCATTATACCAAGATTTTCGCCGCTACGAGTTCGCACGGCCACTGAGTCAGCTTCAACTTCCTTATCTCCCACCACAAGGAGGTAAGGAACTTTCTGTAACGTATGCTCACGGATTTTAAAGCCGATCTTCTCGTTCCTCAAGTCCGCTTTAACACGCAAGCCACTTTTTTGCAGGCGTTTCTCTAATTCCAGCGCATATTCACGCTGTGAATCAGTGATTGTCATGATTACCGCCTGCTGCGGTGCCAGCCATAATGGCATAGCCCCGGCATAGTGCTCAATTAGAATCCCCAAGAAACGCTCGAAGGAGCCTAAAATAGCGCGGTGAAGCATTACAGGGGTCTTGCGCACGCCATCTTCATCAACGTACTGAGCCCCCAAACGGCCTGGCAAATTAAAATCGAGCTGTAGGGTACCACACTGCCAGACGCGATTCAGACAATCACGCAGAGCAAATTCAATTTTAGGTCCATAAAACGCTCCCTCCCCTGGCTGTAAGTCCCAAGCTAGGCCTGTTGCATTTAAGGCCGCCTCTAAACCCTGCTCTGCTTGATCCCACATTTCAGCTTCGCCCAGGAAATCTTCAGGACGTGTCGATAGCTTTAACTCTACATCGTCAAACCCAAGCGCTTTATACACTTGCAGCGTGAGCGCGATAAAGTCTTCCGCTTCAGCCTGGATCTGACCTTCGGTGCAAAAAATATGCGCATCATCTTGAGTAAAACCACGTACGCGCATTAGCCCATGTAGCGAACCGGAAGGCTCATTACGGTGACAGCTGCCAAACTCAGCCAGTCGCAATGGCAAGTCACGATAACTTTTTAAGCCTTGATTAAACACCTGCACGTGGCAAGGGCAGTTCATTGGCTTAACAGCGTACTCACGCTTCTCCGACTCTGTGGTGAACATTAACTCGCTGTAATGCCCCCAGTGCCCAGATTTTTTCCATAATGAGAGATCGACTACCTGCGGCGTTTTAATTTCCTGGTAACCGTGCTCGCGCTGAACATTACGCATGTACTCTTCTAAAGCTTGGTACATGGTCCAGCCGTTAGGATGCCAAAACACCATACCTGGCGCTTCTTCTTGAATATGGAATAAGTCCATTTTACGTGCGAGCTTGCGATGATCACGCTTCTCGGCTTCTTCAAGTCGCTTGAGATAAGCCTTGAGCTGTTTTTTATCACCCCATGCCGTGCCGTAAATACGCGTTAACATCGTATTAGCAGCATCACCACGCCAGTAAGCGCCGGCTAATTTAGTGAGTTTAAAAGCTTTCAAATGCCGCGTGTTAGGCACGTGCGGCCCGCGGCACATATCGGTATACTCTTCGTGATGGTAAAGTCGAATAGTCGCATCGTCGGGAATTTGACGAATAATCTCCTGCTTGTATGGCTCATCACGGTGTAAAAAAGTCAGCATAGCCTGGTCGCGATTTACATATTCGCGCACCACATCGTACTCACGTTCGATCAATGACTGCATGCGAGCTTCAATGGCTTCCAAGTCTTCCGGTGAGACAGACTGGCCAAATTCAATATCGTAATAAAAGCCATCATCAATAACCGGACCGATGGCCATTTTGGCTTCTGGGTACATCTGCTTTACTGCATGGCCAACTAAATGCGCGCAGGAGTGGCGAATAATTTCCAATCCTTCCTCATCTCGCGCAGTAATAATAGCCACTTGCACATCTCGATCAATCAGATCGGCGGCATCGACCAGCACCCCATCAATTTTTCCAGCGATGCAGGCCTTAGCCAAACCAGGGCCAATGGATTCTGCCAGCTGCATAATGCTAAGCGGTGCTTCAAACGTTCTTTGACTGCCATCAGGCAGTGTCACAATAGGCATTCAGATTCCTTGAGCGCAGTGGTGATCCATACCAAGGATCACATTTCGCTATCAATGGTCTTAAGAGGGCGCTTGATAAATCAACGCTAAAACAGTGGCAAGACTACCAGAGTTAATCGCACTATCAAATAAAAACGGGAGGCCGAAGCCTCCCGTTTCTTTACTTGGTTTATGATCGCTAAATATTATGAACAGCTAGCTAAACCAAAGATACCAAGTGAACTTAGTTCCATTCGTCCAGTTCAACGCGACGGTTCTGAGCACGACCTTCATCGGTATCGTTAGAAGCGACCGGCTGCTCTTCACCATAACCAACTGCACGCATGTTGTTAGCGCTCACACCACGGCTGGCCAGGTAGTTAGCAACAGACTGCGCGCGCTCTTGTGACAAGCGCTGGTTGTACTCTGCAGAACCTTGTGAATCAGTGTGGCCTTCGATGCTAACACGTACATCAGGGTTGCTAACTAGACGCTCGGCAACACCGTTGAGTACTTGTTGAGCAGGACCAGTCAACTGAGCAGAATCGAACTCGAAGTTGACATCACGTAGTACTAGGCTTTCCGGGCAACCCAGTGCATTAACTTCAACACCTGCTGGGGTGTTCGGGCACTGATCACGGTAATCCGGCACACCGTCGTTATCAGAATCAAGCGGGCAACCATTGGCGTCGACTTCTACGCCTGCAGGCGTGCCTGGGCACTGGTCACGGTAGTCTGGAACGCCGTCACCATCAGAATCAAGCGGGCAGCCTTCAGCGTCAACAGCAACACCAGCAGGCACTTCACCGTAGCTCGGGCACTGAGCAGCAACCGGCTCAGGTGTACGATCAGCACATAGCAAGCCACCGATAGCAGCACCAGCAACAGCACCAGTAGCAGCACCGCTCTCTTCATCAGAACTGCTGCTGGTGGCGTAACCAATACTGCCACCAATCAAGCCGCCCGCCAAGCCACACACGGCCGGATGCTGATACCAACTCTTACCCGCATTGCTGCTAGCACTTGCTTGACCAGAGGACTGCGAGGCTGAGCTGGCGCAACCAGAAAGGCCAACTACCAGTGCAGAACCGATTAGCAAGCCAGTTGTTGATTTCTTCATGTAAGACTCCTTCTTGATCCAATGCTGAAATGGCCATAAGTGACCAGATCTATCCAATGCTTCTTATTGCGAGAGCATCCATTTTTCGCCTGCTCGACATTATTGAACTTTGCATACTCAACGAATGTCGAACGTTGTGCCTATCATTAACGCTAACGTGCATGAAGGCAACAATGCCAAGATATCAACTTCTTGCCAATACCGACATCATTCAGCATAGCAAAATTGGCACAATGGGCACCAAAAAAAATTGCTATGTCTTTTTTGTGGCTTGATAGCCATCAAAATTCCTAATCCAAGGCATTTGGACCTTGGGCGCGCCATTCTAATACAGCCTTAGCAGCCTCTAATACTTCTTTTCGCATCTCACCTTCGGCAGCTAAGCGCTCTTTATCTTCCAGCATCCGTTCACGCGGCGACAGCTGTTGGCGGGCAGAATGCGTTTTAAGGTGCTTTGTACGACGATAGTGCTCAGCAAATGCCTGAAACTCCGCCCTTTCAGTTAAGTTAGGGTCAATGATTTCCAACAATACCTTGCAACGCCATGCACCTTCGGTAATGTCCACCTGCTCCTGCACTAATGCGGCTGCAACATAGTCTAGGTTATCTAGGCTATTTTGCTTAGCTCGTTTATCTTCTTCGCGTCTAAAAGCTTCTCGGCGACTGACTTCTTTACGCAAAGACCATGCG
>JAMCZP010000075.1 GCA_023485185.1 Gammaproteobacteria bacterium
TAAATAGGGTTGCTCAAGCGCGGGCGTTGTAGCAGTCACAGAAATTCCAAATTAACAGGCGTTGTAATGGTTTATTCTAGGCTGCCATAGCGGCTCGGTCTAGCGGTTCCGCGCCGGTCCGCCGCTGTGGGTGCGCTTCGCTTACCACGCGCTACGAAAACCTGCTTTATCAGGCTTTTTTATATTCGTCACGCGTGATGGCAATATTACTTTGCGACTTTTACATCTACCGGCTGTGAGCGGGACCAGGCGATGATAAACAGGCCTAGGGCGATCATGGGTAGTGTGAGTAGCATGCCCATGGTGAACCAGCCGAAGGCGAGATAGCCAATATGGGCATCTGGCATGCGGACAAATTCGACCAAGAAGCGGAAGACGCCGTAACAGACTAAAAATAGCCCGGAAACTAAGCCCCGCGCGGTTGGCTTGGCGGATACCCACCATAAAATAACGAACAGTACAGCGCCTTCTAGAAAGGCTTCATAAAGCGCTGATGGATGACGAGGTTCAGGCCCCATACCTGGAAATGGCATGCCCCAAGGCAGGGAGGTAACGCGGCCTGGCAACTCATGGTTGATGAAGTTACCAATGCGCCCTGCACCTAACCCGATAGTGACCACAGGGGCAATAAAGTCAGTGAGCGTTAGGAAAGCCAGCTGTTTACGCCGGGCAAATATCCAGGCGGCGAGCACCACACCGATTAGCCCGCCGTGAAAGCTCATACCGCCATCCCATACGCGGAATACCCATAACGGGTCGGCTGACCACTGCCCCAGCCCGTAAAATAGCGCGTAGCCCAAACGTCCACCGGCCACTACCCCTATCGCGCAGTAGAACAGCAAGTCGCTGATATCGTCATTATTAAGACCAATGCGTGATGCACGCTTGCAGCCAAGCCACCAGGCGGCGGCAAAACCCACTACGTACATCAAGCCATACCAATGGACTTGCAGCGGCCCTAAGGAAATAGCCACTGGGTCAATCGTCGGGTAATTAATCATTTACACTCTCTAATCTAACCAAAGGAAGTAAGCAGTAACGCGAATGATAAGCGCACAATGATAATTACGCCTCGCTAGAAAGCCACCATTATTGTCGCACTGGTAACGTTAGGGAGACGGTGACACTGCCATTGTGCCGGGGAACCAGCTAGCAATCATATTGAGCAGGGTTTCGGGCTGATAGGGTTTCGACAATAGATCGTCCATACCCGCAGCCAGACATGCATCGCGGCCAGATTTGTCAATATTAGCGGTTAGTGCCACTAAAATACTTTTTTTGCTCCCTTGGTTACGCTCGTATTCGCGCCATCGCCGTGTGGTTTCGAGCCCATCTAAAGTGGGCATAAAAATATCCATAAATACTAAATCGAACACACTATTACGCTGGCGTTCTAATGCTTGCTCACCACTGCTGACGCCCTCTACCTGAAGGCCTTGAGTTTCAAGCATTTGACGTGCCAGCATTAAATTAACGGGGCCATCATCTACCACCAGCACGCGTAAACTCCGTTGCGGTGCGCCACTTTCTTCCTGTTGTTGCTCACTCTCTTGCCCAGCGCTTTGCTGCACTAGATTGGATAACAGCGAGCGGATGTCCGTTAGCCGCTCACGGACACTGGTAATATTA
Organism: Gammaproteobacteria bacterium; assembly: GCA_023485185.1. The sequence goes on from JAMCZP010000075.1 coordinate 1,630, forward strand.
TGTAGGCACTCAGCGCTGGTATTCTTGTCAGCCATGGCATTTAAATATTCGTCTAGGCTGTCGGTTTCACTCTGCAGCAGCGTTAAATAACCAGACTTCAAACGTGACTCTTCGCGCGCGCGATCTCGCCCTGCCATTAACTGTTTAAGCTGCAGTTGCTGACGCTGAAGGTCATCTAATAGTGACTGTTCATGCTCTTGCTGTGTGTTTCTAGAAACGGTACCGGCCACTTGTGAGCAGTGCATGCAGCGCTCTAATACTGCGAGTGCTGCGTTAACGCTTGCTAGACGCTGGAGCGGCAGGTGAGGTTCATCAACGACCTCAGGTGGGGTGTATTTTGGATTTGACAGTGTCCTCACCGCCGTCTCATACAGTGCTTGGCTGTGCTGCTCAAGTTCGGTCAGTTCTTGCATAAAGCGGGTGTCTTTTCGACGGGCACGCGCTTTTATTAGCATAAGAAAGGCACCAACATTCAAACTACTGCCCATGAGTAGCGCTAACGTTAACCATAGCGTGGTGCTCCATGAGACATAACTCGGCGACATCCACCATATTGCGGCTGCCACTGCCAGGCACAGTAGTATCAATGCCGCTTGTGAAAGCAGCAAAGGCCACACTAGAGGCCATACAATGGCGTTCCAGAAGTGCTCCCTTTGATAGCGTTGCATGATCTCGCCTTCCTCGTGGCCTAAAGGCCTGTGATAACGTGACCGTAGTTGAAACTCAGCGTAGTTGAAACTCAGCAGTGCGTGCTGATGTTGCTAAACACACCATCGCGCATCCATGGAGTAGCGTGATTTATGCTACAAACGTGATACTGACATTAGTGTACGTCTACATTTAGTTAATGTCATGCTGCTCTTCCGTTGAACGCTTTTAATCATTTCTGCCTGTGAGTTTGCTATATGTGTTTAATAACGTTTGCATGGCAACCCGGCTCCCCCGTACCGCTAAGGCTAATGGGTAACCGTGATGAATTCCATACACGCCCCACTGCTTCGCTTAATCATTGGCAAGATAACGCCGAGATTGCCGGTGGACGTGATTTAGAGGCAGGTGGCTCTTGGCTGGCCGTAAAGCGAGGTGGCATTGTCGCGGCGCTAACCAATGTACGCGACCCTCAGCTAATATTGCCATCTGGTACCCCTAGCCGGGGACATTTGGTGGCTAATGCCCTGCAGTGCGACGATATTGAAGCGTGGTTGATAGCGCTAAGCCAAGGCGATGCACTGCGTTATGCGGGGTTTAACCTACTCGTTGCAACTCCCCAGCGGCTTTGGCATTTGCACCGCGGCCGAGAGCGCCTCTCTCTTAGCGAAGTAGCCCCCGGCGTGCATGGTTTGTCTAACGCAGACCTCAATTCCCCATGGCCAAAGCTTGTCCATGTGCGCAATGCGCTTGAGCAGAGTTTTCGGCTTGAGTGGCCAAACAACGTAAAAGGCGCGATGCAAAACCCTCACGAAGCCGATATTGATGAGCTGCCGAATACCGGCGTAGGGCTTGAATTGGAACGCCAGCTCTCTGCGGCATTTATTGTTGGCGAGCGCTACGGTACCCGCGCCACTTCGTGGTTAACGCTGGATCACGCGGGCAACATTGAGATAACGGAACAGAGCTTCGGGCCGCTAGGGCGATTTGAAAGCGAAACCACCCTAGCGATTCCCCAATACCCGTTATGACAACCCATCAATTTACAGATGAAGCCTAATCCCGTGGAGGCATCAGGTGCGATAGCTGCCACTCATCTAAACGCTGCTCTAAATGCGCATGCACCTGGGCGGGCGTATCCAGCTGCATGACCTCTTCAAGCAACTGCGAGGCATCGCTAAATGGCACACGACGAATGGCGGCGCGCACCTTAGGCAGGCTGGGCGCATTCATCGAAAGGCTGGTAAAGCCCATGGCCATTAGCAGCAGCGCGCCAGCAGGATCACCGGCCAACTCTCCGCACAGCGAAATCGGCTTATTGAGGCGAATGGCATCGGTAGACAGCTCCAATAAAGCACCAAGCAGCGCGGGATGTAGGGCGTCATAAAGGCTCGACACCCGTGGGTTATTGCGGTCTACCGCCAGTAAATACTGGGTAAGATCATTGCTACCCACAGAGAAGAAATCGACTCGTTTGGCCAGCGCATCCATTTGGTAAATGGTGGCAGGGACTTCAATCATTACGCCGACCTGGGGCCGAATAACAATAATGCCTTCTTCACCCAGCTCTAGAATGGCGCGATCCAGTAAGCGCAGTGCTTCATCCACCTCTTCCACGTTGGTGATCATCGGCAACAGCACGTAGAGGTTATCCAGATCAACCGAGGCTTTGAGCATGGCGCGTAGTTGCACCATCAGCACTTCTGGGTGATCTAACGTCACCCTCATGCCGCGCCAGCCAAGGAATGGATTCGCCTCTTCAATAGGGAAATAGGGTAGGTCTTTGTCGCCCCCAATATCCAGGGTACGCATGACCACTGGCAACGGTGCGAAGCCTTCCAACTGATCACGATAAAGCTTGGTTTGCTCTTTTTCACCAGGGAAGCGTTCGGTGATCATAAACGGCACTTCGGTGCGGTATAAACCGACGCCACCAATGCGACTTTTAAGCAGCGCAGTGGCGTCTACCGCTAGCCCAGTATTCACCATTAAGGGCATGCTATGGCCGTCAGGTGTTTCACTGGGTAAATCCTGCTCGTGCTCAAGCAGCTCGCTAAGCGCTTCCTCTTCGGCGATCAAACTCGCATAACGCGCTTTTAACTCTGCCGCTGGGCGTACAAACAAGCGGCCTCGGTGGCCATCCAGCACCACGGGCGCGCCTCCCAGGCGTGGCAGCGGTAAATCCACCATACCCAGCACTGTTGGAATTCCCATGGCGCGCGCCACGATGGCTACATGCGAAGTGCTGGAGCCACGCACCGAGACTAGCCCTTTGAGCTTTTCACGGGGTACTTCCCCCAACATTGCCACACTGATTTCATCACCTACCAAAATGGCGTTATCGGGGTAGGTTTCTGGCGTTGAGGGCGTATCTTCCTGCAGATGCGCAAGTACTCGGCGGCCCAGATCACGAATATCAGCGGCACGTTCGCGTAGGTAGTTATCGTCTACCCGCTCTAAATACTGCACGTGGCGACGCACAACATCTGCCAATGCACCGGGGGCCCACTGTCCTTCACGAATGCGTTTTTCGACTTCATCGGCAAGCGCTGCTTCTCCCAGCATCTGTTGATATACATCAAACAGCGCCAGCTCTTGAGCGGAAATACGACTTGCCAAACGCTCGGCAGCGGCACGAATTTCGTTGCGTGTTTTGCCAATGGCTTCTTTTAAACGTGCGACTTCATAATCTTGATCGCTTGGGATCAGATCAGGCACGCTGTTTAAATCAGCGGGGGGCGTGATCACCACGGCCTCACCCATGGCCATACCAGGGGATGCTGCCACGCCTTTAAACATTGCCTGACCACCAGCCAGCGCTGGTCGCATTAAGTTGCCGGTTGCTAGTGCGTGGGCCAGTACGCCTGCCAACTGGGCCGCCATGGTCACTAGAAATGCTTCGTCTTCATCATCGTAACGGCGCTTTTCGGCTTGCTGTACGACGAGCACACCGAGCATATGACGTTGATGAATAATCGGCACGCCTAAGAAACTGGAGTAGCGCTCTTCTCCCGTGGCTGCAAAATAACGGAATTGCGGATGGGTCTGGGCATCTTCAAGATTTAACGGCTCGCTGCGTTTCGCCACTAGCCCTACCAAGCCTTCACCTAATGGCAGCACAACGCGCCCCACCGCTTGCGTGCGTAGACCAATGGTTTCCATCAATACCAGCGACTCAACCTCTTTATCGTAAAGATAGAAGGAACACACATCGGTCTGCATTGCCTTACGAATACGGCGAACCATGGTAGACAGCGCGGCGTCGAGGTTGCGAGCGCCATTCACTTCTTGAATAACTCGGCGCAACACCTCAAGCATGGACGTTTTACTTTTCACTATTATTTGCCTCGCTGAGGAATTTCTTGGCAGACCTGCATTACCCTTTCGAGCAGCAGGTTCGCCCTAATCTTCATCCTGTGCCAAGCGCTGAACGCGGGGAGATAACTCTCGTAGCGCGCGCCGATATACCTCTCGTTTGAAAGGAACTACTTGCCCTAACGGGTACCAGTAGCTCACCCACCGCCACCCATCAAATTCGGGTGTAGGCGTTGCCGTCATGCAAATCTGGCTTTCCTGGCAACGGATTTTTAATAAAAACCACTTCTGCTTCTGGCCAATACAGACCGGCCGCGAATGTGTGCGAATCATACGTCGTGGCAGACGGTAACGTAGCCAGCCCCGGGTGCAGGCAACAATATCAACATCGTCGGCGGTTAAACCGATCTCTTCGTAAAGCTCACGAAAAAGCGCTTGTTGTGGCGTCTCGCTTGCATTGATGCCCCCCTGGGGAAATTGCCACGCATTTTGTCCTACCCGACGCGCCCAAAGCAGCTGCCCCTGGCTATTGGCAATAATGATGCCAACATTGGGGCGAAAGCCGTCAGCGTCGATCACGGGTTTCACCTTCATAAATTTTCAGTTATCCCCATTTTTCCACAAGGGAGACAAGCGTATCAATACAATATAACGCTAAGTGTTGAATGCTTACGTTGTCTTAGCCTGATCGTTGGTGGGAAAGCCAGGACGACTCTGCGATAATTCGGCGCTTTATAAATCACACTAACCATAAGGGGAGCGCCGTGAGTCTGGCCATTTTCGATTTGGATAATACGTTGCTATCCACCGACAGCGATCATGCTTGGGGCGAGTTTTTACTCGAACAGGGCGCGGTAGACCCGGTCGCTTACCGGGAAGCCAATGAGCGCTTCATGGCCGATTACAATGCGGGCACCCTGGATATGGCGGCTTTTTTGGAGGTGGCGCTTAAGCCGCTGGCTGATAATCCGCCTGAACAGCTTTCCGCTTGGCATCAGCAGTTTATGGTTAGCAAAATTGAGCCGCATATTCTGCCCAAAGCGGAAGAGCTGCTAGCCCGTCATCGCACCAAAGGCGATACGCTGCTGATTATTACCGCCACTAACCGCTTTATTACCGCACCGATTGCCGAGCGTTTGGGCGTGGATCATTTAATTGCAGTAAACCCTGAAGTCGCCAATGGCCGCTACACCGGTAGGATTTCCGGCATTCCCAGCTACCGCGAAGGCAAAGTCACCCGCTTGAATCAGTGGCTTGAGCAGCAGGACATGGCAATGGATGGCGCTTGGTTTTACAGCGACTCGCACAATGATTTACCGCTGCTGGAAGTGGTCGACAACCCTGTTGCTGTGGACCCTGACGATACCCTTCGCCAAGTAGCCGAAGCGCGCCGCTGGCGAATCATGAGCTTACGGGATTAATGGCATTCGACCCACCTACCCTGCTAACGCTGACCATTGCCATCGCCGCTGCAGCGGCGTTGTATCTGCTGATGGAGTGGCGTGGCTCTCGTGAATACGCGCTGCTGCTATGGGCAGCGGGGTTTGCCACGGTCACGGTGGGTTCTAGCCTTTCTCTACTGCGTGCCAACGGATTCTTTCTGGTGGGCGTGTGGTTCGCCAATGGCCTGCTGATTTTGGCCCACTGGCTATTCTTGCTGGGCGTTTTGCGTTTCGTGGGCCAACGCCCCAGCCACGCCTGGTGGCTTCTGGTCGTCATCTGGTGCGCGCTGCTGCTACTGCCTCAGCCCTTGACCAGCTCCAAACTCTATCTATCGCTCAATTCTCTACTGGTAGGACTGCTGGCCTTAAGGGCCAGTTGGGCACTCAAGCTGGAATCCGACGCCGCCACCCTCGGCACGCGCCAATTGCACTATGTATTGATGATCCATGGCCTGTTCTATGTAGCCAAGGGACTCCTGCCTCTGGCCCCCAACACACTGGTCGACCTGATGGCCTTTCAAGGTGCCATCATTCGCATTTCGCTGGTGGAAGGCTCCATGGCCATCCTGTTGATTGCACTCTCTATGACGGGCACTGTGCGTTACCAACGGGAGAGGCACATCACCCATCTCGCCGAACGCGATGCCCTGACCTCTCTGCTCAACCGGCGTGGCTTCGAAGTCCAGGCCACTCGCGTACTCAAGCGCACCTCCATAAGCCAACCAGGGGCGCTGATATTGCTGGACCTGGACAACTTCAAGCAGATCAACGATCTTTATGGGCACGCTGCGGGAGACCACCTCCTGATCGCCCTAGCCGACATTGCCCGGCAAACGCTACCCACGGACGCGCTGCTGGCCCGCCTGGGCGGCGATGAGTTTGTCTTTCTAGTGAAAGACGTGAACGACAATGATTTACTGTGCATTGGCCAGCAATTACGCCAACGCTTCCATACCGTCGCCTCACACACCTACCTCACCCCCGCCCCCGTTTCCTTGAGCCTGGGCGTCACACGCCTCACCCAACCCACTCAAGACCTGTCCAGCCTCCTCGCACAAAGCGACCACGCCCTGTACGAAGCCAAGCGCAGCGGCCGCAACCGCATGGAAATCTGCTAACGCCCGCAGGCAGAGCCATCATGAAGACTCACTCTCAGAGCCCGCATCGGCACCGCTGCGCTACGAAACCCACTCGATTCAGCTCAGTGCGCATACCGTAGCGCGTGGTAACCAAGAGCGCGAGTTCAACGAGCGCTGGAGGCACCCGCGGGAGGCGGCGGAACGACGCCCATTGGCACCACTGCCCACAGCATCCACAGTTGTCATATGAAGGTAAATGTTTAGCTGCTTAGAAGAGCATCAAGAGAGATCACATTGCCACCATGTTTAGCTGCTAACTTAACGTCGTCAGTGACCAATGTAGCTGCTACTACAGATGCGGAAGCAGAGATAATACGATCCGGCAGTTTCATCTGGGTGCTACGCCGTACCTTAATGGTTTCGTTTTTGACCTGATGATCCAGCTCCACTCTTGTTAGCTGGGCCAATATCATCTTAACCGCCTGCTCATCCTCTATGAGCAAACCGGGAAAGGCCAGAAGCTCAAGCTCAGTGATGACTGAATAGGCGTAATTGGCAGCAGGCAGACGCAACTGACGATCAATGGCATTAATGAAGACATTGGTGTCAAGCAGATAATTACCAATCATCCCGCAAATTCCTTTGGTATTCGACTCCATCATGAGCAACCAAGGATGGAGCTTTAACAGATCTAAAATCTATTCCCACTTGCTTAACAGAGAGGCTCTCTTCCTCCGTTGCATTTTCATACAAAACAACGATTCTGGCATGTCTGTTCTTTAAATGTGCATACTCATCGGGGATTTTAACCATCCCATTCTGAATATCTGCCTCAAATTCAATTGCATGCATCGCAACCTCCCCTACACCCAAATAACTGATCCACTCATTTGACACGCTTTCTGCAGAAAATTCGAGTAGCTAAATGGGTAGGCTACAAAAAGCCATCGATTCAGCTCAGTGCACATCCCGTAGCGCGTGGTAACGAAGAGCGCGAGTTCAATGAGCGCTGGAGGCACCCGCAGGAGGCGGCGGAACGACGCCCAATGGCACTGCACTCAACTCGGCAACTCTGCGCGCTTAAGCTACTTTCTGTGTGCGGGTTTCCAACATTGCAGCAATGCTCAAATGGTAATCAATATCTGGCCACTCAATACCTGTGGCGTCACAAATAAACTGGTAATGCCGCAGCACATTAACAGAGGCCTGTTCAAGCTCGGGGTACCAGTTCATAGGCGTTGAAATACGTCTCCCATCGCTCAACTCGACATGGAGATAATGGTCATCAAAATGGACTTCTTTACCTGCTAAACCAGTCATTCCAGGCCTCCAAAAATTGCTGTTTATGCAAGCTAATCAACTCAAGACACTCCTTGAGCTCCTGCTTTTTTAATGATGAATAAACCACGACTTCAGACTCAATCTCGACTTTAGCCCAGCCATCTGACTTCATCACATGCACATGGGGCGGAGGGTGTTCATTGGCATAAAAAAAGAATTTGAAGCCTTTTTCATTTAGTAATGTTGGCACTTCAATCGCCTCTTCCCATGGTGCTAGAAGCATAGCAACCCTCAATCATACAGTCACTTTAACAGCACCGGATTAACACACTAACAAAAAACCCCGCAAGCATGGCTTGCGGGGTTTGGCGTTTACTGGCGCTTATATAAAAGCGTCAATGGGCGCGTTTAGCCGAGCAGATGCTCGACGGCTGCACGCTCTTCGCGCAGTTCTTTCTCGGTCGCTTTCATCTTCTCTTGGCTGAATTCGTCAAGCTCGAAGCCTTGAACGATTTCATACTTGCCACCCTGGCAACGCACTGGGTAGGAGTAGATGATGCCTTCTTCGATGCCGTAGCTGCCGTCAGACGGAATCGCCATGCTGACGATGCCTTTGGAACCCAGCGCCCAGTCGTGCATATGGTCAATGGCTGAAGAAGCAGCAGAAGCGGCGGAAGATGCGCCACGTGCTTTGATGATCGCCGCGCCGCGCTGTTGCACGGTGGGGATAAAGTCGTTTTCGTACCAGTCGCGCTCAACCAGATCAAACGCTGCTTTGCCGTCAACTTTGCACTGGGCAAGATCCGGGTACTGGGTGGCACTGTGGTTGCCCCAGATGATCATGTTTTCAACGTCAGTGACGTGCTTGCCGGTTTTCTGTGCCAGTTGCGTCAGGGCGCGGTTATGATCCAAACGCGTCATGGCAGTGAACTGACCTGCGTCAAGATCCGGCGCGTTGCAGGAAGCGATCAACGCGTTGGTGTTAGCGGGGTTACCCACTACCAGCACTTTTACGTCACGGCTAGCGTGGTCGTTGAGTGCTTTGCCTTGTACGGAGAAGATCGCTGCGTTGGCTTCCAGCAGATCTTTACGCTCCATACCTGGGCCACGCGGACGTGCGCCTACCAGCAGGGCGAAGTCGACGTCTTTGAATGCGACGTTCGGGTCGTCGGTGGCGACGATGTCTTGGACCAGCGGGAAGGCACAGTCGTTAACTTCCATTACCACGCCGCTCAGGGCGTCCATTGCCTGAGGAATTTCCAGCAGCTGGAGAATGACAGGCTGATCCGGCCCCAGCATGTCGCCAGCGGCGATGCGGAAAATGAGAGAGTAGCTGATCTGACCGGCGCCGCCGGTAATCGCAATACGTACTGGATCTTTCATCATTGCTCCTTGATTGGTTCGCCTAGGGATGGTTCTCGCCTGAGGAGTGGCTCAACAGAACTCAAGACGCCAAGATGGTATGCCCAGTCGGACAAAAACTCAATCAGACATGAGACTAGTCATCAGGCCCGCACTAGCTTGCTGCTCGCTGAAAAGGGCGAGTTGCGCTATGGTGTCTTCGGCTTTAACGCCCCTCCTTTCGTGTAATGTTAACTTGTACTGCTAAGGACATGGACGCCCCCATGCGAAGAATTCCCTTCTCTTATGCCTTGGCTAGCCTACTCGTGCTGGCACTGGTGATATGGCTCGCTTTTGGTAATTTCCAACGTTTCCAAACCACACCACCGGACGCCACTCCCCACAGTGAGGCGGACTCGCGGGTTGAAATTGTCGTGCAGCAGAGCACACCGTTTATTCCCCAGCAGATCATTCAAGGTCAGTTGACCGCTGAGCGTGAAACCACCTTACGCGCCAACGTGGCGGGGTTTGTGACTGAAAAGCCGATTGCCCAAGGCAGCCGCGTTGTGGCGGGCGATACGCTATTAGTGCTGGATAACGACGCCCTGCCTGAGCGACTGCAGCAGGCCCAGGATGAGCTAGCCGTGGCCCAAGCCGAGTATGCTGGGGCACGCAACTTGCGCGAGCGGCAGCTTATTTCACAGCCGGAGCTACTACGCTTGCAGAGTGCCTTGAGCGCCAGTGCTGCTCAAGTGGCGCAGTTGCAGAACCAATTAGATGACAGCCGACCTACCGCGCCGTTTGAGGGCGTGCTCAACCGCGTGCAGGTTGAGTTAGGCGATTTACTGCAGCCGGGCGAAGAGTGGGGCCAGCTTGTCGATGACCGTCGCTTAAAAGGCGCCGCCTGGGCCTCACAACAGCAGGTGGGCGATTTATCCATTGGCTTACCGGTCACGGCGCGGCTACTCAACGGTGACCATTTAGAGGGCGAATTGACGCACATTAGTAACCGTGCCGAGGAAGCAACCCGTAGCTTTTATATTGAAGCCACGTTGGATAACCCCGCGGGTAAGCGCTTAGCGGGCGGCAGTGCGGAGCTAACGATTACCCTGCCCCCACGCCAGGTACACACGCTTTCACCGGCGTTGCTGAGTTTGAACAGTGAGGGTCAACTGGCAGTTAAACACCTGGATGAGAACGATCAGGTGCAGCAGACCGCCGTTGAGATGGTCAGTGCCGATATTCAGCGTGCTTATGTGACCGGCCTACCCGACCCACTGCGTTTGATTACCTTAGGCGCGGGCATGGTCGATGTCGGTCAAACAGTAGACCCCGTCACCGCTGAAGAGACGACGTCTGCACAGCCCTCCTCACCGCACGCTTTAGAACACTCTCCAGTACAGTCTTCAGACCAGCCGCCCGCACAGGATAGTGTTAATGCGCCAATTGATTAGTACGGCGTTAACCCACACTCGTACAACGTTACTGCTGTTAGTGGGGTTGATACTCGCGGGCAGTGCTGCCTGGCAGATGATCCCTAAAGAAGCCAACCCCGATGTAACGATTCCGATGATTTATGTCTCACTTTCATTGGAGGGCGTAAGCCCCGAGGATGGCGAGCGGCTGTTGATTCGGCCCATGGAGCAGGAACTTCGTGGTATCGAGGGGTTACGCAAATTCACCGCCAAATCCAGTGAGGGTCATGGTTCGATTACCCTTGAGTTCGATGCAGGGTTTAACCCAGACACGGCGCTAACCGATGTGCGTGACCGGGTGGATATTGCCCGCAGCGAACTGCCTTCTGAGGCCGATGAACCTAGGGTAATGGAGGTCAATGTCTCCGAATTTCCGGTGCTGACCATCGGGCTTTCGGGGGAGCTGGATACCCGCGAACGGATTACCATTGCACGGCGCCTGCAGGAAGAGATCGAAGGCATCGCGGATGTATTAGAAGTTGATATCGCCGGTGACCGCGAAGATATGCTGGAAATCGTCGTCGACCCGCTGGTGTTGGAGAGCTACGGCGTCGATTTTGACGCGCTGTTTAATCAGGTATCGCGTAACAACCGCTTGGTGGCCGCTGGCAGTTTGGATACCGGCGCAGGCCGTTTAGCCTTGAAGGTCCCCGGTATTATTGAGTCCCTTGAGGATGTTATGAATATGCCGGTGAAAGTTGAAGATGACCAAGTGGTCACCTTTGGCGATGTAGCATGGATTAATCCTACCTATAAAGAGCCTGAGGGCTTTGCCCGCATAGATGATCAACCGGCGGTGGTGCTGGAAATCTCCAAGCGCGCCGGGGCCAATATTATCGCCACTATTGCTGCCGTACGGGAGCGCTTAGCGCAAGCGGATGATTTGCTTCCCAAGCAGCTACGTTTTACGACCATTTTGGATGAGTCGACGACTGTCGAAAATATGCTCTCTGAGCTATTAAACAACGTTTTGACTGCTGTCGTTCTGGTACTGATTGTGATCGTTGCGGTCATGGGCTGGCGCATGGCGTTACTCGTCGGCCTAACGATTCCAGGCGCCTTTTTGACCGGTATTCTGCTGGTGTGGGCGTTTGGCTTTACGCTCAATATTGTGGTGC
>JAMCZP010000092.1:0-815 GCA_023485185.1 Gammaproteobacteria bacterium
GCCGTACAAATGTACCGGGCGTTTATGCCATTGGTGACTGTGTACGTGGCCCAATGCTGGCACACAAAGCCTCTGAAGAAGGCATCATGGTAGCTGATATCATCGCTGGCCATAAAGCCGAGATGAACTACGACACTATTCCTAGCGTTATCTATACCTACCCGGAAGTAGCATGGGTTGGTATGACCGAGCAAGACGCCAAAGCGAAAGGTATCGAAGTTAAAACCGGCACCTTCCCCTTCGCGGCCAGCGGTCGTGCCATGGCCAACAATGCCACCGAAGGTAGCGCCAAGATCATCGCTGATGCAGAGACTGATCGCATTCTCGGTATGCATATCGTTGGTCAACACGCTGGCGAAATGATTGCCCAAGGCGTGATTGCGATGGAATTCGGCTCCAGTGCCGAAGACCTAGCGCTGACCTGTTACGCTCACCCGACCATGTCGGAAGCCGTACACGAAGCTGCCCTTGCGGTTGATGGTCACGCTATTCATATGGCTAATCGCAAAAAGCGTAAATAATTCAGTAAGTAACAACGAAGCGCCACCGTTAGGTGGCGCAACACTTTCGGCTTTGTCTTAATCCACAAAGATCGAAAGAACGGGGATGACCAGTTCTTTTAAGACCGTTCTTGTAAAACTGTTCTTAAAAAAAGCTGATCATCGTTCGAGTCACATGCAACCAATGGCATGAATCGATGAATCTTCATGAGTATCAAGGTAAACAGCTGTTTGCCGATTACGGTCTACCAGTGTCAAAAGGCTTTGCTGTTGACACCCCCGAAGAAGCGGAAGAAGCGTGTAAAAAAATTGGTG
>JAMCZP010000092.1:825-13327 GCA_023485185.1 Gammaproteobacteria bacterium
ATCTTCGTACCGTAGGCAATCGCCTGCTCGGAGTGGAACGTACCTTGGCCGCGGTAAAGCGGGTGGCGTTAAGCTGATCAAAGATCCGGCTGAAGCCAAAGCATTTGCTGAGCAGTGGCTAGGTAAAAACCTGGTGACCTTCCAGACTGACGAAAAAGGTCAGCCGGTTGCCAAGATTTTGGTTGAAACCTGCACTGATATCGCCGACGAGCTCTATCTCGGTGCTGTTGTCGACCGTACCACCCGTCGTGTTGTCTTCATGGCCTCTACTGAAGGCGGTGTTGAAATTGAGACGGTTGCGGAAGAGACACCGGAAAAGATTCTGAAAGCTGAAATCGATCCGCTGGTCGGCGCACAGCCGTACCAGGCGCGTGAGCTAGCCTTTGCTCTGGGCCTGAAAGGTGACCAGATCAAGCAGTTCACCAAGATTTTCCTAGGTCTGTCTCAGTTGTTCCACGATAAAGACCTGGCGCTATTGGAAATTAACCCGCTGGTGGTAACGGAAGAGGGCAATCTACACTGCCTCGACGCCAAACTGGGGCTGGATAGCAACGCGCTCTACCGTCACCCTGACCTGCAGGCGATGCGTGATCCTTCGCAAGAAGATCAGCGCGAAGCCGATGCGGCGAAGTGGGAACTTAACTATGTCGCGCTTGATGGCAACATCGGTTGCATGGTTAACGGCGCAGGTTTGGCCATGGGTACCATGGACATCGTCAACCTGAGCGGCGGCAAGCCCGCTAACTTTTTGGACGTTGGCGGCGGCGCCACCAAGGAGCGCGTGGCTGAAGCGTTCAAAATCATCCTCTCTGACGACAATGTTAAAGCCGTACTGGTTAACATTTTCGGCGGTATCGTACGTTGCGACATGATTGCTGAAGGCATTATCGGTGCCGTTGAGCAAGTGGGTGTCAACGTACCGGTTGTCGTACGTCTGGAAGGTAACAACGCCGAGCTGGGTGCTGAAAAACTAGCATCTAGCGGTTTGAACATTATCGCGGCTACCAGTCTGACCGACGCGGCTCAGCAGGTCGTTAAAGCGGCGGAGGGCAAGTAATGAGCATCCTGATCGATAAGAACACCAAGGTCATCTGCCAGGGCTTTACCGGCGGCCAAGGTACGTTCCACTCCGAGCAGGCGATTGCCTACGGTACGAAGATGGTCGGTGGTGTTACACCGGGCAAAGGCGGCCAAGAGCACCTCGGTCTGCCCGTTTTCAATACCGTGAAAGAAGCGGTCGAGAAAACTGGCGCGGAAGCCAGCGTGATCTACGTACCGGCACCGTTCTGTAAAGACTCAATCCTTGAAGCGGCCAACGCCGGTATCAAGCTGATTGTGTGCATCACCGAAGGCATCGCGACCCTTGACATGCTCGAAGCGAAAGTGAAGTGCGACGAGCTAGGCGTACGCCTGATCGGCCCGAACTGCCCCGGTGTTATCACCCCAGGCGAATGCAAAATCGGCATTATGCCGGGTCACATTCACCAGCCGGGCCGCGTAGGTATCGTATCTCGTTCTGGTACCTTGACCTATGAAGCCGTTAAGCAGACCACTGATCACGGTTTTGGTCAGTCTACCTGTGTCGGTATCGGTGGCGACCCGATTCCGGGTTCTAACTTCATCGACATCCTTGAGATGTTCGAGAAAGACCCGAAAACCGAAGCCATCGTGATGATCGGTGAAATCGGCGGTACGGCTGAAGAAGAAGCCGCGGCTTACATCAAGGCCAACGTTTCCAAGCCTGTGGTTTCCTACATTGCCGGTGTGACTGCACCTCCTGGCAAGCGTATGGGCCACGCGGGCGCGATCATCTCCGGCGGTAAAGGCACCGCTGACGAGAAGTTTGCTGCCCTTGAAGACGCCGGTGTTAAAACCGTACGTTCTTTGGCTGAAATCGGCGATGCGCTGAAAGAAGTGACTGGCTGGTAAGCCATGAACGTTTAGCTGCACGCGATAAGGGCGCCCCACGGGGCGCCCTTATTTTTATATGCCATTTTATTTCCAGCCCTCGACTCCAACTCTCTATATTGTTGTCCCATCCCCACCTGATGGCCTCACTGTCTATGGGGCGTTGTCACCGGATATTTGTTGACTATGCGCTCTACTAGACTAATATAACATCCATATGGATGGTATTTGGATGTTATTTAGATGGTATGCGGAGTCTTTAGCGATGTTTTTTGTTTCGGATATCACGCCTGCGATAGAAAGCTGGCAGCGTATTGCGCTGTCTAGGCAACGAGGGATTAAACATGAGTGTGCATGAACTGCGCCGCAAAAGCGGCGACGCCAGCGAGAAGATAACCATCAACTTGGGGGTGGTTGATTTGGGTCAGATCGATCTGCTGGTGCAGGAGGGTTTCTATTCCAATCGAACCGATCTGATTCGCACCGCCATCCGTAATCAGCTGGCGACCCATGCCGAGGTGGTTAGAGAGACCGTGACCCGCAAAGCCTTCGTGCTGGGTCTTGAGCACTATAGCCGCGCAGACCTGGAAGCCCTACAGGCGGCAGGAGAGAGGTTGCAGATTCAGGTGTTGGGTATGGCAAACATTGCCGATGACGTAACACCCGAGCTTGCCTTGGCCACCATCGAGTCGGTGGTGGTGCTGGGTGCACTGTACGCTAGCAAAGCGGTTAAGGCCGCTCTGGCGGATCGCATCTACTGAGCCACTAACGCACTTATTACTAAATCAAACATCACGCAATCATTGAATAAGGATATTGAAAATGATCGATGCCACTATGACAAAGCGAATGGAAGAAGCGACGCGGCTCACCCGTGCGGGAAAGCTGCAAGAGGCCATGGCACTATTGCAGGGCGTTCCGCCCACCCAGCGTGGTGAAGAAACACCGGATAACGCTTACCGGGGAGGCAATACCTTCGACGGAACTTGCGAGATTATCGATGAAGAGGTCACGGCATCGAAGCCTGGAGCTACTGAGTCGCCAGCGGAATCATTCACAACCGGCGACATTAAAATGCCTGCTGCATGGCGCGATAAGTGGATGAAGTTTCGCGGCGGAATGACGCAACCCCACCAGTCGCCAGACACTACCGAGGAACCACGGCCCGGTGCATTCACTGCGGGGCGTTTTAGCAATCAGGTTGGAAAGCGTGACTACAAGCTATTTCTGCCTAGCAGCTATCACGGACAGGCACTGCCCTTGGTGGTGATGCTACATGGCTGTACGCAAAACCCTGATGACTTCGCTGTCGGCACCGATTTGAACCGACTAGCGGAAGAACAGCTGTGCTGTGTGCTTTATCCTGCTCAGCCAATGAGCGCCAATAGTTCGAAGTGCTGGAACTGGTTTAAAGCCGAAGACCAGCAGCGTGAAGGTGGTGAGCCAGCGATCATTGCGGGTATGACCCGCCAAATCATCGCTACCCATGGCCTCGATAAAAGCCGAGTGTATGTCGCTGGGCTCTCAGCAGGCGCGGCGATGGCGACCACCTTGGCGATGACCTATCCCGATCTGTTTGCAGCGGTGGGTATCCACTCAGGGCTTCCACACGGCGTAGCACAGAGCTTGCCTGATGCGCTAGGCGCCATGCAAGGTGGTAGCGGGCCGCTTGGCGGTGGTAAAGCGAAAGGAGCCGGTTGGGCGTCGGACGTCCCCGCGATTATTTTTCACGGTGACAGCGATACCACCGTACACCCCAGTAATGCGGAACGTGTTGCCGCCCAGTACAGCACATCGCGTCAAGCGGGCAGCAGCGTAGAGCAGGGGAAGGTCGCTAATGGTCATGGCTATACGCGCACCACGCATCACGATGCGGCGGGCAAACCCCACTTGGAGCAGTGGCGTATACACGGAGCAGGTCATGCTTGGTCGGGCGGCAGCGCGAAGGGAAGCTACACCGATCCCAAGGGACCAGATGCTACGAAAGAAATACTGCGATTCTTCTTTCAACATCAGCAAGCTTAAGGGCGCATAGAACCAACAACGGCACCCGAAGGTGCCGTTGTTGTTTACATCAAGCATGACTTACATGACAGGCTCAAGCAGCCGGTTTAGCCACCAGCGAGCGCGTCTCTTCGCGGGCTTCAGTAAGTACTACGCGAAGCGGGTCGCCAAGCTTGTAACGCTCTTCGCCTTCGATCTGAATCCGACCCTCTTTATCATCAATCACCACTTTGCATGCTCAGGATCAACGTGAGGGGGCCGGCACAAATGCTGTCGCGCCATTTTCCAGCAGGCGAACGCGCATACCGCCACGGTTGATGGCCATGATTTCGGCCTCAAAGGTATCCTGGTTCTGTGCCGCGGGCGTTAGAAAACGCACATAGAGCCAATCTTTTACGTCGCGTTCGGCCATACGGTTCAGGCGGCGTCGCTCCGTCAACTGCTCGGTGAGCTGCTGGGTAGCTTCGGCAGGTGCCTGTTCGCCTTTCAGCACGCGCTTAATCAGCCGGTGGTTGACCATATCGCCATACTTACGGATTGGCGAGGTCCAGGTAGCGTAAGCAGCCAACCCTAAGCCAAAGTGCGGGCCGGGCTGTGCTGACATCATGGTGAAGCCCTGGAAACGGCGCAGACGCGCATCCAGCCAAGCATCGTCGCGGCTTTCCAGCGCACGCTTAAGCTCGGTGTAGCGGGCAAGCTCGGTCAGCGCTTCACGTTCAACCACGATCTCCTGGCCTGCCAGGAATTCCTGGGCAGCTTCGGCTTTCTCGGGCTCAAAGGCGCGGTGTACGTTAAAAATACCGTGGCCGATATGCTGGGCTAGGAAATCCGCGCAGCAGGCATTGGCCACAATCATCGACTCTTCGATCATCCGGTTGGCAATGCGGCGCTCTTCGGTGCGCACTGCCAGCACGTTACCGGCAGGGTCCAGGTCAAACACGTAGTCCGGGCGGTCTTTAAACACCAGCGCGTGTTCGTTGCGCCAAGCCGTGCGCGCTTCGGTCAAATCACGCAGAGCAGTGAGCTGCTCAGCAATCTCATCAGTCGGGGCCCAGTCGCCCTGACCTTCGATCCAATCAGACACATTGTCATAAACGAGTTTGGCGTGGGATTTAACATTGGCTGCGAAGAAGCGGTAGTCACCTAGGCTGCCGTCGGCATTGATATCCAACGTGCAGGCTAGCGCGGGGCGCTCCTGATTTTCCCACAGCGAGCAGAGATCATCCGCTAACTGCTCCGGCAGCATGGTGACATTCTGGCCGGGCAGGTAAACGGTGAAGGCACGCGTGCGCGCTTCTAAATCAGCCGCATGACCTTCTGCCACGTAAGCGGTTGGGTCGGCAATCGCCACGCTAAGCTGCCAGCCGCCTTCGGCACGCGTCGCAATGTGCAACGCATCGTCCATATCGCGGGTCTTCTCACCATCAATGGTGAAGAAGGGGGTAGCGGTTAAGTCTTCGCGAGTAAGGCCTTCATCCATCAGCGGCCAGTCGGTGCCTGCATCTGGGCACTCTTGCTCCAGCGCATGGCGCGCCAGGGTCACGCGCCACGGCACTGCCGGGTCATCGCTTTTGGCAACCAACTCATCAATCTGGGCAAAGAAGGCGCGATCGTCGGCTTTCAGCGGGTGGCGTACCAGCCGTGCCACGACCCAGTCGCCGTCAGCAATGTTGTCTTCATCCAGGCTGCGCTTAATACGTGATTTGAGCACGTTCTTGATGGAGGGATGGTCGGGTACCACCGCCAGCCGGCCTTCGCGTTTCTGCACGCGGGCAACAAATCGATCAAGCCCAGCTTCAATCAGCTTTTCAGGCTCAACGGACTTTTTGTCACCGTTCTCGTGAATAACCGCTTCCACCCGATCGCCGTGAATCACGAGCTTCATAGCGGGCGGTGGCACGAAATAAGATTCACCGTCATCGGTTTCGAGAAACCCGAAACCTTTGTCGGTGGCTTTGATCACCCCTTCAGCACGGGGGGTGGTTTGACGAATCTGTTGCTTGAGCTGGGCAAGCATGGCGTTATTCTGAAGCATGAGCTCAATCAGTTGGCGAGAGTTAGGGTGCCACTATACGGATTCCCGCAGGCCGCGCCAATTGTCGCTAGGTGAAGTCGTCGCTGGTAACGGCGAGTCAATGGCTTACATGCGCTCGAATGAATCGGTTAAGCTAAATGCCCATGTCGATGGAGCGCGTTATGACACCCCGGCTGATTGTTTCTGACCTGGATGGCACCCTACTAGGTAGCGATCACACGCTTCACGACAGCACCGTTGACGTGCTGCGAGCGCTGGTGAAGCAGGGTCATCATGTCGCCCTTGCTTCCGGGCGTCACTATCACGATATGAAAGTATTTTGTGATCAGTTGGACATCCCCGCGCACCTGATCAGTACCAACGGCGCCTATGTGCATGATCCGAAAGGCGCCTTACTGGCTGCTAATCACGTTGATCCTGAGCATGCAAAGACGCTGATTGAGCTTCCGCGGCCTCCACAGGTGCGGCTCAGCTTATATCGTGAAAGCGGTTGGCATATTGATGCGGAAGCCCCGCAGTTGCTCTCACTTCACGCTTCCACCGGCTTCACCTACGACGTAGTGCCACCCTCGCAGATGGACATTAATGGCGTGGGGAAAGTACTCTATTTAGGCGACCCCATTGCTCTAAAAAAACTGGAAAACCAAGCCCATGAGGCCCACGGCAACGGGCTGCATATTACTTACTCAACAATTGATTCTCTGGAGATCATGGCTGGTGGGGTAAATAAAGGCGTGGCGTTAGCGGCACTGCTGGAACGGTTGGGCTTAACGCCCACAGACTGTTTGGCGTTTGGCGACAACCTTAACGATACCGAAATGCTCGTTTTAGCAGGGGAAGCCCAGGTAATGGCCAATGCCCATCCGGCATTGTTTGATCGTATAAAGGGCGCTGAGCGCATCGGCCATCATGGTGAAGCCGCGGTTGCCGAGTGGCTGAAGAAGCGGTTTAGCGTGTAATCCTGCATTGAAATACAAAACAGCCCTGCTCAAGTCAGCAGGGCTGTTTTGCTTTTCATGATCGTTTCACTTTTCAGGAGCGAATAAGGCGTAGCTCGCCATTGAGCGCTTTGATAATTGAGTAGCACATCAGCAATAGCACGATGGAGAACGGAATCGCGGTGGCGGTGACACCAGCCTGTAGCGCTGTTAGGCCCCCGCCAATAAGCAGTACAATGGCGATCAGACCTTCGACGATCGCCCAGAACATCCGCTGAGGCCTTGGCGCATCAATCTTGCCACCGGCGGTGATGGTATCGATCACTAGCGAGCCGGAATCCGAAGAGGTGACAAAGAAAATCAGTGCCAAGACGATACCCAGGGTCGACATCAGGCCGGTCAGCGGCAGTTCGTTGAGCATGCCGAATAGTGATAATTCAGGCCGATAATTATCGATCACATACTCTTTGACCAAGCTGCCAGCGGGGTTAGCATAAAGTTGCTCAAGCGCCGTTGAACCGAAGACGCCCATCCAGATAAAGATAAACAGGCTGGGAACCAACAATACACAGAGTACAAATTCACGCACCGTGCGGCCTCGCGATACACGAGCGATAAACATCCCGACGAAAGGTGCCCAACTAATCCACCATGCCCAGTAGAAAATAGTCCAATCCTGGCGATAGGCGTCATCGTCACGACCGAAAGGTGCGGATAGAGGAATAAAGTCAGTAACATAAGTAGTCAGTCCCGACCAGAAGCCGCTGAGGGCCAGCAATGTAGGGCCAGCGAACAGCACGAAAAAGAAGAACAAAACAGCCAGAATCATGTTGATCTCAGAGAGCTTCTTCAGGCCACCCTCAAGCCCGCGCCATACTGACACCAGCGCGACTGCCGTAACTAAGAAGATCACAATGACTTGGGTAGTGGTGCTCACCTCCAGGCCGAAGACAAAGTTCATCCCCGCATTGGCCTGCTGGGCGCCGAGCCCGAGGGACGTTGCCAGCCCGAAGAGGGTGGAAAACACCGCCAGGATATCGATCACATGGCCCCACCAGCCCCAGACACGCTCACCGAGGATGGGAAAGAACGCCGAGCGAATCGAGAAGGGCAGGCCCTTGTTATAGGTAAACAGGCCCAATGCCAGTGCCATCACCACATACACCGCCCAGCCATGGATACCCCAATGAAGATAGGTGCCCGCAAGGCCCATGGCACTGGCGTCAGCAATAGCGGCTGTGTTTAGTTCGCCGTTGGCCCCGAAGGGAGATGGAATGCCAAGGGGGAGGGAGACATTGGCATGGTAAACCGGCTCAAGCACACCAAAGAACAGTAAGCCGATGCCGATGCCCGCAGTGAACAGCATGGCAAACCAGGAGAGGTAGCTATGGTCTGGCCGCGCATCTGCACCGCCGAGTCTGACCGAACCATAAGGGAGAACAACCAGCGCTAAGCAAAACAGAATAAAGAAATCGACCAGAATCATAAAATACCAGTCCAACGTGCCCGTAGAGAAGGCCACGATAGACTGGAAAATGCCGCCAGCTTGCTCAGGGAAGAGCAGGGTGAGGACAATGAAGATGGCTGAGGCAAGCGCTGAAACCACAAAGACGCGGTTGTGGATATCAAAACCGAACGGGCCAAAGTGACCCTTTATATTATCCTGACCGACGACATAGTCGGTCTGCATATCGCTTTCTACTGAGGATGATACAGAATCATGGGTATTGTTCATTAACTACGCCTCACTGGAGGATGCAATCCCAACTTCCTATCATGAGGATAAATAGCGTTGAATCCCATCTTGTTGCCGAAAAGAGGCTCATCGCCGGTCACTTTGTTAGCGGCTTTGCGGTACCGTCTCCTTGTCGAGCCTCTTGATCTGCCGCCACAGGTCTTGGCGAAGATCGGCGATTTTGGGTTGCTCCTCGGCGGTGAAAGGCACCGGGCGGCACAGCCGCTGGGCGCGAAGACCTAAGCGTGCGCTGAGTAGCCCAGTGGCGAGGCCTTGCCCTGCACGAGCGGAAAGACGCGCCGCTAAGTCGAGGGAAAGCATATCCATACTGGCGTCGGTGGCCAGTTCGCTGGCACCGGCAAACGCCATATTGTGCAACACATTGCGAAATAGCCGCAGGCGGCTGGCGTAGCCTAACTCTAACCCATAAAGGCGGCAGAGCCGATCCACCATCGCCAAGCTGCGCCAGGCTACCAACGCCATGTCGACCAGGGTTAGCGGGCTGATTGCCACCATAATCGCGGTTTCGCCGGACATGCGAGTAATCAGGCGCTGGGCTTCACGATCACGAGGCGCCAGTAGGTGGTAACGCAGCAGGGTTTGGATCTCTTCACCGCTATGGTGGGGTTGATTGGCGCGCTGAAAGGCCAGCCAGTGGGGGTCATCATCGGCGAGTTTAAGTTGGCGTCTAAGCTGCTCGGCCATGGCGCGGGCCTGCTGCGGCGAGCGCAGCGGCAGCTCGGCAAGGTTGGCACGCAGTTTGTCGTGGCGTCTTAGGCGGCGTAAACGCCCCAGCTCTTTAAGTAACGATAGCCCCCCTAAACCAATCAGGCTGACCCCGAAGAGTTGCCAAGCAATGGCTAGCCACTGGGATTGCGCTATTGCATCGGGAATGCCGGTGACTAGCTCGGCGGTGCCTATGGCAGCGCCACCTGTCAGCGCAAATAGCAGCCCCCAGCGGCGTTTGCGCGGTGTACCTAACGTCGCCGCAGGTAGCGCTTTCTCTTCAGGAAGCGGGGCTAGCGGATGATGCTCGCTGGTCCCGGCAAACACTTCGCGCTGGCGCAGGGAGGCCGCAACATCAGCGGCTTCTTCCGGCTTATCATCCAGTTTAAAGTGACGGCGTGGCTGTGGGGTGGTCATGTGAGCTTATCTCCAATCAGCCAGTCGATGGCGGCGTCCATGCGAATATGATCCAGCGCTTCTGAGGTAGTTGGCATTGGGCGAAAGCCTGGGAAATCGAAGCCCTGTTGCAGCCAAAAATCGGCGGTTGGTAAGCGGGCGGGCACATCGCCGGGGTAAACCAATACGTCCTCACCTTCCAATGTAGTGCCGCGCAATGCAGGTGAGCGCTTACCCTCGTGGGTTACCTCGCGGGCTTCGGTGGCGCGAATAGCGGCCAGCGAAAGTGCTTTTACAGGCACGTTGGCAAAGCGTAGGTCTTTGAGTGGTTCTGCCAGTAAGGCCTCTAATAGCTGTACCACGTTGCCGTGCTGGTCGGGTGTCACGTGGTCCGCTTTAGTAGCGGCAATCGCCAGCCGGTCAATTTTAGGGGCGAATAGGCGTGTTAACAGACTACGTTTACCGTAGTCAAAGCTGTGCATTAACTGGCGCAGCGCGCGGGAGAGATCTTCAAAGCGTTCTGGGCCGGCATTAAGTGCGCCAAGCACATCCACCAGCACGATTTGGCGGTCAAAGCGGCGGAAATGATCGCGGTAAAAAGGTTTCACCACCTGCTGCTGATAGTAGCGAAAGCGCGCCGCCAGGGTGGCATAGAGGCTGTTGGCGGGCAGTGCTTCCAGCGTCTCTTTGGAAACATTTAGCTGCGGCAGCGGAAAAAACTGTAGTACCGGCGCGCCTTCCAGCTCGCCGGGCAGCAAAAAGCGCCCCGGCTGCAGGTCGGAAAAACCAGCCTCCTTGGCGCGGCGTAGGCCTTGGGCATACTCTTCGGCAAGCGCCGCGAGCTGAGCTTCATCTGCTTCACCAGCGGGGTCAAGTGGCTCCACCGCCGCCAGCCACTCAGTGAACAGGCCACGCCGCTGTTCACCTTGGTGAAGTGCTTGGGCTTGGCTCCAACTGTAAAAATCGTGTTGCAGCAGCGGTAAGTCGAGCAGCCACTCGCCAGGGTAATCGAACAGATCGAGCGTGAGATGGGCTATTTCCGGGGTAAACCAGCCGCTACGGGCCGGGCGGTAGCGTAGCTGTAAACGTAATTCGCTAATGCCGCGGGTCGGTTCTGGCCAGCGCGGTGGTATATCGCGCAGTGCGGCCATGCCTGGGTCATAGGGAAAACGCGGTACGCCCAGGTCAGGCTGGTTAAGTCGCTGAGCGCCCAACAGGCGGCCTTCGCGGGCGGCGGGCAGTAAATCGAGACGAGCCTCTACGCCTGCATGGCGCAACTGATTGACCAGCGAGGTCAAAAAAGCGGTTTTGCCCGCTTGTGAAAGGCCGGTCACCGCTAGGCGCAGTTGGCGGTCACGACCACGCTCTAACAAGTTGCTCAGTTCGCGATTTAACGGCTGGAGCATGCTTTATCCATTAATAGAGGGTAGGGGGCTTAACCTTCACTGGCTTGACTTTCACTGACGTAACATTAACACCAGTTGATAAAACATCGGCATCGTAGCGATTTGAAAACCGATTACCGCAATAACATAGCCTGGCCAGCGGCGGGTCATCTTTTTTGCCAGGGTAAGACCGGCTATACACACCACCATGCCGATTAAGTTAAATGCCAACGTCGCTGCTTCCAGCCAGTCCTGTGGACTCATATACGCTCCTTAAGCGGTTTTCCCCTCCGTTGATATCAGCAATGATAACAACACATTGATGAACCAGCGGTTAACCGCGGCTAAGTGTCGTACCCAGTAAATGTTGGGCACCGGGCACTAGCCAGACAGGATCTAAACGCGTATTGGCGGCTTCAACGCAGATAAAATAGCGCGCTGCTTCGGCGGGTGTGTCGCTGGGCAGCTCGCTATCGGGGTGCCAAACGACCGTGGAGTCGCTGGACTGTTTGCCAATGCGCAGGCTGCGTTGGCCATCATTAAGTAGCACGGCTTGATTGGTGTGGTAAATGCGGTCAACGGCACCGTTTACTGCAAGCGTACCTTGTTGCTCGCTTTCAGCAAAGCCGCGCAATTTGTCGAGGTAACGTGCACCGGCAAGGCCTTCTAAACGGCACTGATGAATATCCGCAACGGCGAGGTAAGTGTGCAGTGCACCGCTGGTTTTAACCGGCGTTTCGCCAATGTTTTCGCTAATCAATTCCACGTTTAGCCGCTGGGCGTTGGCCTGAACCACCAAACGCGCGGTGAGCTGGGTATGCAGCTGCTGCTCAGGGGAAAGGTGAATTTCGATTCCCTCCGCGTGCTCATCGACGGCGTCTAACCGCCACGCAGCATGACGGGCGAGGCCATGGAACGGGCCGTCACGCTCAGGGCTTTCATCGGCGTAGCGTTCGTCGGCGAACCACGGCCAGCAGAGCGGAATGCCACCGCGAATAGCCCCTGGCAGTGCTTGAGGGGTGGGCGTCAACCATAGCCAGTCAGTGTCCTCTGCTGGGCAGAAGTGGAGTACCTGAGCGCCCTGCAGGCTGATCACCAACTCCCCCCAAGGCATATTAAAAAGCACAACATCACGACCTTCCCAACTGGCCGTTTGCTGTCCTTGTGTGCTTTTAAGCAATTGTTTGAGCGAATCGGGGATCATGAATTTTCCTTTAAGAGTTGCCTAACATCTTCACCAGTAGGCGCCGAACCACGGCCAGCAGAGCGGAATGCCACCGCGAATAGCCCCTGGCAGTGCTTGAGGGGTGGGCGTCAACCATAGCCAGTCAGTGTCCTCTGCTGGGCAGAAGTGGAGTACCTGAGCGCCCTGCAG
>JAMCZP010000346.1 GCA_023485185.1 Gammaproteobacteria bacterium
AGAGGTAAGAATAATCGGGTAATCAGCGCTGTTATCGCGATCCTGAATGCTTTTGTACATGGTCGGCAGACGCATGATGGAGTCAAAATCATCCCAGGTCGGGAAGCGTTCGACTAAGTCACGGCGGGTGGTGTAAAGCGGCTCGCGGTGCTTGGGCACGGCATCCGGGAACGTCCAGACAACCGCACGGGCCTTGGCATTACCGTAAGGGGCGCAGCCATGCTCAATAACCACTCGCTGGATACCGCCTGAGAAGTCAGTCTTCCAGTTTTTACCTTCAGCAGCCACTTTCTCTTCAGCCGTCAGGTCATCCCACCAGCCCAGATCTTTGAGCAACTGGCCGCTAAACTCAGGGTATCCGTCATCAATATCGCCACCCACCGGTGCAGAGCCTTCCGCCAGCAGGTTGACGCCATCGCGTTCGATACCAAAACGAGCGCGGAACCCCATACCACCTTCCATTACCGGAACGCTGGTGTCATAAAGATTAGGCGAGCCAGGGTGACCAAACTCTGGGGTGCCCCAGCAAGGCCAAGGTAGGCCATAGTAATCACCATCAGCCGGCCCACCTTGAGCGCGCAAATTCTCGAAGCTAAAGGTATGCCAGTTCTGCTGGTGTGCCTTAAGGCGCTCAGGGCTTTGACCGGTGTAGCCTACTGTCCACATGCCGCTGTTGATTTCACGCAGGATGTCTTCGATTAGCGGCTCGTCGCCGTTCATCTCATAGTTCATCACCAGCTCATTACCGAAGCCCAGCTTGCGGGCAAACAGGTACATGATTTCGTGGTCTGGCTTAGATTCGAACAACGGCTCAATCACACGATCACGCCACTGAATGGAGCGGTTGGTGGCGGTAACACTGCCGGTGGTTTCAAACTGAGTGGCTGCAGGCAGCAGGTAAACGCCGTCGGTACGGTCGTGCATAACAGCGGCAACCGTTGGATAAGGGTCAACGATGACCATCATCTCAAGCTTCTGCATGGCTTTTTGCATTTCGACGCCACGGGTCTGGGAGTTAACCGCATGGCCCCAGTAGAACATCGCTTTCAGCGCAGTACGCTGAGAGATGTTTTCATCCTCTTCCAGCACGCCATCGACCCAGCGCGACACCGTAATACCGCTGGTGTACATCGGTTTGCCATCGGCGTACTCGGTATCGTCAAAGCGGCCTTTAAGCCACTCGTAATCGACATCCCATACCTGCGCCCAGTGCTGCCAAGCCTCTTCCGCTAAGCCGTAATAACCCGGCAGAGAATCAGAGCCCAGGCCTAAATCGGTAGCTCCCTGTACGTTATCATGACCACGCAGAATGTTAGCGCCGCCGCCGGATTTACCAATATTGCCCAATGCCAGCTCTAGAATGCAGTAAGCACGGGTATTGTTGTTACCGGTGGTGTGCTGAGTACCACCCATACACCAAACTACACAGCCAGGACGGCTATCGGAAAGGCGCTTAGCCACATCGAACATGTCCGCCTCGGAAACGCCGGTGACATCTTCAACAACGCTAGGGGTGAACTGCGCCACTTCTGCGCGCACTTCATCCATACCGTAGACGCGCTGATTGATGTACTCGCTATCTTCCCAGCCATTTTCAAAGATGTGCCACAGCAGGCCCCAAATATAGGCCACATCTGAACCAGGGCGAATACGTACATACTTGTTGGCTTTAGCAGCCGTGCGGGTAAAGCGCGGGTCGGCAACAATGATGTCGCAGTTATTGCGCTCTTTAGCGATCAGGATGTGCTGCATCGCCACCGGGTGGGCTTCGCTGGGGTTAGACCCAATGAACAGCATTGATTTGCTGTTATGCATATCGTTGAGCGAGTTGGTCATCGCTCCATAACCCCAGGTATTGGCAACGCCAGCAACTGTCGTTGAGTGGCAGATACGCGCCTGGTGGTCGGTGTTGTTGGTACCCCATAGAGAGGCGAGCTTGCGCATAAGATACGCCTGCTCATTATTGAACTTAGCCGAACCCAGCCAGTAGACGCTGTCCGGGCCGTGTTCATCGCGCAGCTCAAGCAGCTTGTCGCCGATCTCGTTGATGGCTTCATCCCAGCTCATGCGCTCCCACTCACCCGCCACTAGCTTCATTGGGTATTTGAGACGACGCGTTGAGTGGCCGTGCTGGCGTAAAGAAGCGCCTTTTGCGCAGTGAGCGCCACGGTTAATGGGGTGATCGAAAGCCGGTTCTTGCTTCGTCCAAATACCCTCTTGAACTTCTGCATAAACGCCACAACCTACTGAACAGTGAGAGCAGATCGTGCGTTTGGTTTCTACCGGCGAATCCAATACGGGGGTTTTGTTGGCCGCTTCGGAGCGCTGCATCATCGGTGCGCCCATAAAGCCAACGGCGGCGACACCGCCAGTGGCTGCACCTGTCCGCTTAAGGAATTGGCGGCGGGAAATACCCAGCCCAGAGGCTTTAGGGGTGTCTGTTTTGCGAGTTAAACGCATGGCAAATCTCCTGGCATTCCGCCGTCAGTCACGCAGAGAGGCGTAATAAGCGCGGACGTGGTCAGTCTCACGGTAGTTAACCGTTTGTTTTTCGTTTTCTACCGGGGCAGTGTCAGCCTGTGCCAGCGTGACATGACCTACTGCCGCCGCAGCACCCGCAGCGGCGGTTCCCAACCCTACGGTTTTCATAAACCGGCGGCGCTCAGGATTATGTGATTTGTGCATGGGGTTCTCCTCTTGCATGCTTTTATGCAGGGTCTTTTTATGTCGTTTTTTATACGGCGACTTTGTTTAAAATCAACTATTTAAGCTCAACAGTTAAAGCTCAACAATACGCACCGTCGTTTGGCCCGCATCAACACTCAAGCGAGCCTGCTCACTCTCCATAAAAGCGCTACCTAACTGCCCCAGCGCCGCATAGAAAGCGGTGTTTACCTGCCCCAGGTCGGCACAACAATTGGCCGCCCATGGGGCTAAATGCTGGCTAAAGAAATAGGCCTGCTCCTGGCTTTCGGCATCGATCAACATCGCCATGACTTCACATAGTGCGGCAAGGTGATCTTCTGGATCACGGGTATGCTCACTACGCACAAAGCCAAGTACTTTCAAATCACGACGCAGCGCCACCAGCGCCGCTTCCATTAATTCGCCGTTACGATACCAGGAGGCGTAAGGCACTACGTCTCCCTGAATCACGCCCACCAGGTGACTAAAATGCGCACGCTGTAGCTGCTCTGTAGAGGCCACATTTGCAGCGTCAGAGAGAGTCTTCCAGCACTCAGCTAGACGACTGCCATCCTGCTCAATGGATAGGTCAGCCAGCCACGCCAGGAGGTCTGCATCAGGTGGTTGACGCAATAATGAAGCGAGCAGCCGGTAGATGTCGGCGCGTAGTGCATCCGCTTCTTTGAGCGTGGACAGTGCAGCATCCGTCATTGGCTTATACCTTCAGTTGCGCGTTTGGATCGCGAATCATGGTTTTCCAAACATCTTGTACTCGGCAGTCTTCGCACATTTCCAGGCGGATCATTGCTTCACCGGCAAAATAGGGGTGGTTGGCGAGTTTCTGTTTAATAGTAGCTACCGTGCTGACGGTGGCAAACGGCTTACCACAGTTGATGCATTCAAAGGCAGCCTCTTCGTGACAGATATGTCGCGTTGTACGAGCCTCCGTCGCCAGGAAACCGGGCTGCAGGGTAATCGCATTTTCCGGGCAGGCCTGCTCACATAAACCACACTGCACGCAGTCCGCTTCCAAAAAGCTAAGCGCTGGCTGGTCGGTGCCTGATTTCAAGGCAGGTGTCGGGCAGTTACTGACGCAGGCATGGCACAGCGTACAGGCATTACTATCGACCTGAATCGTGCCGTAAGCAGCGCCCACCGGCATCGCCACTCGCTCACTGCTGGGGCTTCCAAGCTCAGCCAAGCGCGCTAATACGCGATTTAAGCGGGCGCGTTTTTCAGGCTCAGGCAAGCTAAGCGGTGCCTCTGTTAACGGCGTTAGCGCTGGCAGCGCATCCCGGCCTGCACCATCGGCTATCTCGATCAGCTTTACGCGAGCGCAGTCATGGCCCAACGCTTCCAAGAGCGCATGCGCTTGAGCAACCTGATCGATCAAAAAAGCGCTTAAGCGGGCAGGCATATTAGGGTGCAGTTGGATGCGCACTTCGGCAGCACCCGCAGCGAGCGCGGTAAGCCACTGGTCGTGACCCGCCGCGCCCAGCTCTTCTAACGGTGCGTCAATGACGTGACCTGCAGGGACTACGCCAGCTGCACGCTCAGCATCTTGTGAATCATGGGTAATAAAACGCAGCACCGGCATTTGGCCGCCCGCTTCGCGATAAGCACCCAGCCAAGTAGACAGCGTATCTTGTTGGCGGCGGGTTTCCGGTAAGCGAAATTCGATAGCACCGGTTGGGCAGGCGCTGGTGCAACTCCCAACGCCTTGGCAGAGATAAGGGTCAACCTCGATACGGGATTCAATCCGACCTTTAACGCTGGAAATAGCATCCGCCGGGCAAACATCTAAGCAGCGCGTACAGCCAATATTGCCGCTGGTGGAGTGAGCACATAAATCACTGTTGACTTGGAAGTAACGCGGCTTATCAAACTCACCCACTAGCCCTACAAAGCTATCGAGGGTTTCACTGCGCTGCTCAACGTCATGCCACTGCATAGTGACATAGCCAGGTGGCGGTAACTCCCAGCGCTGTGAATGCGTGGTCGCAGCAAGATCGAATATCAGATCAAAACCGTCACGCTCAATCAGTGCGCGGGCAAGATCAAGCGGCGTATCATCACTCTCAATAAGTACGCTGAAAGCACCTAAATAACCGTTGATACGCAGTTGGCTTAACTGATCGCTACTGAGCATCTGGGTAACTACCGGCTCACTGCCCCCAAGCGTATCGACAGGAGCAGGGCTTGGGTTGTGTTCAGCAGATTCAGCTAAAAGCAGTGTAAGCGATGCCAAGCCGCGCCCCTGGAGCGCGCGAGCAGCTGGATAAACGTCGTCGACCGACCCTATTAACAGCGCATGACCACGGCTGTGATAGGTCACATTGGCAGGCGTTAAATTAGCGGGCCAGGAGATACGCTGGCGTACCGTTTCCCGAGCCTCGGCATTACGCTGGTCGTCTATCGACGCCAGTTGGATTCGTTGGTTCATGCGCTCTCACGGTCAGTGAATAATTCTTATTATAATTTTGAATTGTCTAATTTAACTATTGTGGCATAACTATGCGCTAGAGCTAAGTTCAGCGTATGGCGAAATATGACATTTGCCAACCTAACAGCTGTCAACGCTGCCAACGATCATGTATTTTTAAAAACCTAACATATTGATTTTTATTATTTTAATATTGGCATCATGTTTTCGTCTTAGGTCCAGATAAATAATCAGACTGGTCGTCTAGAGCGATGTTTTTTTCACTGGCACCACTTTCAGCGTCAGGCGTTAAGGTTTCTTCCTCAACGGGAAGTTCGGACTCCGCCTCAGCTAACGACTTATCGACCGCCTCTTCCACTTTGTGCGTCCAACGGCGCAGTTTACCGGCAAGCTCCGAAGTCATGGGCTTTAAGAGCTTATTGTAGTCGGCATCATAATCATCCAAGCCGTCACGGACATTATAGTTGCCGGTAGCCCACAGCCGTTTCAGTGCTTGCCTGCGTAGCGGCCCACTTACCCCCGGTGCCATAAAAGCGCTGAAATCGCTGCCGGCTTCTAGCGTTTCAGGGTCAGGCAAGGTGTGATCCAGACTGCCAGGTTCTGGCTCAGGCGAGGTCGGTGCTTTTTCGTGTCCGGCGTCAGTGGTGACGTGAGCCTGCACCGTTTCACTGGATGTAGACACGGCTTCTGAAGACGTTAGCTCTAAAGATGTCTCTTCAACAGGCGCTTTAGACGCAGGGGGTGGCGAATCTTCCTCGCGGGCAACGTTGCGCTTAATCCGTGACCAGCGTTCTAAACGGCTCACTGCGGCTGCTCCTTGGTCGGGGTGTCTTTAGCACGACCCGCTCCTTTGCGTTTCTTCTTGCGCATTTCCACCGGCGCTTCGCCGTGGCGGGCAAGATAATTTTCCATCCACACCTCAATCGCCATCGGCATTGGCGCTTCCAACACCTGGCGCTCACCGTCCATCCAACCTGCCGCTACATCCTGACTAGCAGAGATGGCATCGGGTTTTGGTGTTTCTCCGCTAAAACCCGCCCGTACAAACAGACGCGGCGTTTTAGAGGTCAGATTAAAACGGTAAGCCGCCCGTTCGGTCATTGAAAGCTGCAGGTTAAGCACATGATCACCCTGATCACCTAGCGTAAGCTCAGCAATTCGCCACTGGGTCAGGGTAAACTGTTTCACCTGCTTTGCTTCAGCAACCAGGGTAATACTGATTGGGCGTAGGTTGTCACTCATAACATCAGTCCCTTTGCCTTGAACGGATTGCCGTTGAATAGGTAGACAAGTAAGCATCCCCAGCGCCATCATCGTCAACCCTGTCGTATTCTGTGAGGAGCATAGATGCCCGCCCTTCAGTTAAGCCGAGCTCGCTTACCGGCCACTACCGAGATCAGCATCGTTGATGAGTACGGCGATGCACGCCAGCAGGCAATTGCCGCTGAACGGGCAATGACTGTCTATCTCAACAAACGTGAAATCGTCACGCTGATGACACTGGGCGACGACCCGGAAGCCTTGGTCGTTGGCTATCTACGCAACCAGGGGCTGCTGCGTGCAGCGGAAGATTTACAGGCGGTGCAGGTCGACTGGTCGGTCGAAGCGGCCGTGGTGGTGACCCACCACTTACCAGAAGATTTGGAAACGCGTTTAAGCACGCGCACAGTGACCACCGGCTGCGGCCAAGGCACGGTATTTGGTAAGCTGCTTGATCAAACTGCGCTTACCGCACTGCCCAATACCCACCTAGCGCAATCCACCCTCTATCAACTGCTGCAAAACCTTAACGCCTATAATGAAACTTACCGCAGCGCGGGTGCCGTGCATGGCTGCGCGCTGTGCCGCCAAACCGAGGTGCTCGACTTTGTTGAAGATGTTGGGCGACACAATGCGGTAGATACGCTGGCTGGGCGCCAATGGCTTAAACAAGCCGACAGTGCCAATGCGGATATTTTCTATACTACCGGGCGACTGACATCTGAGATGGTGTTAAAAGTGGCACAAATGGGTATTAGCGTGCTGGTATCACGCTCAGGTGTTACGCAAAAAGGCGTTGAGCTCGCCGAGCGCTTTGGGGTGATGTTGATCGCCCGCGCCAAGGGCCGCCATTTTCAGGCTATCAATACCCAGAGCCGTTTAACGCTAGACGCTATTCCGCCGCGCCCATCCCATGCCCGTTCATCCAAAGAGGCAAGCTCATGATCCCCACTCAAGAACTCACCGGCATGATTCTCGCCGGCGGCGAAGGGCGACGAATGGGAGGCCGCGACAAAGGGCTTGAGCCATTCGCAGGTTTGCCACTCGTTGCTCATGTAGTGAAACGCCTTGAAGGCCAAGTAGCCGAGCTGCTGGTTAACGCCAACCGCAATGCCGACGCCTACCAATTCTTTGCTGACCGTGTGATTGCTGATCTCGCAATGGACGGTGCCGAAGGTGGCTTTAAGGGGCCATTAATGGGCATCTATAGCGGCCTGCGCGCGGCAAAAACCCCCTGGCTATTAGTGGCCCCCTGCGATTCCCCCGCCCTACCCGACGATTTAGTAGCGCGCATGGCGGCAGGTATTGCCTCAGATAATGGCGAGCATGATATCGCCGTAGCCTTTGACGGTGAACGGCTACACCCGGTGGTCGCGTTATTACGCACCTCACTCGCCGATGATTTGGCCGCAACGCTTGGCGAGGGCGAGCGCAAAATTGACCGCTGGTACGCCCGTCACGACTGGTGCAAAGTCGATATGTCGGACTGCCCGGAGGCTTTTGCCAACCTTAATACGGAAGAGGAGAAGCTAAGCCTGGAAAAAGTACTAATGGGAACTCCGAGCAAGGAGGTGAAATGACCCTCTCCTGCTTTGATCTAGGCGAACAGATGCTCAGCGTCGACGAAGCGCGCCAGGCGCTTGCCACTCTTATTAAGCACCCACTAGGCAGTGAGCAGATCCCTTTGGCGCAAGCCCATGGCCGCCGCTTGACGGCATCCGTTCAGGCGCCGATTAACGTGCCGCAAAACACTAATGCGGCGATGGATGGCGTGGCGTTAGCCTTACCCAGGGAAGGAGTGGGAGCCAAGCAAAACCATTGGCCACTGGCCGGTGAGGTGTTGGCCGGGCAGTATCGTCGCGAACGGGTGCCTGCCGGTTACTGTGTACGCATCACTACCGGTGCCCCCTTACCGCCGGGCACCGATACAGTGGTGATGAGTGAACAACTGCGCGAACCGCTAGATGAGCAGCC
Source organism: Gammaproteobacteria bacterium (assembly GCA_023485185.1). Next base: position 8,363 of record JAMCZP010000346.1, read on the forward strand.
TGCACATGTGATCATTGAGTCTCCTGAGCTCCTCAAACACGGCCAACATGTTCGCCAAGCCGGTGAAGATATTGCCATTGGCGACACAGCACTGCCTGAAGGAGCACGGCTGGATGCGGCATCACTAGGGCTGTTAGCCTCATTGGGCTATGCCGAAATAAACGTGTACCAACGCCCGAAGGTAGCGATCTTCTCCACCGGCAATGAAGTTACTGCGCCTGGCGAGCCGCTACCCCAGGCAGGTATTTACGACGCCAACCGTTTTACGCTGATAGGTCTTCTCACAGAACAGGGCGCCGAGGTGATTGACCTGGGCATTCTGCCGGATGACTTGGTGGCGACCAAAATGGCCCTTGAGCAGGCCGCCCAGAAGAGCGATTTGGTGATCACTAGCGGCGGCGTATCGGTGGGCCAAGCTGACTTTACCCGCGCTGCTTTGGAGCAACTGGGCCGTTTAGCCTTCTGGCGCGTGGCGCTGCGCCCAGGGCGCCCAATGGTGTGTGGTTGGCTGGGTGAAACACACACGCCGTTTGTTGGCTTGCCCGGCAATCCAGTAGCGGTCATGGTAACCTTTCTACAGTTTGTTACGCCGCTGCTGGATCGGCTTCAGGGGCAGTCAGTCGCACCACCCCAGCGCCTTAATGCGGTTGCCGATAACACTTTAAAAAGCCGCTTCAAACGCACTGATTTTATTCGCGGCGTCTACCATACTGATGAGCAAGGGCAGTTACACGTGCGTAGCACCGGCGCCCAGGGGTCGGGTATTTTAACCTCGATGGTGGCTGCTAACTGTTTGATTGAGCTTGCCGATGACCAAGACGGCGCTCAACCAGGCGAGGTAGTCAGCATACAACCACTAACGGGATGGCGATGAGCGAGCAACGATCCGCACAACCACTTGACCAACAGCGGTCTCAATCGCTGACTGACCAGCAACTGATCGACGACTTTGGTCGGCGCATTAGCTACGTGCGTATTTCGGTCACCGATCGCTGCGATTTCCGCTGCGTGTACTGTATGAGCGAGGAGATGACGTTTCTGCCCCGCGCCCAGGTACTCACGCTGGAAGAGATCGCCATGGTCGCTCGCGCCTTCACTGAGCTTGGTGTTGAGAAGATTCGCCTCACCGGCGGTGAGCCGTTAGTGCGCCGCGGCATAGAGCAACTGGTTGATGAGATCGGTGCAATGCCGGGCCTCACAGACTTCACCATGACTACCAACGGTGCCAGCCTGCGCAAGCATGCCAAGCAGCTTTACACCAGCGGCTTACGGCGGTTGAATATCAGTCTTGATTCACTGGATGCCGAGCGCTTTAAGCAGCTAACCCGCACCGGCGATTTAGCCAAAGTGATCGATGGCATTCACGCTGCCAAAGAGGCTGGCTTTGAGCGTATTAAGCTCAACGCGGTGATCTTAAAAGGCCGCAACGACGACGAAGTAATCGACCTGGTCACCTTTGCCCGCCAGGAAGGTCTCGATATTAGTTTTATCGAAGAGATGCCGCTGGGCGATGTCTCCGATCACTCACGGGCGGAAACCTTCTACTCCAGCGATGATGTCCAGACCCTGATTGAGTCCCGCTACCCGCTGACGCCTACGACCGAAACCACCCCAGGTCCATCGCGCTACTTTAAAATGGCCGACAGCGACAGCCGCGTTGGGTTTATCTCCCCCCATAGCCACAACTTTTGCGATACTTGCAACCGCGTGCGCGTCACCGTGGAAGGTCGCCTGCTGCTTTGTTTAGGCAACGAGCACTCGGTGGATTTGCGCGCCGTGCTGCGCCGCCACCCCGGCAATATGCAGGCGCTGAAAGAGGCCATCATTAACGCTTTGCCACTGAAACCCGAGCGCCACCACTTCACCACCGATGGCGATGTGCAGGTAGTACGCTTTATGAATATGACCGGGGGTTAGTCGTTGGCAGTTTTAGCAGGAACAGCAAAATTAAAAGTGCCGGTACATATCGTTACCGGTTTTCTTGGCAGCGGCAAAACCACGCTTATCCACCGCCTCATAGAGCAGAAGCCTGTGGATGAAAAGTGGGCCATTCTGGTAAATGAGTTTGGTCAAATCGGTATCGACCAAGCCATGTTTGACGCCCGCGATGACGTCGTTATCAAAGGCCTGCCCGGTGGCTGCCTATGCTGCCAGCTCGCCTTTGTGCTGCAAGCGGCACTGGTTAATTTATTGGCACGCAGCAAACCCGACCGGGTCATTATCGAGCCCTCAGGCCTTGGTCACCCCGCAGGCCTATTAGATCTTCTGCGCGGAGAGGCGTTTGATGAGTTCGTTGAGGTGCGCGATGTGATTGCCACCCTCGACCCGCGCCGTCTTGATGACTCTCGCGTTCGCCAGCATGACACCTTTCGTGACCAGCTCGATATGGCCGATGCGGTAGCGCTCACCATGCTGGATCAAAGCACGCCAGAGCAGTTATCGGCTGCCAACAACTTTGTGGCGCAGCGCTGGCCGCCACGCAAATGGGTGCAGGAAGCACCTCAAGGCGAACTGCCCATTTCACTATTAATCCAGAGCGGCCATCATGCCGCCGCAGGCGCTATAAGCATACCCACCAACCATCAACAGTTGGCCGCAGCACCCAGCCTAAAAGGCTCATTTTTCGACTTCCCTCCCCCGCCAGGCAAACCACAGCGCGAAACCGGCACGGCGCTCGGCTATACCAGCACGGGTTTACGCTGGCATCCGAGCGATCAATTCGACCTGGATCAGCTGGCCGCCTACTTAGCAGAGCTACCCAGGGAAGCGCGCATTAAAGGCGTGTTCCATACCAATCATGGCTGGAAACGCCTTAATCGCATGGAGGGTACGTTAAGCGTTGAAAGCTGTGTTTGGCGGCAGGATTCTCGCCTGGAAATTATCTTGCCCGATACATTAAATGTTCCACATACTGACCTTGAAGCACGCATGATGGGCCTAGCATGCTAATGAGTGTTAATCGCTAAGCATCAATGTTTCAAATGCCTCAGCCGTGACGGGATGTCCAAATAGATAACCTTGATAAGCATGGCAGTCGTGTGCCAAAAGCCACGCCTGCTGCGCTTCGGTTTCTACGCCCTCGGCGATTACTTCCAGGTTAAGGCTCTCTGCCAACGCAATCGTACTCTCCACAATGGCCGCATTAGCCTGGCTTTCGAGCACCTGCTGTACAAATGATTGATCAATTTTTAATTGATCCAGCGGCAGCTGAGCCAAATAAGCAAGCGATGAGTAGCCAGTGCCAAAGTCATCGAGCGAAAAGCGCACTCCTTTTGCCTTGAGGTGCAGCATTTTTTCGCGAGCATCATCACGCGCTTCCACAAACAGTGATTCAGTCACTTCAAGCTTTAAGCGATTGAGAGGAGCTTGGGTACGTGCAAACACGCCTTCGACGCGCTTTAAAAAGTTCTCATCACGGAACTGCATCGGGCTGATATTTACCGACACCGTTAACCCACTAAATCTAGGGCTCTTGGCCCAACGAACCAACTGATAACAGGCATCTTCCAATACCCATTCACCCACATCGTTGATCAGCCCATTACTTTCTAGCAATGGAATAAATTCACCTGGCGACACCATCCCGCGCTCGGGGTGCTGCCAGCGCAGTAGTGCCTCTACGCCTGTTATCGTTCCTAGATGGTTTACCTGAGGCTGGTAATAGAGCTGCCACTGTTTATCTGCAAGTGCTTGGCGCAAGTCAGCTTCAAGCTTCACATGAGCCAACAGGGCCGTTTGCATTTCAGGGTCAAAAAAGCACACGCTATGGCGACCATTACTTTTTGCTTGAAAGAGCGCCATATCCACTTGCTGCAAATAATCATCCACCTTGTGCAGACTGTCTGCCAGGATGGTAATACCGATACAGCCAGTAACCTCAATGCTCTCCTCAGCTAGAATGATAGGCTTGCCAAGCTGCGTTAATAATTTATGAGCAATGCCTTCGGCGAGCTGAGCAGTTTGTGCTGGACTACTATCAACACCTTCAATTAATACCGCAAACTCATCGCCACCTAAACGCGCTAAGGTATCCGTATCCCGCAGCATTTGGCCTAACCTTCGCGCCACACCTTGCAGTAACTGGTCGCCGTTGTAGTGACCCAAGGTGTCATTGATCTGCTTAAAGTTATCTATATCGATAAATAACAGCGCACCGCAGCGCTGATGGCGCTGTAGCTCTTTTAGCGCAGCTTCCATGCGATCCATAAATAGCCGACGATTGGCGAGTCCTGTTAACGGGTCATAAAAGGCTAATTGATGTATCTCCTGCTCAGCAGCTTTTCGCTCACTAATATCGCTCATCGTGGCGACGTAATGGGTAAGCACTCTCGTTGGGCTGTATACGGCGCTAATGGTTAACCACTCAGGAAAAAGCTCACCATTTTTGCGCTTATTCCAAATCTCACCCTCCCAATTACCGGTTTTGGCAATACGCTTCCATAAGCGCCTATAAAATGCGTCATTATGGTAACCCGAACTAAACATCCGCGGATTTTTACCGATGAGATCGACTTCATCGTAGCCAGTAATTCGCTTAAAGGTGTCATTCACCTTGATAATTGACCCTTGTGCGTCGGTAATCAGAATCCCTAAATGCGTTTGAAACGCAGCAGCAGCCACTTGTGCTTCGGCACGGGCTTCTTCACGCTCTTCTATACGCTGCTGTAATTGATGGGCTAATGCTAAGCGGTTGAGATAATGGCGCACTCCCCAGGCACCTAGCAGCGTAATTACCCCCATGACCAGTAATAAAATCAACACCCGCTGCCGCCAGCCCGACAACAATTCATGTAGATCAATACCCACCACCGCCAACATGGGATATTCACCTACCCGCTGCATATGGAACAGTCGCTCACGTCCATCAATGGGCGATAGCGCTTTGAATGACCAAAAAGACTCTCCGCTCACTACTCCTTGTAACGCTTGAGAATTCTCAACTTTCATGCCGAT
>JAMCZP010000007.1 GCA_023485185.1 Gammaproteobacteria bacterium
TTGCGCATGCTTTACGGCAACCTGGCACCGGAAGGCGCAGTGGCTAAAATTACTGGCAAAGAGGGTACGCGTTTTACCGGTTCTGCGCGGGTGTTTGGCTCTGAAGAAGAAGCCCAGGGGCGCATCAACGACGGTACCGTGGTCGCGGGCGATGTGGTGGTGATTCGCTATGAAGGCCCGAAAGGCGGCCCGGGTATGCGCGAAATGCTTACCCCCACCTCAGCCATTATGGGCCGTGGCTTGGGCAACGACGTGGCGCTGATTACCGATGGCCGATTCTCTGGCGGCAGCCACGGGTTCGTGGTGGGGCATGTGTCGCCTGAAGCGTTTGATGGTGGCCCGCTGGCGCTGGTGGAGGATGGCGACGCCATTACCATTGATGCTGAAGCCGATACCATTGAAGTCGATATTAGCGATGAGGAGATGATGCGTCGCCGCGCGGCTTGGCAGCAGCCTGAGCCGCGCTATCGTAAAGGCGTGTTGGCGAAGTATGCCAAATTGGTCAGCTCTGCCAGTACCGGCGCGGTGACCGACCAAGAGTAACGTGCACAGTTAGGCTGTCACTAAGTCGTCAAGCGCAAGGCGTATCCTAAACGCTTTGCGCTTTTTCATGAGTCAACGGTGAGAATATGGCGGTAGAAAATCAGGTTCGAGGGCGAGCCAGCGAGGTGTTTTGGGCGTTTTTGGCGCTGGGGTTAACCTCGTTTGGCGGGCCAGTGGCGCACTTAGGCTATTTTCGCACGGCGTTTGTGGAGCGGCGAAAGTGGCTAAACGAACAGGCGTATGCAGATTTGGTCGCGCTGTGCCAGTTTCTGCCGGGGCCAGCCAGCAGCCAGGTAGGCTTTGCCTTAGGGTTGATGCGCGCTGGCCCCTGGGGGGCGGCGATGGCGTGGCTGGCGTTTACGCTACCCTCTGCCATCGTGCTGGTGCTGTTTGCATTGGGCGCGGCGGTGCTGGATGGCCCGGTGGCCAGCGGCATCATTCACGGCTTGAAAGTGGTGGCGGTGGCCATTGTGGCCCACGCGGTGTGGGGCATGGCGCGCAACCTCTGCCCGGATAAAACCCGCACGGGCATTGCCCTGGCAGCGGTGTTCGCGGTGGTGCTGGTTAGCGGGCCGTTGGGGCAGGTGGCGGCGATTGTGCTGGGCGGCGTGGCGGGGCTGTTGCTTTGTCGCCAAAGCGCTGCAGCATCGTCTAGCGAATCGCTACACTTCCCGGTGACACGCCAAGCGGGCACGCTGGCGTTACTAATATTCGCGGGGCTGTTGGTGCTCTTACCGCTGTTGGCGGCGAGTGCGGGTTGGCTGAACGTGGTCGATGCGTTCTACCGTTCAGGCGCGCTGGTATTTGGCGGCGGCCACGTGGTGCTGCCGCTACTAGAAGCGGAAGTGGTGCAGTCGGGCTGGGTCACGGCGGATGAGTTCTTGGCGGGTTACGGCGCAGCGCAGGCGGTGCCAGGACCGCTGTTTACGTTTGCCGCATATTTAGGGGCGCTGTTGCCGGGAATTCCCAGCGTGATTGGCGCGTTACTGGCGCTGCTGGCGATCTTTATTCCGGGCTTTTTGCTGCTGGTCGGCGTGCTGCCATTTTGGAATCAGTTTCGTCAGTGGGGCAGTGCCCAGGCGTTAATGCGCGGCGCTAACGCGGCGGTCGTGGGTATTTTAGGTGCGGCGCTTTATCAGCCGGTATGGACCAGCGCGATTCTTGGGCCTTACGAGTTTGTGCTGGCGCTCACCGGCTTTTTACTTTTAACCGTATGGAAGCTGCCCGCTTGGGCGGTAGTGGCGATCGTGGCCTTCGGGGGGATTGCGATTGCGCCGTAGGAGGTTATCCATACGAAGTAGGAGGAAGCTTTAGCTCGCGACGATATTGGTATAAAAAATAATATAAAAACTATTATCAGACCGCCGAGAGGCGGTCTGTTGCTGAATGGGCGCTAAGAAAGCAGAGAAGTAGCTGCTATGGCGCCTCCAGCTCTAAGGTACGACGTAAGACATTGAGTTCGTCAACGCCTAGATGCTCAAGCCTTCCGGCGAGCAAGTCGCTAATTTTCTGAACGGGAAGCCCAGCCCGACGGGCAATTTCACGGCTTCCAAGGTCTGATACTGCGATCAGACGCGTGATAATACGCATTAAGCGCGTACGTTTTTCTAGTTCCCTGACATCAAGGTCAGGGCTGCATCGCGGAGGATCTAGCTGTTCCGCATTCGCAGTTGCGCGTGCCGTACTCATGTGGCTCCAACAGTCTGAAATGACAAACACACAATGCCGCCAACTGATGCGCATTTCAATGCCTAATTTGATGAAAATTTCACTACGTTGGTAAAGCCCGCAAACGGCCTAGCTCTGGTAAACTATGCGACTTCCTATTTTTCTGTGTATCGGTGTCGGTGCACGCTACTTTTTGGCATTTTTGTCTCGCTTTTATAGGCCGTTGGGCCGAGGAGTTTTGCATGTCGTCGAACAGCGCACCCAAGGTGGGCGTGATCATGGGGTCTAAGTCTGACTGGCCGGTCATGGAACACGCGGTGGCGATGCTGGAGCGTTTGGGCGTGGCATATGAAACCCGCGTGGTGTCGGCGCATCGTACGCCTGATCTGCTGTTCGATTACGCTAAAAGCGCCTCTGAGCGAGGCCTGCAGGTGATTGTGGCGGGCGCTGGCGGCGCTGCCCATTTGCCAGGCATGGTGGCTTCGCAAACGCCGCTGCCTGTGTTGGGTGTGCCGGTGGAGTCGAAAGCATTAAAAGGCTTGGATTCCTTGCTCTCTATTGCGCAGATGCCGGGTGGTATCGCGGTGGGTACGCTGGCGATTGGTAAAGCGGGCGCCACTAACGCAGGCTTGCTAGCCGCTCAAATTGTCGGTCTGCAAGATGCAGAAGTACGTAGTGCCGTCGAAGCTTTTCGCGCTGAGCAGACGCAGAAAGTACTCGATAACCCGGACCCACGCCCCGAGCCGGAAGCAGAATAAGGAGTCTGGCTATGAACTCTGGTATTGCAAAGAGCGACATTGTAAAAGACATCGTAGTACAAAACATCGGCGTACTGGGTGCTGGCCAATTAGGCCGCATGCTGGCGCTGGCGGGTTATCCGCTGGGCAATCGATTCACCTTTCTGGATACCACGGGTAACCCCAGTGCAGGTATTGGCGATGTGATCGTCGATCCCAACAATCAGCACCTAGCGGAGTTTTTGGCCAAGGTCGATGTAGTGACCTACGAGTTTGAGCATCTACCCGTTGAGCTTGTGCGTGAAATTGAACAGCATAAGCCGGTCTATCCTAGCAGCCGTGCGATAGAGGTGTGTCAGAACCGGGTTGAAGAGAAGACACTGTTTGATCGCTTAGGCATTCCCACGCCTGCTTACCGCGTGGTTGAGAGCGCCGAGCAGCTTGAAGCTGCCGCCCGTGAACTGGGCTGCCCAGTCGTGGCGAAATCGGTCACGGAAGGTTACGACGGCAAGGGGCAGGCGGTACTGAAGCAGCCCGAGCAGGCTGGCGAGGCGTGGAGTGCTATCGGTCATTCACAGCTGGTCGTTGAGGCTTTCGTCGATTTCGTGCGCGAAGTCTCGATGATTGCGGTGCGCGGGCGCGATGGGGAGGTGGTGTTCTATCCCATGGCGGAAAATCAGCATGTTGACGGTATCCTACGTTACTCCGTAGCACCGTTGCCTGATTTAGATGCCAGCGTGCAGCAAACTGCCGATAGCTATATTCGCTCGCTGCTGGATGAGCTGGATTACGTGGGTGTGCTGGCGCTTGAGCTATTTCAAACCCGCGATGGCAGCCTGCTGGCCAACGAAATGGCGCCCCGCGTGCATAATTCTGGTCACTGGACGATGGATGGCGCGGTGACCAGCCAGTTTGAAAATCATCTGCGTGCGATACAGGGATTACCATTAGGCGATACCCAAGCGATTGCCCCCACCTGCATGATTAACGTGATTGGTCGTGAAGGCGATAATGCGGCGATTCTGGCGCTTGCCAACACCCACCTTCACCGCTACGACAAAGATGAGCGTGCAGGCCGTAAGCTTGCCCACGTCAATATCCTCGCGGCCAATCATGCCGAACTGCTTGAGAAAGTGCGCATTTGCGGCGAGCTACTGCCAGAGGCACCGCCCCCTGAGTTAAGCTTTGCGATCAAACAGTAGTTCCGATAGCCGCCTATTCAGGCGGCTTTTTACTTAAGTTGACCGACTAATTCACCAACTGCGCAACGTCTATCGCTAAAAGTATTTAAATAGGCTAAAAAGGCATTACAAAAAAAATCAGCTCATAAGATAGTCTTATCAGCGACTCCTTTTTAGGTAGGTAGTCTGTATGTCTCACTTTTCAACCACTGGGGCTGTATCAGGGCTGCGTAGTGGTTACCATCGCGATCATCATGTCACCGTAAAGCGCTTACACAACGAGAAAGTACGCCTGCTGTATGACAATTTATGGCAACCGGTGCTGACGAGCGTTTTAGCTGGAACCTTGTTGGTTGCTGCGATGTGGTCAGTGGTAGCAAACGGGGTATTACTCGCCTGGTTAGGGATATTAATCTTTGTTTCGATCGCTCGGCTTATTTTGGCCTTCTATTTTCGACGCTTACCCGTTATAGAACAGCAACGTCGTCGTTGGCTTTATCGCTTTAGTGTTGGGGCCATTGCTGCGGGGTGTGTTTGGGGAGCCGGTGGGTTTTTGCTCTTTACGGGTGAACACCATGGTCAAGTAGCGGCACTTTCGATTGTACTTGCGGGTATTGCCGCTGGAGGAGTCACTACACTTTCCGCCGTTTGGTGGGTAGCACTCTGTTTTGTACTGCCGATTATACTTCCCTTATTGGTGCAATTTTTTCTGCTGGGATCGCCATTGGCGGTGCTTATTGGAGCGATGCTTTGTTTATTTCTAGGGTTGATTATTACCACTAGCCGCCGTTTAAGCCGGATGATCCACGATAATATTTCTCTGCGGGTGAGTATGTCTGCGCGTGAAGCGCAACTGCAAGAGAGTGAAAACCGCTATCGCTCTATCTTTCAACACTCCCCCCTTGGCGTACTGCACTTTGATGAACAGGGGCAAATCACGGACTGTAATAGCAAACTGCTGGAAATTCTGGATGTTAATCGTGCGCAATTGATTGGCTATCGAATGTTGTCCCGCTCGGCGGATAGTCAGGTTGCTAAAGCCGTGCAAGATGCGCTGACAAAGGGCACCGGCTATTACGAAGGCACTTACTGTTTGCCTAAAGCAAGCGTTGGCACACCGCTTCGAGCGTTCTTTAACGGCGTTCATAGCGTTACTAATGACATGGTTGGCGGTGTGGCTATGATCGAAGATTTCACTGAGCGTAAGCGCACTGAAGCGATCATCTATCGCCAGGCTTTTTATGATGCGCTGACCGACCTCCCTAACCGTCGTCTGTTTATTGAACGTATAACAACGCTTTGTGATGGCACCCAAACAGAAAAACAGGGCGGGCTGCTGATGTTTTTAGATATGGATCGTTTCAAATTGATTAACGATACCTGGGGGCACGCTACTGGCGATGACTTGTTGGTTCAGGTGGCCCGCCGTTTGGAAAGCTGCTTAGGCGAAGGCGATATGGTCGCACGGCTTAGTGGAGACGAGTTTGTGCTCTTAGGGCTGTTTGAGGCATGCTCCCAGCAAGCACTAGAAGCGCATGCAGAAAGCTATATGCGTGTAGTGCAACAGGCGCTCTCGCCGCCTTATCGGTTGGCCAATCGCGAGGTGAAAGTCACGCCCAGCTTGGGGTACACCTGCTTTACGTCCGCCGCCTGTGACCACGAAGAAGTGCTCAAACAGGCGGATATCGCCATGTACCGTGCTAAAACAGAAGGGCGAGCGCGGTTATGTCGCTTTCAGCCCTGGATGCGTGAAGCAATGCATTAAGTCAGTTGACCGCTAAGCAGCAGCCATAAAGCGATTAACGCAAAGTGACCGGGGTACCATGCTAACCATAAGCGGCGCGGCATCACCACACTGACGGTAGGTATGCGTTGGGCGGCGCCCGCCGCTAGAATAAGCACCACCACGCAAGTGCCCACAGTAAACGATTTAGCCATGTCGGAGGCGTTCATCTGCCCGGCGATCCAGAGCACTGGAAAAGCTGCTAGCCCTGCCCATAAGCGTGCTTGGAAGTGGCTTTCTGCCTGGCTTAAAGCATGCATCGCAAACATCAGGAGCGGGATCAGCAATAACCCATTATGGCCATACTCCACCCAGAACCCGAGCAAGTACCACATCGTAACGGCAACTGCCGCGCCCGCTAATAGCCAGGGTAAGCCTAATGTTTGCCGTTGGTAGTGCTGCCAGCCCAGGCGAACCAGTGTGCCTAGTGCAAGGCCACTGGCAAGGGTGAAGCAGACATTTAAGATAAACGCATCAGATGTGCGGGGCATCATCATATACGGTAGCTGTGCGACCAGGCCGATCACTAAAATACGGCGTGAATAGCGTAGTGGGTTACGGGTATTAAATAGCCCGTGCCACGCTACCATGGCAGCAAATAGCGGAAAGGCAATACGGCCAATGGAAGAGCCCGCCCAGCCTAAATCCCAATCGCTGGGCAGTACGTAACGCGTGAGGTGATCAATGGTCATGGTAATCAGCGCCAGCCATTGCCCCCAGCCTGTCCAGTGGGAAGAGGGGCGAGTATTTACTGGCGCATGCATCTTGACCTCCTTGTTAAGACACCCGTTTAGGTTGTCATTAAAGACTATCAACTTACCAAAGAGTTCAAGAGGTTACTTTACTCGTCGTCAAAGTAACGGGCGTGAATCCTATCGTAAGTGCCATTCTCTTTAACTGCAACGATTGCCTCGTTAAAGCGTTCAGCTAGCGCTTCGTCGCGGGGGCGAAGGGCAATCGCAAGTCCGTCACCGAAATACTCGTATGGCTCATTGATCATCTCGCCAATAACGCGGTAGTTACTTCGTTCGCTATCAAGCAGCGTGGTTTTACCCACCGGGTAATTAACAAACACAATATCGACACGCTCCGCTTCCATGTCCAGCAGCATGTCATCGACACTGGCGTAACGGCGAACAGTTGCGATATCACCATAGAAGTCGGTGGCGTAATTATCTTGCAGGGTGCCTCGCTGAACGCCTAGCGTTAACCCCTCTAGGTTCGCTTCATTAATTTCTTCAAAAGCAACGTCTTCAGGCCCAAACCAGGCAGAGGGGACGGTTAGATAGGAATCGGTGAATAAGACCTGGGCGCGGCGCTCATCGTTAATGGTCATTGAGGACATGATAGCGTCGTAATTGCGGGCAAGTAGGCCTGGAATAATGCCATCCCACTGTTGCTCAACCCATTCGCAGGTAACTTCCATTTGGTCGCAGAGAGCATTACCGAGGTCGATATCAAACCCCGTTAGCTCTCCTTCAGGTGTTCGGTACTCCATCGGCTCGTAAGGAACATCAACGCCAAAGCGTATATGGTCGTAACTGTCGCGAGCTTGAGCGTGACCCGCACTTAGCGCGAGGGCGGTTATCGACGCCAGGATAATCGTTTTCATAGTGTTCCCTGTCAGAATATATGAAGTAAGTAGGATTGCCTTTCACCGTGCAATATTTTGGTAAGGCAAAAAGATGGCGCTAATGAACTTAGCTTTTAAGCGGTGCGTTCGCACTCATTATGGCATTGATTGAACTGGCGATTTTTAATGGACACTAACGAAACGCCCCCGGCGAGCCGGGGGCGAAGTGCAACTTTTACTCTTGGTCTTCACCAAAATAACGGGTGTAGATTTCGTCGTAAGTACCGTCCTCTTGCAGCTCGGCTAAGGCCTCATTGAAGCGCTCGGCCAGAGCCTCATCACGTTGACGGAAGGCGATACCAAAGCCGTCACCAAAATACTCTTTCGGCTCAGTAATGGTTTCACCAATCAATACATACTCACCGTGCTCGCTTTCTAACAGGGTGGTTTGGCCGATTGGGTAATCCAGGAAAACGATATCTAGACGCTCGGCCTGCATGTCCAGCACCATATCGTCGGCGGTGGAGTAGCGGCTTACACTGGCAATACTGCTGTAGTTGTCAGTGACATAGTTGTCCTGCAAGGTGCCACGCTGTACACCGATGGTCATGCCATCCAGTGTTTCTTCATTGGCTTCGCTGATGTCCAGGCTGGTGGGTGCAAACCAAGCAGAAGGCATGGTGATGTAGGGGTCAGAAAACAGTACTTGCTCACGGCGTTCATCGTTAATTGTCATTGAAGACATGATGGCGTCGTAGTTGCGAGACATCAGGCCTGGAATGATACCGTCCCACTCTTGCTCGATCCATTCGCAGGTGACGCCAATGCGTTCGCACAGAGCATTACCCAGATCAATGTCAAAGCCGGTTAGCTCGCCATCCGCGGTGCGGTACTCCATGGGTTCGTAAGGCACATCAACACCAATACGAACATTGTCATAATCGCGTGCTTGGGCAGAAGAGGCGGCAGCGACAGCTAAGCCAAGCAGTGAAACAGACAGCAGCTTTTTCATTCTTTTAACTCCGTGAGTATCAATTTCACCTTATGGTGATCCCCTTTAACCTAACCCAGGTTGGCGCTAACGAAAAGAGGGGATCTGCATAGTGAACCAACGTTTGTTTGACGTTCATTTAAAGCGCTATGACGTTTGTGGCCTCAGGTGGGCCAATAGCTTCTTCTCCAAATAGCGGAAGAAGTACAAAATAGCGAAGGTCAGGCACAAATAGATCGCGGCCACAAACAGAAACGCTTCAAACGGCGCATAAAAACGCGCGTAAACAAAGCGTGCGGCACCGGTTAAATCCATTAGTGTCACTACGCTTGCAATAGCGCTGGCATGCAGCATGAAGATGACTTCATTACCGTAAGCGGGTAGGGCACGGCGAAAAGCACTGGGCAGAATAATGCGTCGCATCATCAGCCGTGGCGACATGCCGTAGGCACGAGCGGCTTCAATCTCGCCTTGAGCAGTGGCCTTGATAGCACCACGAAATATCTCCGTGGTGTAGGCGGCGGTATTCAGGGTGAAGGCAATCAGAGCGGGGTAGAAGGCCTCTCGCAGGATTGGCCACAGAAAGGTCTGCTGGATGCCGTCAATAAACACCACCCCGTAATAGATGATATAGAGCTGAATCAGCAGTGGAGTGCCGCGAAATACGTAGGTGTAGAGGTATACCGGCAGGCTAATCCACTTATGTTTGGAGCTGCGCATAATCGCCAGGGGCACGGCGAGAATCAGTCCAGCAACAAGCGAGAGAAATACTAACTGGGAGGTTGTGACTAAGCCTTCCCAGTAGTAGCCAAGCGTGGTGGGCGTGAAAATAAGATTCCCAGCCAGCAGGTCGTTAAACCATGCAGAGATATCTAGCATGCTATTGCTCCCCAAAGCCGATGTCGTAGCGTTTCTGCAGCCGCGAGAATATCCATTCGGATACGCTGGCGATCAGCAGATAGACCGCCGCGACAGGTAGCAAAAAGGCAAACGGTTCGTGGGTGGCACGGGATGCTTCTGCCGCCACGCGCACCATATCGGTTAGGCCAATCACCGAGACAAGGGCGGTGGTTTTAAGTAGCACCATCCAGTTATTTGATAGACCGGGTAGCGCATGGCGCATCATTTGTGGAAAGCGAATACGACGGAACACCAGGCCATCACTCATGCCGTAGGCTTTACCGGCTTCAATCTGACCGTTATCCACCGCCATAAAGGCACCCCGGAAGGTCTCGCCCATATACGCGCCGAAGATAAAACCAATCGTCAGCACGCCAGCGGCGAAGGCGTTGAAGTTGATGTAAATATCGATGTCGTAGCTGTAATAGAGCATATCGCTGATGGCGTTAACGCCGATTTGGCCGCCAAAAAACAGCAGCATCATCAAGACGAGATCCGGAACACCGCGAATCAGCGTGGTGTAAACCGTTGCCGTGCGGCGTAATAGCCAGTTGCGTGACATCTTTGCACTGGCGGTCAGTAGCCCAAGCACAATCGCTAGCATTAACGACAGCACCGCCAGTTGAATGGTAACGCCAGCCCCTTCGATCAGCCGGGGGCCATAACCTTGCAAATCAAGCATGGTGAGCCTCGCGGATCAGTATTTAGGGGCCAAGAACTGTTTCAGGCGCGGTGACTGAGGGTTACCCAATACATCAGCAGGCGCTCCCGCTTCTTCCACTAAGCCCTGGTGAAGGTAGATCACCTGACTGGAAACATCGCGAGCGAAGCTCATTTCGTGGGTCACCACCACCATGGTGCGGCCTTCCTCGGCCAAGCCGTGCATTACCTTAAGCACGTCGCCGACAAGTTCTGGGTCAAGCGCAGAGGTGGGCTCGTCAAACAGCATAACTTCAGGGTCCATCGCCAGTGCGCGTGCAATGGCGCCACGCTGCTGCTGACCGCCGGACATTTGTGCAGGATAGGCATTGGCACGCGCGGTTAAACCCACCCGATCCAACAAGGCATGGGCATGTTCCAAAGCCTCTTTTTTTGGCTTTTTTAGCACATGAATAGGCGCTTCAATGATGTTTTCCAGCAGCGTCATGTGGGCCCACAGGTTAAAGCTTTGGAACACCATGGAAAGCTTGGCCCGCATGCGTACCACCTGCTTCCAGTCTTCCGGTTCGCGGCCATGCTTAGTGGTTTTAAAGCGAATGGGTTCGCCGTGAACAATAAGGTCGCCTTCGTCTGGCTGTTCTAGCAGATTCATGCAGCGTAAAAAGGTGCTTTTACCCGACCCAGAAGCGCCAATAAGGGTGATCACATCTCCCTTTTGGGCTTGTAGTGAGAGACCTTTTAGCACTTCCGTATCGCCGAAGCGCTTTTTAATATTACGCACTTCAAGGGGAGTAGGCGTAGCGGCCATAACATTGGCTCCAGTACAGAGTTGCCGCAGCAACAGGTTAACAAAAAGCTGAGATGCGGCTGGCGCGAAAAAAGGGGCGATTCTATCAGGCTGAGCGCATTATGCGCGCTTTCCTTATAATATTAAGCACTCGACGTTGGTCGTAATGACACTCAGCGCTCGGTTATCGCCTCATCGTTATTATTGTCAAACTCATGAAGGCACTTATGTGATGGGCGCCACTAACAGTGCTGCACGTGCCCCCACTTCAACGTTGGCATTAGGGAATACAACGTAGAGTGGCGTATCCCCCACCCAAAAATCGCCCGCCTCACCATCCTGCGCGAGCAGGGAGCCAGGCTCAAACTGGCTAAAATTGGCGGTATCTTCGGCAAAGCAGAGCTGGAAGGCGTCTGTCTGGCGTATTAGCTCGTGATGCACCTGAAAAAACAGCATGTGCGAGGCTGGTTGGCTCTCAGGGTGCTGGCCTGTGCTTAATGCTGTGAGCAGCGCCAGCATCGGTTTCAGAGACGCCATATCGTTTTGACCAAAAGGTGCCACCCGGCCTAGCTCAAAGGTAAACGCCTGAGCTGCGTGATAATGCTTACTGTAGTGGGAGAACGTCCAGCTATGTTGATGCTGGTGCAGCACCGCCTGCATGCCTGCAGCGGCTAGCCATTGCCATTGAGTAGCGTCGGTGGTGGATTCGGCAAAAGGCTCAACAACAAAACGTGGATAACGACTATCTCGAATAGCGGTATGCAAATCGTAATGTAGCTTGGGGAGCGCTGAGTGGCGTGCATAAAAGCTATCGACGGCGGCCATTAGCTCTCGAGCACGGTCTGGTTCTTTACCTTCGGCAGTCAGTTCCCGGCTAAACAGCCGGTTTAAATTGGTGGTGAGAAACCGTTGCTGTGCTTTAAGCGCGGGCAGGTTCCCCAGAATTACCAGCACGGGGACTCCAAGCGTTACGGCACCCGCTTCTAGGGCACTTAACCACTCGCCAACCAATTCAACCGGCGCAGTTTCATTGCCGTGGATCGCCGCTGAAAAAATGCAGGCGTGCGCATTCTGGCTTGAGGTATGGGGAGAAAGTTCCAAAATGCCGGGCGCGTGCAAATGGTAAGTACCGCTTGCGAAGACGCCTTTGCTAGCGGCGGGGAACTGCCCATCAAGCGACCAGTCGAGCCATTGGCCTAGCATTGTCAGCTCCTTAGGGTAATTGTGGTGCGCATGAACATGCGTTTAGGTTTACCACGCTGAGTACGCGCCACAAGTGTAAAGGTCGTTCAGGTGAAAAAGCTCAGTTTTTTTGTGCAACCATTGCTTTCAATCATAGAAAAAGCGCCCATGTCGAAACATGAGCGCTTGGTTCTTAGTCTCGGAATTTAGACCTTAAGATTATCTGCTATTTACGCGGAGCGCTGGCGCTTCATCTCTTCTTGGTACTCGCTGGCAAGCGACGTTTTTTGTTTCTCTTGCAACCCACGTCCAGCCAGTTGGAAGACCTCTTGCTCTTCTTCGTCAAGGTGATGAGTCACTAACTCTTGGAGCTGCTTTGCGTGAGTCAGCCAATGGGTGGCGCTATAGTCGGTTTCATCCAGTAATTCTATAAGCTCATCAATTTCATGATGTTCAGCGACGCTATGGCGGGCTTTTTCTTGCGTTAAATCAATCGACATCATTGGAATATATAAAGCCCGCTCTTCCGCTGCTGCGTGGAATTGCAGCTCAGCACGCACCTGCTGGTAGAGGCTATCGCGCTCTTCACTGTCGCCGTGTGTTTCAACTAGCTGGGCGAGCAGGTCACGTTGAATATCATGATCCTTGCGCAGGGCTTCAAAAATCGTCATTCCAGGCTCCTTGGAAACGTTTGGGGGATAGGCAAGACAAAATTTAGTGGTGGATAGCGTAAAGTGCAAGGTGAAGTCCGTTAATGAAATCGATGCTCCCAGTCGAAAACATTCGCTTTTATCTACTCTTAGGTGCGCTATCTTGTAATCATCATTTCATGGGCTCAGGCTCATAGCACTGCTAAACCAACACCGTGAAACAAGCAGCTAAACAAAGTATAGGAGTTAGCAATGACAAAGGTACTGGTACTTTATTATTCCATGTATGGGCATATTGATACGATGGCTCAGGCTGTCGCAGAGGGTGCAAAAGGCGTAAGCGGCGTTGAAGTTACCGTTAAGCGCGTACCTGAAACCATGCCTGCAGATGCCTATAAAAATGCAGGGGGTAAGCAGGATTT
>JAMCZP010000316.1 GCA_023485185.1 Gammaproteobacteria bacterium
GCGCGCTTCTTGGTCACCGCTAACAGTTTCAAAAGCTCCGACTACAGCGCCATGCTGTATGAGTTGGCACCCGAACTTAATAGTTGCGCTGAAGGCGAGCTAAAATCGCAAAAACTGCCTGACCTTGAATGCATTATTAATTTAAGCAGCGCAAAGCTCAGCGGCATGTGGCGCTGGTCTGACTTAATGGGCGAGGCTAACAAGGTCAGTCAAACCGATGTTGACGATCTCCAGGCGACACTGCAGTTTGATGACGCCATTAATATCCAGTACACCTCAGGCACTACCGGCTTTCCCAAAGGCGCAACGCTCTCCCACCACAACATTCTCAATAACGGCTTTTTTGTGGCGGAGAGCATGGGCTTTACCAGCGAAGATCGCCTGGTGATTCCGGTGCCGCTTTACCACTGTTTTGGCATGGTGATGGGTAACCTGGGCTGCATCACCCACGGCGCCACTATGATCTACCCGGATGAAGGCTTCGACTCCGGCAAAGTGCTCAAGGCAGTACACGAACAAAAAGCCACCGCGCTTTACGGCGTACCGACGATGTTTATCGCCGAGCTGGATCACCCTGATTTTCCCAGCACCGACCTCTCATCCCTGCGTACCGGGATTATGGCGGGTTCCATCTGCCCTGCGGAGATCATGAAGCAGGTCATCAACAAGATGAATATGAAGGGCGTGCAGATCGCCTACGGCATGACCGAAACCAGCCCAGTCTCGACCCAAACCGGTGCTAACGACAGCATTGAGAAACGAGTTTCCACTGTCGGCCGCACCCAGCCTCACTTAGAGAACAAAATTGTCGACCCCGGCAACGGTGGCATCCTGCCCCGGGGTGAAATCGGCGAGCTGTGTACCCGCGGTTATAGCGTAATGCTGAAGTACTGGAACAACGATAAAGCCACCACCGAAGCCATCGACGAAGCGGGCTGGATGCACACCGGCGACTTGGCCACCATGGATGAGGAGGGCTACATCCAGATCGTGGGCCGTATTAAAGATATGGTGATTCGCGGCGGCGAGAACGTCTATCCCAAAGAGATTGAGGAGTTTCTTTACGCTCACCCGGCGATTTCTGAGGTGCAGGTCACCGGTGTGCCGGATAAGAAGTATGGTGAAGAGCTGATTGCCTGGGTAAAACTCAACAGCACCGCTGGCGAAGTGACCGGCGAACAGCTGCGCGAGTACTGCAAAGGTAAAATCACTCACTTCAAGATTCCGCGCTACTTCAAGTTCGTTGACGAGTTCCCGATGACCGTTACCGGCAAGATTCAGAAATTCAAGATGCGCGAAATTTCCATCCAAGAGCTGGGCTTGGATCAAGAGTCATAAGCAACGATGGACTCCCCCTCCAACCGTTTAGCAGACCACTATCAGCGCGCCTTGCGCGCTGATGAGGTGCTGGCTCAAATTGATGCCCACTACCCTGATGGCCCCACGCTGCATCAACTGGCCCCGTTGGATCAACTGCATATTGGTGGCGTGGCGGCATCGGCGCGTTTGCTTGAACGCCTAGACCCTACAACGCATTTGAAGGTACTGGATATTGGCGCTGGGCTGGGTGGGTTGATGCGCCAGGGCGCTGCGCTTGGCTTTCAGATGACCGGGCTGGATATTACCCATGGATTCAGCGCGTTAAACAGAGCGCTTAGCTCGCGAGTTAACCAGCCTAATGCGCCACCGCTTGCCTGGGTAACGGGTGACGCGTGCGCCCTGCCATTTGCCAATAACAGCTTTGACGTCGTGCTGTTTCAACATAGCCTGTTAAATATGCCCAATGCCAGCAAGGTACTCGCTGAAAGTCGCCGAGTGCTCCGCGCCGGTGGCCAAATCGTCATGCACGAAGTGGTGAGTGGGCCCAATGTGGCACAGCTTCGCTATCCGGTGCCATGGGCAGCCTCCGCTGAGCATTCCCACTTACTTACCCTAATGGCATTAAACCAGTTGCTTGAGGTAAATGATTTTACCCTTGAGCACGTCGAAGATTGGACTCATACCGCCCTTGAATGGCGCCAGCGCCAGCGTCAAAAAGAGCAGACACCACGTCAAGCAGTGCTATCTCCGCAGTGGGTATTTGGTGAACGTTTCCTAACGATGGGAAAAAACTTGGTGGATAATCTGGCCCAGGGCGCAATTAAAGTGGTGGAAATCCAAGTCAGTTGCTAGTCTAAATAGACATGCATTTTTACCCTATTGATAGGTGTACGAGGAATGCCAATAAAACGTTTGGCAGGTACCCTGCTCTGCTGTTCAGCGCCATTGTTTAGCAGTTATGCTAACGCTAGCTATGCCAATGATAACCCGCCGGTGATGGCTTACACCTCCCCCGACAGTGAACTCATGCAGCTTGATAATGGCGTTATTTTAGAAGGCAGCGATCTCAGTAGTATCGATACTTACACCAGTGGTTTCAGACTAACGGCAGGCTTTAGCCCTTGGCGGCTACCCCAAGTCGATATCGGCGCTGAAATTGCCTATCGCGAAAGCGAAGAAGTCCCCCTCTCTTACACTATTAACCCGCTGGTAATGGATACGCTCAGCTTGGGCGGTGCCATTGTTGCCGGTGTTCGCATGGGCGCTTTCAGCGTTTATGCGAAATCCGGCATCACCGAATGGCGCGGAGAAAGCTATGCAGCCAATGCAGACGAAAGCGGAACCGCACTGCTACAAGGTTTTGGAGCAACCATGACCATCAACCGCCTGGTTAGCCGCTTTGAGTATGAACGTATCGATGCTCCCACTCTCAGCCACCTCAATATGTTAAGCGCTTCACTGCATATGCCGTTTTAATAGCTAACCTTTTTCAAAGCTCTAGCAAATAGGCCACTCCACCCCATAGACCGGCTAAATTAAGCGCCACCGTGATCCAAAAAATCAACTGAAAAGATGTTTTCTGGGTTTTATGCCGCAGTCGCTGCTGGGCCAGTAGCGCGCCCGGCCAGCCACCCAACACCCCAAGCAGGTGTAACGACTTCTCGCTTACCCGGCGGCGGTTTTTAATCGCCGCTTTTTTGTCGATGGCATAAGTAATGTAAGCGATAACGCTAACCACAACGTAAAAAGCGACGATTGGAATCACAGTGGAAACTCTTGAAGGATAAGGTGCTGAATGCTATTTGCGCCGCTGGGAAGGCTTGCCACTCGCGGCTGGCTTACCGCGGCCTTTACCCACGGGCTTACCTTTAGCACCGGGCTTGCCGCTGGCAGCTTTGCCCTTAGGCGGCGGTTTACCGGTACTACTTTTCGGGCCGGTGCTGACTTTTCCGCTGGCGGCTTTTTTACTCTTTGGAAGAGCTTTAGCACTTGCGGCTTTGGCGCCCGCTTTTGCTGGTTTTGAACGTCCCTTGTCGGCTGGCTGGTTACCCTTTCCTGTGCCTGCCCCGCCGCTATAGTTAGGCCTTGCGGGTTTGCTTCTCTTCTTCTCTGGTGCAGCCTCTGAGCTTTCGGTAAGTGAGATGATGGTATCGATCTCTTTAGGCGTCAGATCGCGCCAATCACCTAGCGCCAGGCCTTTGAGCGACACATTCATAATCCGCGTGCGAATCAGTTGAGTCACTTCATAGTCAAAATATTCGCACATACGCCGAATCTGGCGATTTAACCCCTGCACCAAGGTAATGGTGAAGACAAACGTCGATTCTTTCTGCACCTTACAGCGTTTGGTTATTTTGCCGAGAATTGGCACACCGTTCTGCATACCATCAATAAATTCGTCAGTGATCGGCTTATTCACCGTCACCTGGTACTCTTTTTCATGATTGTTATTGGCGCGCAGAATCTTATTAACCAAATCGCCGTTATTGGTTAAAAAAATCAGCCCTTGGGAGTCTTTATCGAGCCGGCCGATGGGGAAAATACGCGCCCCATGCTTTACGAATTCAACAATGTTGTCTTTCTCGCTGGATTCGGTGGTGCTGACAATCCCCACCGGTTTATTCAGCGCAATCAGAATCAGATCCTCCTCTTCCTGAGGCTCTATCTCCTGACCGTTAACCTTGACCAGATCCCCTGCCACCACCTGATCCCCTGTGGTAGCACGGCGTCCATTAATCCACACGTTGCCTTGCTCTACAAAGCGGTCTGCTTCACGGCGAGAGCACATCCCACTTTCGCTGATGTATTTATTAATACGGGTAGATTTTCGTAACGACATAACACGCCATGTAGCTAAAGGAGGAAATATACAAACCGTTAAAAGGTTTAAAACGACGAGCCGGGCTGCTGTAGAAACGTCATTTCTTCTTCGCTGGAAGTTCGCCCCAGCACTGCATTGCGATGCGGGTAACGCCCAAAACGATCAATAATCGCTTTATGGCGCACTTCAAAGTCGAGGTTATTCTCTAACCCTGGCTGGTCAAATAGCTGCATCGCTACATCATGAATCATCGCAGATTCACTGTGCATATAGGGCATATACAGAAACACCCGTTGTTCGCTGCTCAGCTCTGCATCAGCACCGCTGGCAACCGCCTCTTGCGCCAGTGCCAAGGCTAAGGGATCGGTCGCAAATGCACGGGCATCATCACGGTAGATATTGCGCGAGAACTGATCCAGCACAATGATTTCCGCAAGCCGCCCTTTCGCTGTTAGCCGCCAAGCGTAACACTCACACTGAGCAGCCCTGGTATGAAGGGTGCCAAACTGCTCTAAAATTGAGCGATCCATCTCAGGGTCTTTTTTAAACCACTGAGCAGGCGTCAACTCCTCAAACCAAAAATCGAGTACTGCTTGAGCTTCTAAGTTCATTGACGCCTCCTTGTAGTGGATGAATAGCTTAGCCGGTATTACGCAGACCCGCGGCGATACCCGCCATGGTCACCATCAGGGCACGGGAAAGATCGGCGCTAATCGCTCCATCCGCATCACGGTTACGCTGCAGTAATTCCGCTTGAAGTCCGTGAAGCGGATCGATATAAGGATTGCGCACATCGATCGCTTGTCGAATCAATGGCGTATTCTCCAACAATTTTTCCTGTTGCAGTATATCCAGCACCGCATCTTCAAGCCGTGCAAAGCGCTCACGGAGCTGTTTACCCAATGCTTTGAGCGAGGGCTCATCCACTAAACGGTGCTCATAGTAAGCGGCTATGGCCACATCGGCCTTGGCCAGCAGCATCTCAAGCATGTCCAGATAGGTGCCAAAGAACGGCCACTCATTGCGCATCTCTTGCAGTACTTCTCGGCCGCCGGGCTCTTCAATGCGTTTTGAGAAGGCTTCCCCGCTGCCCAGCCACGCTGGCAACATTAAACGGATCTGCGTCCAGGCAAAAATCCATGGGATAGCCCGCAAGGTTTCAACGCCACCGTCTTGCCTGCGCTTGGTGGGGCGCGAACCTAACGGCAGCCTACCCAGCGCTCCTTCCGGCGTTACGGCTCGGAAATAAGGCACAAAATCAGGGTCTTCACGCACAACGCCCACGTAAGCGGCATGCGCTACCTTGGCAAGCTGATCCATCTCTTCGCGCCAGTGCGGCTCAGGGGCACGTGGTGGAAGTAAGGTGGCTTCCAAAACCGCGCAGGCATAAATCTCCATGGAGCGCAGGGCGATATCCGGCTGGCCAAATTTGAAGCGAATCATCTCGCCCTGCTCTGTTACCCGCAGGCTGCCGTTTACTGAACCGGGTGGCTGGGAAAGAATCGCCGCATGGGCCGGACCGCCGCCACGGCCAACCGTGCCGCCACGGCCATGGAACAGCGTTAAATCAACCCCATGGCGGTCACATACATTGACCAACGACTCTTGGGCACGGTACTGGGCCCAGGCGGCCGCTAGCTGACCGGCATCTTTAGCTGAGTCGGAGTAGCCGATCATGACTTCCTGCCGGTCATCGATCAGCGCACGATAACCCGGTATCGCAAGCAGTTGGTCAACAACCTCCCCTGCGTGATTCAAATCATTAAGGGTCTCGAACAGCGGCGCGATAGGCAGCGTGACCTGACCACCCACTTCTTTCATCAGCAACGCGACGGTGAGCACATCAGAAGGCTCAGCGGCCATAGAAATAATGTAAGTACCCAGCGCCTCAGAGTGCTCCTGGGCAATCACTTTGAAGGTTTCCAGCACTTCCCGGGACTCGGCGGAGCACTCCCAGCGGCGCGGAATGAGCGGACGGCGGGAGGCTAACTCGGCGAGCAGAAATTCCTGGCGTTGAGTTTCACCCCATTCGCGGTAGTGGCCAAGACCCAGTGCACTGGTTAGCTCTTCGATGACCTGCGCATGGCGGCTGGCCTCTTGACGCAGGTCGAGCTTGGTTAGCGTGACACCAAATACCGCTACACGGCGCAGGGTATCCAGCAGCGCGCCGTTAGCGATGGTGTCGAGGCCAACATCGCATAGCGAGCGGTAGCAGGCGAGTAGCGGTGAGTAGAGCTGATCACGGGTTTCAATAATCGGCCCGCCATCATAGTTACGCCCCTCAAGCTCCGCCTTGGCCCAATCGCGGGTCGACTCCATTTTTGCCAGCAGGCGTTTGAGCACTTCACGATAAGGCTCAGCGACATCGCCCACCTCGGCTTTTAATGCACTATTGGCCTTCCACATGGAGAGTTCGGTTTTGAGCTGCTCAAGATCGCGTAAGTAGAGATCAGCGGCCATCCAACGACCCAGCAACAACACTTCACGGGTCACCCGAGCAGTCACATTGGGGTTGCCGTCGCGGTCACCGCCCATCCACGAGGCGTAACGAATAGGCGCTGCGTCCAGTGGCAGTCGCTCACCGGCGGTCTCCAGCAGCAGGTTGTCCAAATCCCGGTGAAAATCGGGCACCGCCTGCCACAAGGAGTTTTCAATAACGGCAAAGCCCCACTTGGCCTCATCCACCGGCGTTGGCCGCTCGTGGCGAATTTCATCGGTATGCCACGCTTGGCTGATTAGCTCTTCCAAACGCCCCTGAGCGCGGGTGCCGCGCTCGGGGTAATCCTCTGAGCCCTCAATTGCGGTTAGGCATTCATCAATGGCGTCATATTTTTGAATCAGCGTGCGGCGAATAACTTCGGTCGGGTGCGCGGTTAGCACTAGTTCAACGCGCATATTGGCAAGGGTTTCAACTAACTTACGCGGTGAATTACCTGCTTGCTGGGCACGCGCCAATAGCTCCCCCAGCACAGGTTGGGTGCCCGGCTTATAATCCTCGACACGGCGAAAACGCGCCCGATAGTGCTGCTCGGCAATGTTAGCCAGGTTTAGAAACTGGTTAAACGCACGCGTGACCGGCAATAAATCACGCTCAGGGAGTTGGCGTAAATATTCAATCAGTTCGCGCTGCTGCAGCGAATCGCCCTGCCGTCCACGCTTGGCATGGGCACGAATGGTTTCAATTTTATCGACAAATGCTTGGCCCAAATCGTCTGCAATGGTTCGCCCCAGGCTATCACCCAGAATACGCACGTTATCACGCAGAGATTCGTGTAGGTCGTGACTCATTGGCATGGCCTCCTTGCAGGCGTCGCGTAAGGATCAAATCATAAATGGGAAGGTTGTTTTTCTTGTGCCTGTTTTTCATGTGCTTTAGCAGCCTGCCAATGAGCTTCCATCTCGTCTAACGATGCGTCCGAAAATGGCCGCTGGGCAGCGCTGAGTTCTCGCTCCACATAGCGAAAGCGGCGCTCAAATTTGGCATTGGTAGCGCGCAGGCACTGTTCTGGGTCGGCCTTGAGCGAGCGCGCTAAGTTAGTCACTGCAAACAGCAGGTCGCCAACTTCTTCTTGTGCATGGGATTGATCACCGGCGGCGAGCGCTTCTTCCACTTCGGCGAGCTCTTCGCGAATTTTCGCTATCACGCCCCTAGCATCAGGCCAGTCAAAGCCCACCCGTGCCGCACGTTTAGAGAGTTTGGCAGCGCGGCTTAACGCGGGCAGCGTTCGCGGTACATCGTCGAGCACAGAGGGTGCCTCAATAGCCCTTTCAGCACGCTCATCGGCTTTAAGTGCCTCCCAGCGGCTATTGACCTGTTGGGCTTGCACCTCTTCGGCACTCCCCCCTGGTGGTCGGCGTGAGCCCAGGGTGCCTTCAGGAAATACATGGGGATGACGGCGCAGCATTTTGGCGGTCAACGTATCAACAATATCAGCAAAGTCGAAGCGCTGCTCTTCCGCGCCAAACTGAGCGTAATACACCACTTGAAAGAGTAAATCGCCCAGTTCACCGGGGAGCTCATCGAAGGCGCGCCGCTCAATGGCATCAGCGACTTCATAGGCCTCTTCCAGGGTGTGGGGCACAATGCTGTCCCAATCTTGCTGCAGATCCCAGGGGCACCCTTGCTCAGCATCGCGTAGTACTTGCATCAATGTCAGCAAATCATCCATACCATGACGCATTAATACCCTCCTTTGCGAACTTGGTGCTCTGGGTCAGCGTTGCGCAGGCGGCGCACTTCGGTAACGTTAGGCAACTGCTGAATGCGCGAGAACAAGCGCCCCAATGATTCAAGGCCGTCGACTTCCAGGGTGATACGCAATCGGGCGATGCCTTCATCGGTATCAGTTAATGTATTCACCGCCAGCACATTGACTTTTTCATTGCCCAGCAAACCCGTCACATCGCGCAGCAGCCCGGAGCGGTCCCAGGCTTGAATCTCGATGGTCACCGGGTAGCGAGTTTGAGCACGCTCACCCCACTCCACTTCGATAATGCGCTGGGGCTCGTCCAGACGTAATTGGAGGATATTACTGCAGTCCTGCCGGTGTACGGTCACACCACGCCCCTGGGTAATAAAGCCGATGATCGGCTCGCCAGGTACCGGGCGGCAGCAGTTCGCCATGCTGGTTTTAAGATTGCCGACACCGAGCACCGTAATGTCACTTTTGGTGGCTTTACTGGATTGGCGCTTCGGCTTGGCAAGTAGGCGGTCCAGCCGCTCTTGATCATCGTTTTCACCAAACAGCTGCTGCGCTTGGTGAAGCACTTGACCAATACGCAGATCACCGGCACCCAACGCGGCATACATATCTTCAGCGTTGAGGTAATTGACCGCCTTGGCCAGCCGGGGTAGATCAAGATCTTCCACGTCTAGACGGCGCATTTCACGCTCAAAGAGTGTGCGCCCTTCTTCCAGGTTCTGATCCCGCGCTTGATGTTTAAACCATGCCTGGATTTTGGCGCGTGCCCGTGACGTACGCACGTAGCCCAAACTGGGGTTGAGCCAGTCGCGACTTGGCCCGCCTTTCGTGGCGGTCAGAATTTCAATTTGCTGGCCGGTTTTTAACTTGTAGGTGAGCGGCACGATGCGCCCGTTGATCTTGGCGCCCCGGCAGCGGTGGCCAATTTCGGTATGCACCCGGTAGGCAAAATCGATGGGCGTTGCGATTCGCGGTAAATCAATTACATGACCATCGGGGGTAAATACATAGATGCGGTCAGGTGCTACATCGCTGGAAAGACCTTCACGTAGATCGCCAAAACCGCCCACTTCGTCCTGCCACTCCAGCACTTGCCGCAACCAGGCAATTTTCTCTTCATAGCTGCGGCTTTTAGCGTTGGTATCGTGCCCTTTGTAGCGCCAGTGTGCACAAACCCCTAGCTCTGCCTCATCGTGCATGGCAAAGGTGCGAATTTGGATTTCTAGCACCTTGTTCTCTGGCCCCATGACGGCGGTATGTAGGGACTGATAGCCGTTCTTTTTAGGGTTGGCGATGTAGTCATCAAACTCATTCGGCACATGATGCCAGCGCGAGTGAATAATACCCAACACGGTATAGCAGTCGGTCACTTCCGGCACCAGAATACGCACTGCGCGAACATCGTGAACCTGAGAAAAGTCGATCCGCTTACGCTTCATTTTGCGCCAGATGGAGTAGATATGTTTTGCGCGACCATCGACATCGTAGCGGTGAATGTGCTGCGCTTCCATCAAGCTTTTAATGGTTTCCACTACGTCGTGGATGTAACGATCACGATCAAGACGTTTTTCCGCCAGTAGCTTGGCAATCGCTTTATATTCATCTTCATGCAGGTAACGAAACGAAAGGTCTTCAAGCTCCCACTTGAGCTGCCCCACCCCCAGACGGTGCGCTAACGGCGCATAAATATCAGCGACTTCGCGAGCAACCTGTAAACACTTTTCCAGTGGCGCATCTTTTACTTGACGCAGTGCGCAGGTTCGTTCGGCAATTTTGATTAGCGCCACGCGCACATCACTGACCATATTGACCAGCATCTTGCGCAGGTTTTCCTGCTGGTTGTGTTGGCCCATGCCATGGTCAGGTGCTAGTGGGTAGCTAATAGCGGCCATTTGCAATACGCCATCAATCAGGCTGGCGACTTCCTCGCCAAAGCGTTTTGATACTGCCTCAAGGCTTAACAACCCCTCACGCACCGCACGGTATAAAACGGCAGCTTCCAACGTGGCTTGATCGAGTTTTAGCTCACCAAGAATATCCGCCATCTCTAGACCCATACGGAAGCTAGAACCAGGTGAAAGCCAGACACGGTGAGTTCGCGGAGCTTCAAGCTCCAGCGTTTCGGCAAGCTCGCAGGCTTGCACTAAACGTTCAGGGTCCCGTAAGCGCACATCTTCTTGCAGGCGCGTTAACCATTGTTGTATGTCCACCTTTCCACTAGCGGTTAGCGGCTGGTCTTCACGCACTTTCACCATGACTATTACTCATCCATTCTGGGAGACGGTCTCCACACGGCCGTCACCGTGGCTTGATGCGCTGGGCAAGTGATTAGCCCTTGTGTTTAATAAAATCAAATTCAAACAGCATCAGCGTTTCCATATGTGCAGTGTGAAGGAACATATCTGCCACTGCTACTTGCTTAACACGGTAGCCTGCATGCACAAGGTGTGCCGCATCCCGAGCAAGGGTTGCTGGGTCACATGAAATATAGACCACTTGTGCCACCGGATGATGCGCTAGCGCCTGACAAATTACTTCGCCACCACTGCGAGGTGGGTCAAGCACCAGCGCATCAATAGCAGAATGGGCATTCAGCAATGCCTTAACGCTAGCGGGGTCGTTCAAATCAGCCTGATGACCACTAATCACCAACTGATTGTGTTCAGCATTGATGGCGATGCGCTCCACCATTGCGGGATTGCCCTCAACCGCATGCACAGCCGCGCCTGCCGCCGCCATCGGCAAGCTGAAATTACCAATCCCGGCAAACAGATCAAGCAGCTTTTGGCCGGGCTTGGGCGCCAGCCACTGAATAACCTGAGCCACCATCTGCTGATTAATCTGCGCATTGACCTGTAAAAAATCACCCGGTGCAAAACGTAGCTTCAGCGGTGGACGCCCTTCAAGGGTCAGCGTCTCTTCCAGCACTGGCGCTGCGCC
This sequence comes from Gammaproteobacteria bacterium, assembly GCA_023485185.1. The sequence goes on from JAMCZP010000316.1 coordinate 11,284, forward strand.
ATGCCAGTGCAGCGCAGGCGTTTCACGCCCCAACCAGGTGCCTAAAGCGACTTGCTGGTGCTTTGCAAAAGCTTGCCAGCGTTGGGCATCCAGAGGGTGCTCTTTTAACTGGCGCACCAAGACTACCTGGGTGGTCGCCGTAGCCAGTAGTTCAATATGACCTACTAGGCGCGGAGCCTCCAAGGATTCCAGCAGTTCACGAAGAGGCTTTAATAGCTGTTGTAGCGAATCCACCAATACCGGACAGCGTTCAATATCGACTAATCGATGACTATGCGCTGCGCGAAACCCAAGCCGTGTATTGCCCTGGCTATCCACTTTGACTCCCAGCCGCGCCCGGCGCCGATAGCCTTGATCGTCGCCCTGAATCGAGCCGATCTCGCCTAGCGTAATGCCTTGGCGCGCAAACAGGTCGCGCACCACCTCACGCTTATGGGCGCGCTGAGCATCGACGCTTAAATGTTGCAGATCGCAGCCGCCGCAATGGCCAAAATGCGGACAAGGGGGGGTTACACGCTGCTCAGACGTAGTAAGCAGTGATTTTATATGCGCTTCATCAAAGCGCTTACGATTCAGATGAATCGCAACCTCAACCTGCTCACCGGGCAGTGCCTGATTAACAAAAACGGTTTTACCGTTGGCAGCGTGCGCCACACCCCGGCCATCATGCGCCAAGCGCTCAATCAGCAAGGGCGATGTATCATTCGTTACTTGGTTACGCGCTTTGCCACCGGGCGTGCCTGCTAGCCCTGAATGACCAGACGCAGGCCTTGGCGGACGCTTTTTTCCTAACATGGCCATAGTTATACTCCTGGGGCGAATAGGCCAGTGGAGAGGTAACGATCACCACGATCACAAACGATAAAGACGATGACAGCATTCTCAGTTTGTTCAGCAATCCGCAACGCACCTGCCAAGCTACCGCCGGATGATACCCCCGCTAAAATACCTTCTTCACGGGCTAGACGACGCATGTGTTCTTCGGCCTCTTGTTGACCAATGTCCAGCGTCACATCCACCCTCGGCGCTTCAAAAATAGCTGGCAAGTACTCGATGGGCCAGCGGCGTATGCCGGGAATGCTAGCGCCGTCGGCTGGCTGTAAACCGACAATCTGAATTGCAGGATTCTGCTCTTTTAAATAACGCGATACTCCCATGATAGTCCCGGTGGTCCCCATGGAGCTGACAAAATGCGTTACTTCACCATCTGTTTGCTGCCACACCTCCGGCCCAGTAGTACGATAGTGGGCTAACGGATTATCAGGGTTGGCAAACTGGTTCAGCGGTTTACCTTCGCCTCTGGCAATCATACCATCGGCTATGTCGCGAGCTTCTTCCATGCCCCCGGCTTTACTTGCGGAGATTAGCTTAGCGCCATAGGCTGCCATGGCTTGTTTACGCTCCTCGGAAGCGTTTTCTGGCATTACCAGTACCATCTTGTAGCCTTTAATCGCGGCTGCCATGGCCAGCGCAATGCCGGTATTACCAGACGTTGCCTCGATCAGTGTATCGCCGGGTGTAATATCACCGCGGGCTTCTGCTTCGCTGAGCATTGACATGGCAGGTCGATCTTTCACCGACCCAGCGGGGTTATTACCTTCGAGTTTAGCCAACAGCGGGAAACCGA
>JAMCZP010000146.1 GCA_023485185.1 Gammaproteobacteria bacterium
GTAATGCAAATTTCCGAGGAGCCTGGAGATCGACCATGAGTCACTTCATAGATCGGCTGAATTTCTTCCGCAAGGCCCGCGAGCCCTTCGCCAACGAACACGGCGAACTGCGCAGCGAATCCCGCCAGTGGGAAGATAGTTATCGTGCCCGCTGGCAGCACGACAAAGTAGTACGCAGTACCCACGGGGTGAACTGCACCGGCTCCTGTAGCTGGAAGATCTACGTTAAGAACGGTTTAGTTACCTGGGAAACCCAGCAGACTGACTACCCCCGTACCCGTCCCGACCTGCCTAACCATGAGCCGCGTGGCTGCCCCCGCGGCGCCAGCTATTCCTGGTATCTGTACAGCGCTAACCGCCTCAAGTACCCGTTGATCCGCAAGCCGTTGCTGGCGCTATGGCGCGAAGCGCTCAAGGCTAACCCAGACCCGGTAGATGCCTGGGCCTCTATTGTCGAAGACCCCGCCAAGACCAAACAGTACAAGCGTGCTCGCGGCATGGGCGGCTTCGTTCGCGGTAACTGGGACGAGCTCAACGAGCTGGTCGCTGCCTCTAACGTTTACACCGCCAAGCAGTATGGCCCCGACCGGATCATTGGCTTCTCGCCGATTCCTGCCATGTCGATGGTCAGCTACGCCGCGGGTAGCCGCTACCTCTCGCTGATTGGCGGCGTCTGCATGAGCTTCTACGACTGGTATTGCGACTTGCCCCCAGCCTCACCGATGACCTGGGGCGAGCAGACCGACGTACCTGAGTCCGCTGACTGGTACAACTCCGGCTACATTATTGCCTGGGGCTCCAACGTGCCCCAGACGCGTACCCCGGACGCCCACTTCTTTACCGAAGTACGTTACAAGGGTACCAAGACGGTCTCGATCACCCCGGATTATGCCGAGGTCTCCAAACTCACCGACGAGTGGCTCTCTGCTAAGCAGGGCACCGATGCCGCCCTGGCAATGGCCATGGGCCACGTGATCCTCAAAGAGTTCCACCTCGATAATCCCAGTGCCTACTTCACCGACTACGTGCGCCGCTATACCGATATGCCGTTCCTGGTGGAATTAGAAGCGCGTGAAGACGGCAGCTTCGCACCGGGTCGCCAATTGCGGGCCAGCGACTTTGATGCCGCCCTGGGTCAGGAAAACAATCCCGAGTGGAAAACTGTCGCCTGGGACGAAACCCGCGACCAGCTGGTGGTACCACGCGGTTCCATCGGTTTCCGCTGGGGCGAAACCGGCGATGAAGTGGGCAAATGGAACCTGGAATCGCTGGACGCCGCAGGCACTGAAATAAAGCCGTTGCTCAGTTTGGCCAACCACCACGATAGCGTCGCGCGCGTGGCGTTTCCTTACTTCGGTGGCATCGAGCACGAGCACTTTGAGCATGTCAAAGGGGCCGGTGTTGGCGCCGCCGATGACCTTCTGTTCCATAACTTGCCCGCCAAGCGCTTGAAGAGAGCCGATGGCAGCGACATGCTGGCGGTCACCGTTTTTGATCTGATGTGTGCCAACTACGGCATCGACCGTGGCTTTGTCGGCGACGGCGAAGATGATGGTGCGACCTCATTTGATCAGGTTCGCCCTTATACCCCTGCATGGCAGGAGAAAATCACCGGCGTTTCGGCTGAGCAGTGCACCCGTATTGCTCGTGAGTTCGCCGACAACGCCCATAAAACTAACGGGCGTAGCATGATCATCGTCGGTGCCGGTATGAACCACTGGTACCACATGGATATGAACTACCGCGGCCTGATTAACATGCTGGTCATGTGCGGCTGTATCGGCCAGAGCGGTGGTGGCTGGGCGCACTATGTGGGTCAGGAAAAGCTACGCCCGCAAACCGGCTGGACCCCGTTGGCCTTCGGCCTCGACTGGCAGCGTCCGCCGCGCCATATGAACTCTACCTCGTTCTTCTACAACCACTCCTCCCAGTGGCGCTACGAGAAGCTGGAGATCAAGGAGATCCTTTCGCCGCTGGCCAAGGCTGAGGATTATCCTGGTAGCCTGATCGACTTTAACGTGCGCGCTGAGCGCATGGGCTGGCTGCCGTCAGCACCTCAACTGGGCACTAACCCACTGCGCCTGGCCAAAAAAGCCGAAGCCGCGGGCATGTCCACCGCTGACTACGCGGTGCAGCAACTTAAAAGTGGTGAGCTGGCCTTTGCCGCGGAAGATCCGGACAACGCCCAGAACTTCCCGCGCAACATGTTCATCTGGCGCTCGAACTTACTGGGCAGTTCCGGTAAAGGTCACGAGTACATGCTCAAGTACCTGCTGGGGACCCGCCATGGCATCCAGGGCAAAGACCTGGGTGACTTCGGTGGCCAGAAACCCGAAGAAGTGAAATGGCACGAAGAGGCGCCGGAAGGCAAACTCGACCTGCTGGTGACCCTCGACTTCCGCATGTCCACCACCTGTCTCTACTCGGATATCGTGCTGCCTACGGCCACCTGGTACGAGAAGGACGACCTCAACACTTCCGACATGCATCCGTTCATTCACCCACTGACCGCGGCCACCGACCCAGCCTGGGAATCGCGCAGCGACTGGGATATTTACAAGGGGATTGCTAAGGCGTTCTCCAAGGTATGTGTGGGGCACCTGGGCGAAGAGACCGACCTGGTCACGCTGCCGATGCAGCACGACTCGCCAGGAGAGTTGGCCCAGCCGGCGGTGATGGATTGGAAGAAGGGCGAATGCGCTCCGATTCCCGGCAAGACCATGCCATCGCTGATTGAGGTCAAGCGCAACTATCCCGAAACCTATGAGCGCTTCACTTCTGTTGGGCCGCTGCTGGAAAGCATTGGTAACGGCGGCAAGGGTATCGCTTGGAATACCGATGCTGAAGTCGAGCTGCTGGGCAAACTCAACCATCGCAAGCTGGATGGCCCGCATAAAGGGCGTCCGTTGATCGACAGCGCCATCGATGCCGCCGAGATGATTCTGACCCTGGCACCAGAAACCAATGGCGCCGTGGCTGTAAAAGCGTGGGATGCACTCTCCAAAATTACCGGGCGTGACCACACCCACTTGGCGACGCCTAAGCAGGAGGAGAAGATCCGCTTCCGCGATGTGGTCGCCCAGCCACGCAAGATCATCTCTAGCCCCACGTGGTCGGGTCTTGAGGATGAGCACGTCTCTTACAACGCTGGCTATACCAACGTTCATGAGCTAATTCCATGGCGCACGGTGAGCGGCCGCCAGCAGTTCTATCAGGATCACGCCTGGATGCGAGCTTTCGGTGAAAGTCTGCTGGTCTATCGCCCGCCCATCGATACCAAAGCGGCCAAAGGCTTCACGCTACCTGCCGACAACGGCTTCAAGAGCAAGGCGCTGAACTTTCTCACGCCGCACCAGAAGTGGGGCATCCACTCCACTTACTCGGACAACCTGCTGATGTTGACGCTTAACCGCGGTGGCCCGGTGGTGTGGCTGTCCGAGGCAGACGCTGCCTCGATTGATATCGAGGACAACGACTGGATCGAGGTCTACAACGCCAACGGCTCGATTGCCGCGCGGGCAGTGGTCAGCCAGCGGGTCAAGGCGGGCATGGTGATGATGTACCACGCCCAGGAGCGCAACGTGAACGTCCCTGGCTCTGAGGTCACCGGTACGCGGGGCGGTATTCACAACTCGGTCACCCGTGTCTGCCCCAAGCCAACCCATATGATCGGCGGCTACGCGCAGCTCTCTTACAGTTTTAATTACTACGGCACCGTCGGCTCAAATCGCGATGAGTTCGTGTTAGTGCGCAAGATGAAACACGTTGACTGGCTGGATGGTGAAGGCAATGACAGCGTTCAGGAGGCCGTGAAATGAAAATTCGTTCCCAGGTAGGCATGGTTCTCAATCTTGATAAGTGTATTGGTTGCCACACCTGTTCGGTGACCTGCAAAAATGTCTGGACCAGTCGCGAAGGTATGGAGTACGCCTGGTTCAACAATGTCGAGACCAAGCCCGGTATCGGCTATCCCAAAGAGTGGGAGAACCAGGCCAAGTGGAAGGGCGGCTGGATGCGCCGTAACGACGGTCGGATTGAACCGCGTATTGGTGGCAAATGGCGGGTGCTGGCGAACATTTTCGCCAACCCCGACTTGCCCGAGATGGATGACTACTATGAGCCGTTCACTTTCGACTACCAACACCTGCATACCGCCAAGATCGGCGAGCACCAGCCGGTGGCGCGTCCGCGCTCGCTGATTTCCGGTCAGCGTATGAAAAAGATCGAATGGGGCCCGAACTGGGAAGAGATTCTTGGCACCGAGTTCGCCAAGCGGCGCAAAGACGCCAACTTCGACAAGGTGCAGGCAGATATTTACGGCCAGTTCGAAAACACCTTCATGATGTATCTGCCGCGCCTGTGCGAGCACTGCTTGAACCCCACCTGCGTGGCCTCGTGCCCCAGCGGTGCGATCTACAAGCGGGAAGAGGACGGTATCGTTCTGATCGACCAGGACAAGTGTCGTGGCTGGCGGATGTGTATCTCTGGCTGCCCCTACAAGAAAATCTACTACAACTGGAAAACCGGTAAGTCTGAGAAGTGCATTTTCTGTTACCCGCGTATTGAGGCCGGCCAGCCGACCATCTGCTCAGAGACCTGTGTAGGTCGCATTCGTTACCTCGGTGTGTTGCTTTACGACGCCGACCGTATTGAGGAAGTAGCAAGCTCGCCGGACGAGCGCGACCTCTATCACCGCCAGTGCGACATCTTCCTCGATCCGCATGACCCGGAAGTGATTGCCCAGGCGAAAAAAGATGGCATTCAGGACAACGTTATCAAAGCGGCTCAGGCATCGCCCGTCTACAAAATGGCCATCGATTGGGGCTTGGCGCTGCCGCTGCACCCGGAATACCGCACGCTGCCGATGGTGTGGTACGTGCCGCCGCTGTCGCCGATTCAGTCCGCCGCTGAGGCGGGGCATGTCGAGTTCGATGGCATCCTGCCCAAGATCGAATCACTGCGTATCCCGGTGAAGTACCTGGCTAACCTGTTGACAGCCGGTGAAGAGGCGCCCGTTGTGTTGGCACTCAAGCGCTTAATGGCGATGCGTGTTTATATGCGCGGCAAGCATGTGGATGGCGCGCCGAATGCCGAGGTGCTGGATGCGGTGGGTCTTAGTGTCGCTCAGGTGGAAGAGATGTATCGCTACTTGGCTATCGCCAACTACGAAGATCGTTTCGTGATCCCCACCAGCCATCGTGAGATGGCAACCGAAGCCTTCCCCGAGCGGGGTGGATGTGGCTTTACCTTTGGTGATGGTTGCCACGGTGAGAGCCAGCCCAACCTATTTAACGGCCGTAAGCAGACCAGCGTTTTGGTAAAACCGGTAGAGGTCTTCGACCCACAGCCACAACTTGAGGAGTCTCGTCATGACTGAAGCCGCTACCCAATCGCCGACCCCGGTAGAGCCGTCGTTCGAACCGCTACAGGGTATGCGTAGCCTGCGTGTGCTGGCCCGTTTACTCGATTACCCGACCCAGGAACTGCAGGATGCCTGCGGCGAGCTAATCGAAATTCTCAATGCTGAGCGCCGCCTGGGAGCGGCCCTCAAGTCGTCGTTGATGGATTGGTGTCAGCGACTTCATGAAGGGGATCTGTTGGAGCTGCAGGCCGAGTACGTGGCCATGTTCGACAAGGGCCGAGCGACGTCACTATTGCTGTTCGAGCACGTGCACGGTGAATCCCGCGATCGTGGCCAGGCCATGGTGGATTTAATGGCCGAGTATAGCGCGGCCGGTTTCGAGCTGGACGCTCGGGAACTGCCCGACCACCTGCCGGTGTTTCTTGAGTATCTCTCACTGTGTGATGAAGCGGAGATCGGTCGCTGGCTGGGCGAAATACGCCACATCTTGGCGCTGCTCACCGCGCGGCTGGAAGAGCGGGGAGCTGATCACGCCCTGGTACCGCTTTCACTACTGGCGTTAGTGGGGGCTGAGGGCGATGTGGAAGAGCACCGTCTACAGGTTAAAAAAGAGGTGCCCGACAACACCCCCGAAGCGCTGGATGCAGTATGGGAAGAAGAGGCAGTGCGCTTTTCAGCCTCCTCAGACGAGGATTGTGCGCTGCAGTCCGCCGAAGGCCGCCGTCTGGCCGAGCGCAAACACACCGTACAGAGCCAGCCGGTACGCATCATGCCTGCCACTAATTCTCACCCTGCCAATCGTTAAAGGAGAAAGATCATGTTTGACGCGATTGCGCTTTATTTAAATCACCTTATCTACGGCTACTACCCCTATCTGGTTGGCACGGTCTTCCTGATCGGCAGCCTAATGCGCTACGACCATGGCCAGTTCACTTGGAAGACCGGTTCCAGCCAGATGCTGTCATCGAAGAATATGCGTCTGGCCAGCAATTTGTTTCATATCGGCATCATCGTGATTTTCTTTGGCCACTTGTTCGGCATGCTGACGCCGCACTGGGTTTACGACCGTTTCCTGCTCGCTAGCACCAAGCAACTGCTGGCCATCGTGATCGGTGGTATTGCTGGTGCCATGTGCCTGGTGGGGGGCGCTATGTTGCTGTATCGCCGTATCGCCAACGCTCGGGTGCGGGCTTCTTCCAGTGTTATGGATACTGCCATCCTGGGGTTGATCGTGTTCCAGGCGGCGCTGGGCATGGTCACCATTCTCTTCTCGCTGGGCCACATGGACGGCGCAATGATGGTCACCCTGGCGAGTTGGGCCCAGGCAATCGTCTTCTTCGGCGGCGGCGCTGCCAACTACATGGAAGAGGTCTCGTGGATCTACAAGCTGCACATCTTCGTGGGCCTGACCATCATCCTGCTATTCCCCTTTACCCGTCTGGTTCACGTTTGGAGCGTGCCGTTCGGATACATCACACGTAGGTACCAGCTGGTACGCCGTCGCGGCTAAAAACTGGCTTGTGCTCGGCCAGACGTAGAGGAGAAATACCATGCAGATGATTGATATTGAACAACTCCCTGGGGGCGTTTCCCCACCGCCGGTGCGTGTCGGTAACGCCGGTATCGATGAAGAAGCCATTGCGTTAGAGATGCAGTATCACCCCGCCGAAACGGCGGGGGAGGCCCAGCTTCAAGCGGCGCGCGCCTTAGTGGTTAAAGAGCTGCTGCGCCAGCGCGCCATTGAACTGGGTTTGTGGTCGGCCCAAGGGCAAGCGGAAGCTCAAGAGGACGCTGCGATTGCTGCCTTGCTCGAACAGGAGCTGGTAGTCCCCGAGCCTGAAGAGGCGGACTGCCGTCGCTTTTTTGACACGCATCGTGAGCGCTTTAGCGAACCTTCCCAATTGCGCGTTCGGCATATCCTGCTGGCAGCGGCGCCCGATGACTCACAGGGGCGCGACGAAGGATGCCAACTTGGAGAGAAGCTGATTAAACAACTCACGCTAATACCCGAACGTTTTGCTGAATTCGCCCAACACCACTCCGCTTGCCCCTCCAAAGAGATGGATGGTGACTTGGGCTGGCTAGTGTCAGGGCAGACTGTTCCGGAGTTGGATCGCGCTTTGCAGCACTTACCCGAAGGTCTACACGAGCGCCCCTTGGCTTCCCGCTATGGCTGGCACGTTGTCAGTATCGACGAGCGGCGTGAAGGGCGGGCATTACCGTTTGAACAGGTCGTCGACCGGGTTCGCCATAGTCTGCGCGAGCAGGCGACGCGACGTGCGTTACGCCACTATTTGCTGGCGCTGGAAAGCGAAATTGGCGTTGAAGGCATTGTCCTGGATGACGATGCCGCCGGCAGTTTGATGCAATAGAAAAGCAATAGGAGAGTGTGATGTCCCATGTGCCTGTCGATGCCCTTTTTAGCCCGCTTAATATCTCGGTGCTAACGATTTCCGATACACGCGGGTTCGACGAGGATGGCAGCGGTGATCTGCTCGCTGCTCGTCTGAGTCAAAGTGGCCATAGTTTAGTTGAGCGGCGCATCGTACCTGACGATATCTATCAGGTTCGGGCGGTGGTTTCGGAGTGGATCGCACGGGCCGATGTTCAAGCGATCTTGGTCAACGGGGGCACCGGTTTTACTCCCCGGGACACCACCCCAGAGGCGCTGACGCCACTGTTCGACAAAGCGATTGAGGGGTATGGCGAGCTGTTCCGCCACTACTCCCTGAAAACAATCGGCACAGCGACGATCCAGTCTCGCGCCGTAGCGGGGGTGGCCAACCGAACGATGATATTTGCGATGCCCGGTTCGCCCAAAGCGTGTGCCTTGGCGTGGGACAGGATTATTGCTTTGCAGCTGGACTCCCGCACTCGGCCCTGCAACTTCGCCGCCATGGTGCTGCCTTCAGCGACCCCGTGCAGTGGACGTCACACAGCGACTTCTTCCAATGAGGTGGAGCGCTTATGAACTGTCACTGCGCAGAAATAGTCACGCCCGGCTTGTTAGATCTGTTTGATGCGCGCCAACGGCTTATCGACGCAGCCACGCCCATTAATGCAGTAGAAACCATCACCCTAGAACAATCGACAGGGCGAGTGCTGGCAGAAACGCTGGTCGCTCCTCTCGATATGCCGGGGGTGGACAATAGCGCAATGGATGGTTACGCGCTGCGTCTAACCGACTACCAGTCTGCACCTGATGGACAAGGGCTGCCGGTGCTTCAGCGAGTACCCGCCGGGGCGGATGTGATGTTGCTGCCCCCAGGCGGCTGCGCACGTATTTTTACCGGCGCGCCAGTGCCCACGGGGGCCGATATGGTGGTGCCTCAAGAGCGGGTCACGCTGGATCAGCGCGGACATATTCATCTCGAAGGTAACCTGGCAGTAGGCGCTAATATTCGCCGTCAGGGAGAAGAGACTTGCGTAGGCGCCCCGCTATTGGCAGCGGGTGAGACGCTTACAGCGGCATCGATTGCGCTGCTGGCAAGTCACGGAATAAGTACTGTTACTGTTAAACGACGCCTGCGGGTGGCGCTACTCTCAACCGGTGATGAACTGATTGCCCCCGGAGCACAGCGGTCGCCAGGGCAGGTCTATGACAGTAACCGAACCATGCTCAACGTACTGCTAGCCCAAGCGCAGTGCGATGTATTGGATCTTGGCGTCATTGCTGATTCGCCCCAGCCGCTGAATCAGGCGTTTGACCATGCCCAAACCGTTGCAGATGTGGTGGTATGCACCGGGGGCGTTTCGGTAGGCGAAGAGGACCACGTTCGCCCGGTGATTGAGCAGCGTGGTGGGCTACATTTTCATGGTGTCGCGATGAAACCGGGAAAACCCTTTGCGTTCGGTTATCTTGGCTCGGCGCCATCTTCTGTCACGCCGCTTATTGCGCTGCCGGGTAACCCCGTGGCATCCCTGGTAGGCTGGCAACTGCTGGCGCTGCCTTTTATTCACGCCATGCAAGGTAGATTTGTTGCCGCACTTCAGTGTTTCCCCGTAAAAGCAGGCTTTTCTCAGCGCGGCCCCCAAGGGCGGAGCGAACTCTTACGGGTAGCACTGGACTGGACAAACGGGGCGCCGGTGGCGCAATTAGCAGGCGGGCAAGGGTCACATATGCTCAGCGCGGCTAGCCAAGCCGATGGTTATTTAATGATTACCCCCGCAACAGATGTGGTCGAAGGGAGCGCCTACCACTACTACCCCATTAATCAGTTCTCCGTATGAGCTTCTATACCCACAGCGGCGGCTGATATTGTTTGCCTATTCAAGGAGAGGGTATGTCTTCACACCACAAACCACGCACATTGGTATATGCCTGCTCCGGCTGCTCTGATGTTGCGCAACTTGCCAATAGTGTCGCTCTGCGCCTTGATCATGCAGGGGAGGCAGAAATGTCCTGCATTGCGGGCGTAGGTGGTGGTGTGCCTGGCCTGGTTCGTACAGCCCGTAGCGGGCGGCCGATCGTAGCCATCGACGGGTGTCAGATGCACTGCGCTAGCCACTGTCTGGCTAATGCAGGTGTATCACCCACAGAGCATGTGAAGCTCTACGAGAACGGCCTGCGCAAGCGGCGAGGCCAGTTTTATGACGAGCAAACAATCAAAGACGTCACCGCAGAGGTGGAAGGCCTCATTGCTCGGCTACCTGTTAATGCCGTCTCCCACGTAGAGGAGCCCGAAAAATGAGTGCGTTAGTCGATGGATTTGGACGCACGATACGCTATCTTCGACTGTCGGTGACTGATCGCTGCGACTTCCGCTGTGTGTATTGTATGGCTGAGGAGATGACATTTCTGCCCCGGGCCAAGCTGCTTACCCTTGAGGAGTTGGCCATACTCTCTCAAGCGTTCGTTGAGCTGGGGGTGGAGAAAATTCGCCTAACTGGCGGGGAGCCGCTGGTACGCCAGGGCGTACAAACGTTAGTGAAAAAACTTGGTGAATTGGAAGGCCTGCGTGAGCTGGCCATGACCACCAACGGCTCAGGGCTTGTCAAACATGCCGATGCATTGCGGCAAGGCGGGTTAGATCGACTCAATATCAGCCTCGACTCGCTCAAGCCCGAGCGCTTTAAAGCATTAACCCGGACAGGTGACCTAAGCCAAGTGATCGCCGGTATCCGCGCAGCACGCCAGGCTGGCTTTACGTCAATCAAACTTAATGCCGTACTGCTGAAGGGGCGTAATGATGATGAGATTCTTGATTTAGTCAGCTTCGCACGCGACGAAGAAGTGGATATTAGCTTTATAGAAGAGATGTCACTGGGCACAATTAGTGAACATAACCGTGGCGAAACCTACCTTTCCAGCGATGCAGTGCGCGAGACGATTGAACAGCACCATCAGCTTCTGCCGACCACTGAGACTTCTTTGGGACCTTCCCGTTATTACCGAATGCCGGGCAGTGCTTCGCGCATTGGTTTTATCTCTCCCCATAGTCATAATTTTTGCGATGCCTGTAACCGGGTAAGGGTGACGGCTGAGGGGCGGCTACTTCTTTGCCTGGGCAATGAGGACTCGGTTGATCTACGCGCCATAATGCGGCGCTACCCGGGTGACACCCACCGCCTAAAAGCGACCATTGTGGCTGCGGTGACGAAAAAGCCCGAGCGTCACTACTTTACTACTGACGGTGAGGTTCAGATCTTAAGGTTTATGAATGCAACAGGTGGCTAGAAAGGGTGAGTCGCTATTTTTAATGCAGGCGATTCAATGATTATCCATAAATAATTTTTTATCGAATGTGAGTCGAGGGTTAGTGCCTTTTAGGCCCCATCTAGCCCGCCATCGTCAAATAATGAAAGCTGCTGACGATTGGCGGGTTTTGCTTTTTTAGAGCGCTGAGCAGGCGGCAGCCGCTGGCTGGCAAGTTTATCCGCAATGACTTTGCTAGCTTCTCTGGCATCCGGTGTACGGCGAAGCTCATACAGCAGCTTCTTCCAGTGGCGCGCTTCGGCTTCGAAATCGTTCGGAATGGGGTAGTCGACGCCCGGCTGAAAGCCAAACCGTTGGCGTAGGCTTTCCGGCAGTGCCCAGGGCTTGGCGCGCCACTCTAACGGCAGAACCGTTAATTCCGGCACCCAGCGGGCGACAAACTCGCCGGTGGGGTCGTTATCTTCCGCCTGTTTGATGGGGTTATACACCCGCAGTGCATTAGTGCCCGTGGCACCAGCCTGCATCTGCACCTGGGGGTAGTGAATGCCGGGCTCAAAATCGGTAAATAGCCGCGCCAAGTGCAGGGCGGGTTCGTACCAATGCAGCCCAAGGCCAAAGGTGGCGTGGGAGATCAGCATGGCGCGCATGCGAAAGTTGATCCAACCGGTATCGATCAGGCTGCGCATACAGGCATCTACTAACGGCACGCCGGTTTGACCGCGCTTCCAGGCGATCAGGTTGGGGTGTTCCGGGTCGCGTTCCCGCAGGCAGCGCAGCGCAGCGCGCAGCGTTTGTGACTCAATACTCGGTTCGCTTTCCAGCTTTTGAATAAAGTGGCAGTGCCAGTGAAGCCGGGAGGCGAAGGCGCGCAGCGAACGTGACCACGGTGTGTCTTCAGCATGCTTTTTGCGCTGGCGGCGCAGCGACTGCACCACTTCACGCATTGAGAGCGCGCCCCAGGCCAAGTGGGGCGAAAGCCGCGAGCCAAACTCCCAGGCCAGCAGTGGTTTAGAAATGGAGTCGCGATAGCGCCGCCCGCGCTGGGCGATAAAGCTGCGCCACAGGGCGCGTCCTTCGCTACGCCCGCCGGGCTGGCGCTCGGGGCAGGGCGTGGTATCAAATCCCAGCGTCAGGCCATGAAGCTGATCAACGTTAATATGGTGGAAGTCTTGCCACCCCTCGGCTACTTGGGCGTTTTGTGGGGCAGTGGCGGTGGGCGCCGTCATTAGCGTTTCCCACTGTTTTTCCCATGCGTTGCGGTCAGCTAAACCACGCACGACGCCGTGCTGGCGCGCTTCATGCCATGGCGTGCCGTGTTGTTGGCACCATGCCTTGACGCTAAGGTCGCGGGCAAAGCTCCAGGCGTTACCGGTCTCTTCGTGGGAGTGCAGGGCAAACTCCCCATAGCGTGCTTTCAATGCGGTTAATAAATCGACAATATCGCCTTGCCAAATACATAGCGGCAGGCCCACTGTTTCCAGTGCGTTTGAAAGGTCGATAAGGCAGTCAGCGGAAAACTGCCAGTGGCGCAGCGCGCTGTCTGGGGCTTGCCACTGCTCTGGCTCAATGGCGAATATGGGCAACACGGGGCCAGCTGCGGCTGCGTTTGAAAGC
>JAMCZP010000254.1 GCA_023485185.1 Gammaproteobacteria bacterium
GACCCAGCTTCAGCGGCCAGCTTAATTGCTGCCAGCGGTACCATTGGGGTGGTGATCCCGCCCTCGGTGCCGATGATCATTTACGCGGTCATCGCCCAGCAGTCGGTCTCTAAGCTGTTTTTAAACGGCTTTTTGCCGGGTTTAGCGATGGGGCTAGGGTTAATGGCGATTGCCATTGCTCAAGCCTACAAGCGCCAATACCCCAAAGGCACGCCGCTCTCACTAACCACTATTTGGCATACCTTTAAAGATGCTAGCTGGGGGTTGATGACGCCGGTGATTATTCTCGGCGGTATCTTCTCGGGCATCTTCACACCTTCGGAAGCGGCAGTAGTGGCGGTGAATTACGCCATGCTGGTATCGCTGTTTGTCTATCGTGATTTAACGCTGCCACAGGTTTATAAGCTGCTGATCCGTTCGGCGATGACCACTGCGGTGATTATGCTGGTGATTGCGATGTCGGCGGTGCTGAGCTGGACGCTGTCTAGCTGGCAAGTGCCGGGGGCGATTGCCCAAGCCGTGCTGTCACTCTCTACCAACCCTTATGTGATCATGCTGCTGATCGTTGGGATTATTCTGCTCACGGGGGTGTTTATTGAAACCGCCAGTGCGCTGATTATTCTTACCCCGGTGCTGTTGCCGCTGGTGCTGCAACTGGGGATTGATCCGATTCACTTTGGTTTGATTATCGTAGTGGGGCTTTCTATTGGCATGATTACCCCGCCGGTGGCGATCAACCTCTACGTGGCTTCCTCTATTACGCAGCTGCCGCTGGAGCGCATCACCCGGGCGATTGTGCCGTATATGCTGGGGCTGATTGGCGTACTGCTGTTAGTGGTCTACGTGCCAATTTTGCTGGGCTGGTCAGGTAGTTAGCCACCCTTATCTTAACGGGCATTAACGCAACGGGGCTTGCCAATTGGCAAGCCCCGTTTTTTATACCTGTTATTCCTGCGCTCAGCCTTAGAACGCTTCCCACTCATCTTCTGAATGTCGGGCGGATGACGGCTTAGACGAGGGCTGCGATGAAAGCGCCGGGCGTTTCAGGCCATTAGCATTACCGCGTGCCGAAGAAGCCGGTGGCGCCAACGCTTGGCGCTGCGGCTCATCGTCGCCGAGTACGAAGGAGTTGATTAGCTGGTTCAGGTGCTCCGCATGGCGGCGCATATTAGCAGCGGCGGTGGTCGACTCTTGCACCATGGCAGCATTCTGCTGGGTCATGGTGTCCATTTCAGCCACGGCGGTGTTGATCTGGCCAATACCGCTGCTCTGCTCTTTTGCACCGGCGGTGATTTCACCAATTACATCGGTGACCTTCGCTACGCTAGAGACGATCTCACGCATGGTATCGCCCGCATTGCGCACCAGCTTCGCGCCCGAATGCGTGTGCTGGACAGAGGCGTCGATAAGCGCACGAATCTCTTTCGAGGCATCGCTAGAGCGGCTGGCCAAAATACGCACTTCCTGCGCGACGACCGCAAAGCCACGGCCATGCTCACCTGCCCGCGCAGCTTCCACCGAGGCGTTGAGCGCGAGGATATTGGTCTGGAAAGCAATCGCGTCAATCATACTGATGATGTCACTGATGCGCGATGCAGAGTCGTTGATATCGCGCATGGTGCTCTCGACTTGCCCCATTGCGGTCTCACCCTCGCGAGCGACCTCAGCGGTGGACTGCACCAGCGTATTGGCTTGCTGGGCGTTGTCGGCACTGTGATTGACGGTCGAGGTGATCTCTTCCATCGAGGCAGAGGTTTGCTGCAGATTGGCCGCCGCCTGCTCGGTGCGGGTGGCTAGTTCCTCAGAGCTTTGTGAGATCTCCCCCGCCGCCTGATGCACGCTAAGTGTACTGCTGCGTACATCGCGCAGGGTTTCCTGCATACGCGCCACAAAGGCATTGAACTGAACGGCAAGCTCACCGATTTCGTCGCCGCTTTCGACGGCTAAGCGACGGGTTAAGTCACCACGCCCTTGAGCGATATCGTGCATGGCTGCAGAGGTGCGTTTGATCGGCCCTAGCGTACGACGCGTAAAGCCAATGGCGATGAGTGCCACCATGGCAAATAGCACGGCCCCTAACAGGGCAGCAAAAAGAATCGACTGGCGCAGATCCGCCATGGCGGCCGCTTCAAGCTCAGCCAGGGCGTCGTCTACATCGGTCATGTAAACACCAGCGCCTACCACCCAGCCCCACTTCTCTAGCTGGTCAACATAGGAGTGTTTAGGCTGTGGCTCGTTGGTGCCAGGGTACTCCCATGGGTATTCGTAAAAACCGCCGCCCCCTTGGCCCACCGAGATAAAATCACGCACGATATAAGCGCCACCCGGTGCCTGAAGGTCATTAAGGTTGGTGCCCTCGCGGTCAGGCGAGAGTGGCAGCACCACGTTAGTGCCATCAAGCTCGTAGACAAAAATATAGTTGTCGCCGCTAAAGCGCATCGCCCGAAGCATATCCGCAGCCTGGGCTTTAGCCTCACTATCGTTTGGCCCTGCAGGCTGGTAAATCGGTGCAATGGCAGTGGTAGCAGCTTGCACAATGTCGCGCACCGCTTCTCGACGCTCTTCAATCAAAAGTGCCCGCTGTTCTGAAAGCGAGCTGTGGACATCCTGGGTGCGCATATACCCATCAAAGAGTACGAGGGCAATGGTGACCAGTAGTAGAGGTAGCAAAACAAGTGCGAGCACTTTGGTTTGCAAACCCAGCCCCCGCTTAGGGGACAGCGTCGAAGTGGGCATGGTGCGTCTTCCAGGATCAATCTTGAGAGAGGATTGTTAACGTATTGGTGAGGTAAATATCGACCTGGGAGGGGCCTACTTTAGCCGTTGGAGATATCTTTTTGAGATAAAAACAACTATTTATCAAATAATAATTAGATTAATAACCTAAGTTAAGGTTATTAAGTGCCTGGGAGTCCATTGTGGGGATGTGGTGGCCAAGGATGGCCCGTTTAAGCAAGTCGCTTAGCCACCAACTTCGATTGCCCTGACCCTTTATACCGCCTGGTCAGGGCAATTTTTTTATGCTCCTATTTTGCCCTTTTATTGCCTTCATCTGAATCCCTTTCAGATAATTACCTGACTTCCTTGTTATTAACTATCGCCTTAGGCGTATTATGGCCTTAGGCTTTGTACGGAAATTGCCTGCGCTCGCCGACTTTTCTTACAAATCCTAGTGTTCAAGGAGAATGGCAAGCCATGGTTCGAAACCACCCATTTTTTAACGCTGTCTTGCTCCTACTCCCTCGGCTGGCTCATTTTGTCTGGCGTGTCTTACGCAATTTTTTTAAGAATCACGGCATCCTGCTGGCAGGTGGGGTGGGCTATAATATTCTGCTTTCCATCGTGCCGCTTTTTGCCCTGCTCGTTGTGCTATTAACCCAAGTGGTGGATGAACAGCATCTTCTCAATGTGCTGACCGTACAGGCACGCCATCTGGCGCCCGCCCATGCCGAAGTTTTGCTGGAAGCCGTGCGCGGCTTGCTGAGTTCCCGGGACGTCATCGGCATTTTGAGTTTTCCTATTCTATTACTCTTCAGCTCGTTTGCTTTTCGTATGCTGGAAGACGCTCTGGCGATCATTTTTCATGCGCCGGAGCACCCTTATATCAAGCGCAGCGCCTGGGTTTCCGTCATGTTGCCTTACGCCTTTATGGTGGTGCTGGGGGCAGGGCTGATGGTACTCACGCTGGTCGTCACCCTAGCCAGTTCGCTTAATACGCTCGTTATCGCCATTTTCGCGCGGGAACTGCCGCTGGCGGGTTTCTCAGGACCCGTGCTTAACCTGGCTAGTTTTATCGGGGTTTTCCTGCTGTTTAGCGCTATCTATAAAGTGCTTCCGGTGGTGCGTATCGCCATTCGTAGGGCGGTGGTAGGAGGCTTCGTGGCAGCGCTGTTGTGGGAGGGCGTGCGGCTGTTGCTGGTTTATTATTTCGCCAATCTCTCGTTCGTCAACGCGGTCTACGGTTCTCTGGCGGCGCTGGTAATCTTGCTGATTACCCTGGAAGTAGGCGCCATCATTTTACTACTGGGCGCCCAGGTGATTGCCGAACTAGAGCGAAATTCGCGCCTTGACCTACCATGGTATGCCGACCCAAGCCGTCAGCCAATTACACGGGTAAAGTGAGTAATCAGGGCGGGGCTGAGCTAGTCTTTCAATCACTAATCGCAAAATCACGTTAGAAAAAACAAAGCTATAAGAGGTGAGAACGATGACGTTATTCGATCTAACCGGCCGCACGGCGCTAATTACCGGCTCATCCGGCGGGCTTGGGCTCGCGATGGCGCGCGGGCTGGCTCAGTCAGGCGCCCAAATCATTATTCATGGGCGTAATCATGACAAGCTTGAAGCCGCGCGGAACGCGCTCTGCGAGGAAGGCTATAGTGTGCTCACAACGTCGTTTGATGTTAGCGACGAGACCGCCATTGAGCAGGCACTTGAAGCGTTGAATGCCGATGGAATCAATATCGATATCCTGGTCAATAATGCAGGCGTGCAACTTCGTCGTCCGTTAATTGAGGTCGAACTCGATCAGTGGGATAAGGTTATTAGCACGAACCTGACCAGTACTTTTCTGCTGGGACGCAACGTTGCCAGGCAAATGATTGCGCGCGGTAAAGGCGGCAAAATTATTAATATCGGTTCGCTGATGAGCTCCGTAGCCCGACCGACGGTGGGTGCTTATACGGCGTCCAAAGGCGGCGTGCGTTTATTGACGCAATCCATGGCAGCGGAGTGGGCTGAGCATAATATTCAGACCAACGCTATTGGCCCTGGCTACATGATCACGGAAATGACTCAGCCGTTGGTCGACGATCCGAAATTTAATGACTGGCTAATTAACCGCACGCCTTCCAAACGCTGGGGGGTGCCTGAAGATCTTGTTGGCACCGTGGTCTATCTTGCATCCCCGGCGTCGAACTATGTCAATGGCCAGATCATTTACGTCGACGGCGGCATGCTGGCCGTTATTTAAAGCCGCTGAGCTAAGGTTCGTCAGTCAGCTGCAGCTATCAAAGGCCGCCAAACATTTGGCGGCCTTTGTGCATCGAAAGCTTACTAAATTGCCCCTGTACTCGCGGAAGCCGCTGTATCAGCCTGCGGGCGTCGCTCGTCCAGCATCCCTTTGTCGAGAATAAAGCGGATGATCTCTTCAAGCCCTACACCGTCATAAAGATTGGTAAAGACAAAGGGGCGCTCACCGCGCATTTTCTTTGAGTCCCGCGCCATGATGTCGAGCGATGCATGCACCTGCTCGGCGATATCCATCTTATTGATAATCAGCAGGTCTGATTTGGTGATGCCTGGCCCGCCTTTGCGGGGAATTTTATCGCCTGCGGAGACATCGATGACGTAGAGCGTAAGGTCGGAAAGCTCAGGGCTAAAGGTGGCCGAAAGATTGTCACCGCCGGACTCTACCATCACCAGTTCCAGCTTCGGGTGGCGAGCCTGTAGCTCGTCAATGGCCGCCAGGTTCATCGAGGCGTCTTCACGAATCGCGGTATGCGGGCAGCCGCCGGTTTCTACGCCCAGAATACGGTCAGCCGGAAGGGCATCGTGCTTGAGCAGAAAGTCGGCGTCTTCCCGGGTGTAGATATCGTTAGTGACCACGGCGATATCGTAGTAGTCACGCAGCGCTAAACAGAGCTGCTTGAGCAGCGCGGTTTTGCCGGAACCCACCGGGCCACCCACGCCAATACGTAAACAGTGCGTCATGTCTCTCTCCTAAATATATAAACTGATTAACTTCTAGACTTTTTATCTTCTAAACCAGTTAACTTCTAAACAGGCGTGAATACTGGGTTTCGTGTAGCGCACTGGCCAACGCTAAACCGGGAAGCACGGGGCCGAGCTCGTCGTCATCCAGTGTCAGCGCTTGATTAACGGCGTCTACTAACGCAGGACGCATGTGCTCAATCACGCGCTGAGCAGCGGTATGGCCCAGCGGTAGCGCTTTACAGGCCACCGCTAACTGGTTCTCTAACCATGCCCAGGCAAAGCCCAACAGCGTTTGGCTAACGGATACGCCTCGCGCATGTGCCGTATAGGCAAACAGCGTCACGTAGCTTGGCTGGTTCGGTAACAAGGGCGGAAGTAAGTCCTCACTTGGCATCAAATCCAGGCTACTTAGTAAGCGCTTAAGCGAGGCGCCCAGGCGGCTATCTTCCGCGGCTAGCTCAGCGGTTTCACGGGTAGCGGCCAGCCATTCATCCCAAGCCGCGATTGTTTCACGCCCCGCTTCACTGTCGGCTTGGCTAAACGCCTGGTGCAGCCGTGCCAGCACCGGCAGTTCGCAGCGAGTTAAGCCATCTTCCAGTACCCCGCTAAGCCACTCGGTAAGGCTTTTCTCATCACGCACCCAGTCCAATTCAAAGGCGCTCTCTAGTCCTTGAGAGAAGGCAAACGCGCCTATCGGCAGCGCCGGGCTTACCAGTTGCATCAGGCCTAGCAGCGCTAAATCATCGTGTCGGCTCTCTAGCGCGGCGAGTTCAGTGGGCATGGTGATGCTCATGCGCGTGGTCGTGGTCGTGTGAATCGTCATGATCGTGGCTGTGAGAATGCCCGTGTGAATGACCATGCGAGTGCCCGCCACCGCCCACTTGGTTATAAGCGCCTGGTTCTGGGTCGAAGGTGTCGTTGTGGTGCTCTAGTTCGGCACCCAATAGCACGGCGAGTTCTTCCAGGACGTGATCTGGAGGGAAGCGTACCCATCCGCCCTTTTCATCTTCACCCAGCGCCAGCTGTACGTGGCGATTGCCTAAATGATAGGCCAGTCGCGCCAGCGGTAAGCCAGTACTCACTCGCGCGGTAACCACCGGTTCTACAGCGGCGCAGACACGCACCACTTCGCCGCTTTCGGCTTTTAGGCCTTCGCCGCTGCGCAGCACCGGGCCGCGATCCAGAAACAAACCCAGCTCACGGCCACTATCGCTTTGTGCTTTCAAGCGCCCACGAATGCGCAGCTCGAAGGGCAGCGTCAGCGTGTCGCTAGCAGCGCTCTCCTCTACCGGCCCTAAGCGTTCTATGAGTTTCAGCATTGATATTGTCCTGTTAAGAACCTGCAGTTAAGCACCCAGCGGCCGAGCCGGGGGTAGGTCGTAGTGAGGGTCTTTTGCCATGGCCGGAAAATGTTCCATACATTTCCGGCATTTCCTCCATCCCTGGAGGGCAGATGGCAAAAGTAGCGTACAGGGATGTATTTACAGCGCCCTCACGTAGATCTACCCCCGGCACTGCACTTACTGGCGGTCACAGTGCGCTATTCAAAATAAATGATAACGCTGGGCCAGCGGCAGCTCGGTTGCGGGTTCGCAGGTTAAAATTTCACCATCGCAACGCACTTCATAGGTTTGGGGGTCGACGGTCAGCTCCGGGCAAGCGTCGTTGAGCTTCATATCTTTCTTGCGCACTCCGCGCACGTTTTTACACGCCGCCAGCGTACTCTGTAGACCCAAACGCTCTTTAATACCGGTATCTAACGCGGCTTGACTGACAAAATTCAGGCGGGTCTGGCTGGCGGCGCGGCCAAAGGCACCAAACATGTGGCGATAGTGGACCGGCTGAGGCGTCGGAATCGATGCGTTAGGGTCACCCATGGGGGCCGCTGCAATCATGCCACCCTTAATAATCATCGCCGGTTTTACACCGAAGAAGGCGGGTTTCCACAGCACCAGATCCGCCAGCTTACCCACCTCAATCGAGCCTACTTCGTGGCTGATACCGTGGGTAATGGCCGGATTAATGGTGTACTTAGCGATATAGCGCTTGGCACGAAAGTTATCGGCTCCCAGCGCTTCGTCTTCCGGCAGTAGTCCGCGCTGCACTTTCATTTTGTGCGCAGTTTGCCAGGTACGACAGACCACTTCACCTACCCGCCCCATGGCTTGGGAATCTGAGGCAATCATCGAGATCACGCCAAGGTCGTGGAGGATATCTTCAGCAGCAATCGTCTCCCGGCGAATACGCGAGTCGGCGAAGGCCACGTCTTCGGGAATGTTAGGATCCAGGTGGTGGCACACCATCAGCATATCGAGGTGTTCGTCGATGGTGTTGATGGTGTAAGGACGCGTTGGGTTAGTCGATGACGGCAACACATACTCTTTCGAGCAGGCGGTGAGAATATCTGGGGCGTGGCCGCCGCCCGCGCCTTCCGTGTGATAGGTGTGAATACCACGCTCTTTAAACGCGGCCAGAGTATCTTCGACAAAGCCTGACTCGTTTAGGGTGTCGGTGTGGATCGCGATCTGCACATCGTACTTTTCCGCCACGCTTAGGCAGTTATCAATCGATGCGGGGGTGGTGCCCCAGTCTTCGTGAAGCTTAAGGCCCATGGCACCCGCTTCCAACTGCGCCTCTAACCCTTCCGGCAGGCTAGCGTTGCCTTTGCCCAACAGGCCAATGTTCATCGGCAGGTCGTCCACCGCCTGAAGCATTTTGCCAATATGCCATGCACCCGGCGTACAGGTGGTGGCATTAGAGCCGGTAGCCGGGCCAGTGCCTCCACCCAGCATGGTGGTCACGCCACTCATCAGCGCCTCTTCCACCTGCTGAGGGCAAATAAAGTGGATATGGGCATCGATGCCGCCAGCGGTGAGGATTTTGCCTTCACCGGAGATAATTTCGGTACCGGGTCCAATCACGATCTCAACATCGGGCTGTACGTCAGGGTTGCCCGCTTTACCAATCGCGGCGATGCGGCCTTTTTGAATACCCACATCGGCTTTGACGATGCCCCACCAGTCTAAAATCAGCGCGTTGGTGATGACGGTATCCATTACCGTCTCGTCATTGCGCTGACTTTGGCCCATGCCGTCACGGATCACTTTGCCGCCGCCGAACTTCACTTCATCACCGTAGTGGGTGGCGTCTTTTTCGACTTCAATCCACAGCTCGGTATCGCCCAGACGCACGCGGTCGCCCACCGTGGGCCCATACATATCGGCGTAGGCTTGCCGACTGATTTTATTAACCGGTTTCATTGTTTACCTCCGTCGAGCGCGCCCATGACATCGCCACGGAAGCCGTAAATTTCCCGCTTACCCACAAAGGGGATCAGCGTGACTTCACGGGTTTGGCCGGGCTCAAAGCGAATCGCCGTGCCTGCGGCCACATCCAAGCGGTAACCTCGGGTTTTAGTACGGTCAAACACCAGCGCAGGGTTGGCTTCGGCAAAGTGATAGTGGGAGCCCAACTGGATGGGGCGGTCGCCCGTGTTAGCAACCTCCACCGTAATGCGCTCACGCCCCACGCAGAGCTCAATATCACCCTCTTTTAACTGATACTCACCGGGAATCATTGGGCCGGGAATCATGGCAGCCTCCTGGTTGCTGATAACTAGTTAATTGGCGTGTGGACAGTGACCAATTTGGTGCCATCCGGAAAGGTGGCTTCCACCTGCACTTCGTCGACCATTTCGGCGACGCCTTCCATCACGTCGTCACGGCTAAGGATTTCGCGGCCGTAGCTGATTAAATCTGCCACGCTGCGGCCATCTCGGGCGCCTTCCATAATCTCAAAGCTAATCAACGCCACCGCTTCGGGGTAATTAAGCTTCAATCCGCGCGCTTTGCGGCGTTCCGCCAGTTGGGCGGCTGAGAACAGCAGCAGCTTGTCTTTATCTCTCGGGGTTAATTCCATGACATGTGTCTCCAGCAGTACATTGCAGTGATACTGATTAGGTTAGCCAAATTCGCGGTGTATGCGCTTCACGCTCAATCCAACGGGGGCGCAGGACTCGCCACGCATGTTCACAAAGCGCCCAGGCTTCGTTGCGCGAGTTGCCTAGGTAGCGCAGCAGCAGCACACCTTGGCGCATGGTCACCGCCCAGCGTGGATTATCCGGCAACACCTCACGCAGGGCCTCAATAGCAGCCGGTGCATCGCTAATACCCACCGCCCATAATGTGGCTTGCACCGTGGCACCGCCCTGCCCCCAGCGCCCCTTAAAGCGCGCATGCAAAGGGTCGAGCGGTTGGCGCTCAAGCCATAGCGGCTTTCCGTCTAACGTCATACGAAAGTGCTGCTCAATCCGGCCCGAGACATAGGGTAATTCGCTAGCTGGGCGGCCTAGTGCCATCACCTCCCAGCCTAAACAGCGGGCGGAACCATGCAGCTCAATATGGGTGCGCTGCTCACCCTTCGAGCCATCAAAGGCGATGGTTTCCTGGGGTAGCCACTCCAGGGTTGCATCATTCTCTACCGATAGTCGCGTATGCTGGGACCAGGCAACGCCTTGGCTGTCGGCCTTATAGAGCTTATTAGCGGCAGGCGTGGTCAACAGTGCATGAGCACCGTTCTCCACATGGGCGCTAATCGTGAGTGCATCGCCACTCACCAGTCCCCCTGGCGGGTGTAGTACGTAAACATGGCAAGGGCTGTCATAGGGGCCGCGCCTGCCTTCTGGATAAAAAGGGCGCTGCACTCGCAGCGGCCCATGATGGCGCGCCTGCACCATGCGTGTGGCACCATCGCGTTGGGCAAACGTCAGTGCCAATGAGGCCGCCCAGTGGCGGTCTGCATCGAAACGGTGGCCAGAGCTAATGGACGGTATTGCGAGATCGCCTAGGAACATAAAGAACTGCCGCTGCCTTTTAATAAGCGTTTGATTAACAAATGCAATTAATGCGCCAAAATGGTGAAAAGCTATTAGATGCTGACTCTCTTGTCACCACAATAAAGACTTAAAGTGCCTGAGATTGGCCAACAACCGTCAATTGCACCAAAAAGGATCAATCTAATAGCGCGACGCACCAAGATAAATCTTCCCTCCCCGCCGCTATACATCGCTTCGTTAATGTTATTAATGCGCTAGACAACCGCCTCCTATAGCGCTTATATAAGCGTTCACGCAGGAGCCTAATCATGCTTCAACTTCGACCAAACTGTGAATGCTGCGATAAGGATTTACCCCCTGAGGCGGCGGCTGTCATTTGTACCTTTGAGTGTACGTTTTGTCGCGAGTGTGCCAGTGGAGTTTTAGGGGATACATGCCCTAACTGTGGTGGTAATTTTTCACCGCGCCCCGTTCGGCCTAACAACATGCTGGAAAAGTACCCCGCTTCAAAAGAGCGCATCTTAAAGGCCGGTGGTTGTACAGCGGTTTAATTCAGGCGTTATTAACCCTAAAAGAGCACGACGAATGAAAAGCGCCCTAACCCAAGGTGACCGCTAACGTCTTCGGCCATGGCCGGTTTGCGGCCTGGAGCTCCACCCTATGTCTACTGCTGCTTACCCGGAAGAGGGGCGGAAAAAGTCCTTCGATTTATACCATGCCGTGTGGCGCTGGCATTTCTATGCTGGCCTGCTGGTGCTGCCCTTTATGATTACCCTTGCGATTACTGGGGGCGCTGTATCTTTTCAAAGATGAATTGGACGCCATCATCCATGCGGATTTGAAACGCGTCGCGGTTCAGGAAGCCGTGCAACCGCCTTCGACGCTGGTCAGTGCTGCACTTGAAGCCCACCCCGGCACCGCCGTTAAGTACACCGACCCAGTAACACCTGAAAGCTCTGCTGAAATTACCGTTAACACCCTAGTGGGTGAGCGTCTTGCGGTATATGTAGACCCTTATACGTCGAATGTATTGGGGTCGTTGGATGACCGTGGCACCATCATGTGGACGGTGCGCTATCTACACAGCTTTAAATACTTTGGGCCTACCGCTCGAAAAGTAATTGAGATTGCCGCAGGCTGGTCGATCCTGCTGGTAGGCACCGGCATTTACTTGTGGTGGCCCCGTGGCAAAGGATCCGGCGGCGTGGTTAGCGTGCGCGGAAAACCCAAAAGCCGAGTTTTTTGGCGCGACTTGCATGCGGTATTGGGCATTTTTGTGGGCGGTTTTCTTGTCTTCCTGGCCATTACTGGGATGCCCTGGTCTGGCGTGTGGGGTGGTCAGGTCAACGAGTGGGCCAATGGCAGTAACTTCGGCTACCCATCGGGCGTTCGCGTTGAGGTGCCGGTTTCCAATGCGTATTTAAGCGACCAGGGCTTAACCAGTTGGTCGTTGGAGCAGGCTCGCATACCGGAATCCACGCCTCCCGCCAGCCCAATGCCCCGCATAGGCCTTAACAATGCAGTGGCGGCATTTGAACAGCTAGGATTACAGCAGGGCTTCACGGTTAACCTGCCCAGTTCTGCCGCCGGGGTATATACCGGCTCCATCTATCCTGACAACTTGAGCCAGCAGCGTGTGGTTCACCTTGATCAATATAGCGGCGAACCATTGATCGACATGAGCTACGCCGACTATGGCACGTTCGGCAGATGGCTGGAATTTGGTATCAATGTTCATATGGGCCAAGAGTTTGGCCTGCTCAATCAGCTGCTCCTGCTGGCAGTCTGCTTTGCCATTATCTTACTGGCCGTGTCGGCTGCGGTGATGTGGTGGAAACGACGCCCTAAAGACGCCATGGGCGTACCGCCACTACCGGCGGATAAGCGCGTTTTCCGCGGTCTCATCGCCATTCTAGTAGTCGGTGGGGTGATTTTCCCGCTGGTCGGCGCTTCGTTGATTGTCATGCTGCTGATTGATTGGCTGATCGTGCAACGCCTTCAGGAAAAGCGATTAGCTAGGCAAACAGCGTAGCTAAAGCCATCACGCTGGCCTAGGGCCAGAGCGTTGATAT
>JAMCZP010000045.1 GCA_023485185.1 Gammaproteobacteria bacterium
TCAACCTCCAGCAGCTCAACGGGGCGCTTCCCTACCACAAAGCGATCCGGGGAACCCTCATCACCCTTGGGAAGTTCGCCAGCAGCTGCGAGCAAGCGGCACTCTTCCCTGGTGCAGCCCCCATCACACTGATTGATGGAGAACGGCTGATCGAGATGCTGATAGAGAATCAGGTGGGTATCCGGAAGAGCCGCCCCGTTGAGCTGCTGGAGGTTGATGTCAGCGCCTTTAATCTGTCGGAAGACGTAGAAGAGGTGGGCTGAATGCTTGGCAGGGAAAACGTCCTGACCTGTTTACCAAGACAGTAGTTGATCTCAAGGGGCCCGACACAGGCTGAGTAAAGCCCAGAAGCTACAGATGGCGGAGCTGCACCTGGAGATGGGAGTAGGGCTCGGCTGCCACGGTCGGAACCGGACAATGCATGGGTCTCGCTGATGAGATCGGATGGCGAGTCGGGTCGAGGCAGAACCGGTTCCGCCGGGTAGGAACTCCCATCAGAGCTAGTCAGCCTTCAAAGGTGGACGGGTGACAGAAATCCAGATCAGGCGGCTCTCATCAACGAGCCAACAGAGGCGAGGCAACTAGGTGCTGGCGGTCGAGACGCCCGGCAAGCCCTCATCTCCGAATACCCACCGACGGCAACGGACAGGGTACGAGCGTGATCACCGAAGAGACCCTGGCAAAACGTCACACAGGAGAGCAGCGAGACACAGCATGCCGATAGCGGAATAGTTTCCAGGTGGAAACCTTCGAGAATCTAGGGGCTTAGCAGAGGGGGAGGGCGCAGGTGAGTCCCAAGGCGCCTGATAGTAGAGGACAACAGCCCGCCGACAGTGAGCGTCTCAGATATCAGGTTCTGCGTTGGATGCTGACCGGGCGAGCGCTGTCTGCAGCCGATGGGTAGCCTTCGTAGGGATCGACCACCAGCCATCCCGCTGCGGCAGATAGCTTTACCCAATCTGGAGCAGACCCACCAGCTCTACGGTTGGCTGTATAATCACCAAATTCCTCCGAAAGAATTACATTATCAATTCGCGAATTACAGCGGTCAATCAGTGGAAGATTAAGCGTCCTGAAAAATTTAACAAGCGAGTGGTTAATCACACGGATCCCGATAATTACATTGGCCCTAATGACCTAGCGTGATCTTTCACTATTTCCATCATTGCTTTGGCTGCAGCCGATTGAGATGAGCGAGTCGGTGTGAGCACGCCCAAAGTTCGTGGCACGATAGGCTTTGTAAGTTGTCGCCATTCCAGGCCTTCAGCGGAAATTTGTTTGAAGCTAAGGGAGGGCAGGGCCGCGACGCCCAGCCCAGCAGCCACCATCCTCCCAGCGGTTCCAATCTGGCTGACCTCGCACATCACGTCCATCTCGGTACTGAGATTCTGCAGTACTCCTTCAATAGCTTGTCGTGTGCTCGACAGGCGGCTAAGAGCGATGATCGGGTATGCGATCAATTCTTCCCACGTGACGGATTCGTTCTTGAGCAGCGGATGACCATGTGGGCAGACTGCAACGAAGTGATCGTCCACCAAGGGCTCGAAGTGAATAGCCTCCGTTGCACCTGGCCTTACCGAGAAGCCGATATCAGCTCGTTGGCTGCCGACTAGCTCATCCACCTGGCTTGCTAGGACATCATGCACGTTGATTGCAATGTTGGGATATCGATGCCTGTAGTCGGCTAGTACGGCAGGAAGGAAACCGGCAGCGAGGGTAGGAAGGGCTGCCAGGGTGACCTTGCCTCGCTCTTTGTTGAAAAGCTCACTGAGATCCCCTAAAGCGTCATCCCAGTCGCCTATCAAGCGCCTCGCTATGGGGAGGAAGTGGCGGCCTTCTGGCGTTAGCTGGACACCTCTAGGGGAGCGGTTGAAGAGAGCACCGCCTGCCGACGCCTCTAGCTTGCGGATGGCTATGCTCAAGGCGGGTTGAGAGAGGTGCAGGCGTTCAGAGGCTTCAATGAAGCTGCCTTGTTCGGCAATTGTCACGAAGGCCTGGAGCTGACGCATAGTTGGCTGCATAAATAAAGCAAAAGCCTCGTTCGAATAAATTTATTAGACAAATGCTAGCAGGTTTTACCATGCTGGTCAGTGTCGCCAGACACCCGTCTTCTGGACGCTAACAACCAACAATTCCAGAGAGAGCAACGCCATGTCGTCATACAAGACACCAATGCTAGCTGCCATTCTCAGCGCCGGTCTGATGGCCGGCACTGCCCAAGCTGAAGAACAGCTGCTGATCGGCTCCACTTCCACCTCCTCCAGCCAGTACGGCTACTTCGTGGCCATCGGCCAAATCATCAACCAGGAAGTCGACGGCGTCCGGACGTCGGTTGTCGAAACAGGAGCCACCGTTGACAACCTTAGGAGGATCCTGCGCGGGCAGGTCGATATGGGGCTGGTCACTACTAACGTGGGCTACCACGCCTATGCCGGTGAAGGAGAGTTCGCTGATCGCCCTGTTGATAACCGTCTTCTCTGGGTCTATTCCGCCGCTCCTCAGAATGTGGTGATGCGCCAAGATGCCGAAGTCTCGTCGATGGCTGACCTAGAAGGTGTAAGGCTGAATCCGGGCATCACCGGCTCAGCTACCGAGGCGACCACGTTGGCGGTGATGGAAACTTTGGGAATTGCACCGGATTACGCTCGCGGTTCCACTACTGACGTAGTTGCCGGAGTCAAAGACAACCGCA
Organism: Gammaproteobacteria bacterium; assembly: GCA_023485185.1. The sequence continues at coordinate 2,693 of JAMCZP010000045.1, forward strand.
TGGCGGGTTATGTCAAGTCTGGGGTGGGCAACAAGCTCGACGGCTCATCGCTGGATATCGCCACCTTCACGCCGATTGAGGTGCTGTCGCTTACTGATGAGCAGGCGGACATCCTGCGTGAGCAGATGCCTGACATCTCGGTCGTGCATATTCCGGAAGGCGCAGCTGAAGGCATGCCGGCCTACACCACCTGGAGCTTCGGCCTGGCCATGCATTCTTCACCGGACCTCGATGAGGATACGGCCTATAAGATCGTCAAGGCAGTGATGGAGAATCCTGATCCTCAGGTCAGCGCACTGGCCAACTTGGCGGATGTGGATCTTGCCGAGCTCACCCTGACAAGTGGCACGGTGCCTTTCCACCCCGGAGCGGCTCGATATTTTGAGGAGCAAGGCTACGAGATTCCTGACCATCTGAAGCCGCTGGACTAATCCCTGGAGCCCGGTCCCATGCGTAATATATGCCTGATGCTGGTCGCCCTGGTGCTTGGGGGCTTCATCTTCTACACCTCGGCAACGGGGCCATTCGATAGCCTAGTACATAGAAGCGTCTTCCTTGCGCTGGTGATCGGGCTGGGCCTTCTCAGTTTCCCCTTGGGGGCGGGCAAGCCTTGGCGCCCAGTGGGAATAGTCATTGACATGTTACTAGCTGCCGGTGCCATCACGTCGTGTCTCTACGTGACAGTGAAGGCAGATGAAATTTTGACGACGCTGCCTTGGGCCACTACACAGGACATGCTGCTGGCGGGTATCTTGGTAGTGAGCATCCTTGAAGTTGCTCGACGCGCCATTGGCTGGATCTTTCCAGTGCTTGTAGCCCTTGGAATTGCCTATGCACTTTTCGGTAACCACCTTTCCGGGCCGTTGAGCCACAGAGGCTTTGATACAGCCTTTGTTACTGAAACGATCTTCCTCGGTGATCTAGGTGTTTGGGGCATGCTGCTTGGGGTGGCAGCGACTACGATTGCGGCGTTCGTCCTATTCGGCTCGTTGCTTTTACATACGGGGGGCGGTCAGACGTTCATTGACCTCTCCATGCGTATCGGCGGACGAAGCCAAGGGGGCGCGGCCAAGATCGCCACCGTCGCATCCAGTTTGTTTGCCATGGTCAGTGGAAGTGCTGTCGCCAACGTCGCTACTACTGGTAACTTTACTATTCCCATGATGAAACGGTTGAAGTACCCCTCAGCCTTCGCCGGTGGGGTAGAGTCGGTAGCTTCGACTGGCGGACAGATTGCACCACCGATTCTGGGAGCGGCTGCGTTCATCATGGCCGAGATCCTGGGCATTAGCTACGTCACCATCGCCCTGGCTGCGCTGTTGCCTGCGGTGCTCTTCTACATAGCAGTGTTTTTCACCATTCACCTGGTCGCCGTGCGGCGCTCCCTGCCACTGGTGCCGGAGGCCGATTTACCAAGCTGGCCAGACGTACTGCAGTTCAAGCGTATTGTTCCGATTGTAGCAGCCCTCGGAGGACTGTTCGGTGGGGTCCTCAAAGGCTATTCGATCCAGTACTCGGCATTCATGGGTATCGCGCTACTACTGCTGTGCTATGTGATCTTCGGGGTGCTTGACCGTATGCCTCCTCGGAAGATGTTGCGCATGCTTATGAGTGGTCTGGAAGATGCCGGAAAGGGTATGGTGATTATCGGTGTTCTGCTAGCTGGAGCGCAGATCCTTGTCGCCATGCTCAATATGACGGGGATCGGTGTGACATTATCGACCCTAGTGGTTGGCGTCGCCGGTGAGCAGCTTTTTCTGGTAGCCCTAATAGTTGCCGGTATCTGCCTCATCATGGGTATGGGAATTCCCACAACAGCGGCTTATGTCCTTGTGGCTGCCGTCCTTGCACCTGCGCTAACTCGCATGGGAGTTGAACCGCTGGTCGCTCATCTCTTTGTCTTCTACTTCGCCACGATCTCAGTGATCACGCCCCCTGTGTGTATTGCGGTCTTCGTCGCTGCTGGCATAGCTCAGGCGGGTTGGTTGCAGGTAGCGGGCCATGCTGTTCGGCTTGGAGCGACTACCTACATCATTCCATTCCTGATTCTGGCTTACCCTGCGTTGATTGGTATGGGTGGGGCCTGGGATATCACAGTGGCCGCACTTCGCGCTCTGGCTTTTGTCCTAGCTTTTGCCGGCGTCTTGGGTGGAGCTCGTTTGACGGGGCGTCGCTGGCTAGATGCCGCAATACTTTCGACCGTCGGGGTCCTGGCCGTGTTGCCAGGTGCTGCGCCTGGCTTAGTTGGCGTCATCGGCCTGTTTGTCCTGTATGGCTGGGCCTGGAGCGTGGGACGTCGTAACCAGCTGCAGGGAGCATCATCATGAATCATAACGTTGCGTCGATGACTCGCATTGCGATCATTGGTTGCGGGACCATCGGCGTCAGTTGGGCCGCATACTTCTTGTCACGGGGGCTGGGGGTCAGTGCCTTCGACCCAAATGAATCGGCCAGAGCTACATTCGCAGACCTCGTGGCCGCCGATATGGTTACGCTGGGCGCCTCTCCATGCCAGCCCAAGGTATGCCGGTCTCTGGCTGAAGCAGTGGAGCACGCGGATCTTGTGGTAGAGAACGCTCCAGAGTCGACTGAGCTGAAACGCAGCTTGCTTGCTGACATGCAACGGCTGGCACCGGAAGCGGCGCTGATTGTAAGCAGCACGTCTTCGCTCCAACACTCCGATATCGCTTTAGATGCTTCTGATCCTTCGCGAATTGCAATCGCTCATCCCTTCAATCCGCCTCACCTGGTGCCTCTCGTTGAGCTCTACGGTACTGACACGGAGGTCGTGGACAGGCTCGCCGCGTTCTACCGCAGTATCGGCAAGCAGCCTGTGGTGATGCGAAAGGAAATGGTGGGGCATATCGCCAACCGGCTTTCGTCTGCACTTTGGCGTGAGGCTCTCTACCTACTCCAAGAAGGGGTCGCGAGTGTAGAAGACATCGACAGAGCCGTGACGGCGGGGCCAGGACTGCGTTGGGCAATACAGGGACCTTTCCTGACTTACCACTTGGGTGGTGGCAGGGGGGGGATTCGGCACTATCTCGAACACTTGGGACCTAGCCAGCAGTACCGCTGGTCAAGCCTGGGCACTCCGGTGATGGATGAGTCGCTCAATGCCAGTGTGGTTGCGGGTGTAGAGCAGGCGACTCATGGTCAATCACTGGCTGAGCTTTTTGCTCAACGAGACGCTCGTCTGGTGTCACTGCAACAGGCAATCGATTCTTTGGATGAGCCCGAGGAGGTGCAGTCATGACATCACCTTGCTTGTTAATGGTTGCCCCAAACGGCGCAAGACGTACTCATGCCGACCACCCCGCTATTCCACTCTCACCAGAAGCGCTAGCTGCCGATGCTGTGGCTTGCCGAGATGCTGGTGCGGCGATGATGCACTTGCATGTCCGTGAGCCCGATGGCCGTCATCTCTTGGATGCGGGAGCTTACCGAGAAGCGTTGAGCGCTATACGAACAGCTGTTGGTGATGAGATGGTGCTGCAGGTGACCAGCGAGGCTGGAGGACGATATGGCCCTGAGGCCCAGCGGAGCCTGCTGTCAGAGCTTCGCCCTGAAGCAGTCTCGGTGGCGATACGTGAGTTGTTTGGTGACCGGGAGGAGGCCCATGCGAGCGGGGCACTATGTCGCGACCTCCAGGCCGGCGGTAGCAGCATTCAGTATATTCTCTATTCCGTTGATGAATTGACCTACTTCAACCAGTTGCGCGAGGAAGGGGTGTTGCCGCTGGGAAGTGCCTTTCTGCTCTTTGTACTGGGGCGCTACGAGACACCTCCTGTGGCAGATCCTTCCCGACTCCCTGTATTTCTTGAGGCGTTAACGCCGGGAGACCGCTGGGCCGTCTGCGCCTTCGGGTCGAAGGAAGCAGAGTGCATGGGATTGGCGGCACGCTATGGCGGACATGCTCGCGTGGGATTTGAGAACAACCTCTGGCGTCCTGATGGTCGTGTCGTGAGGGACAACGCAGAGCTAGTGCGACAGGCGCGTGAGCGAATCGAATCCGGCGGTCGCACACTCATGGATCCACACCAGGCCCGAGTCTTCCTTGGTTTGCCTTCAGTACACTCAGGGGGAGAGGCATGACCGTTGTTGTCGGTTGTGGAGCGGGCTTCTCAGGTGACCGTACCGATGCCGCTGTGCCGCTGGTGGATGCGCTCCTCAGATATGATGCACCGCGTGCCCTTATGTTCGAAACGCTCGGAGAGCGAACCTTGGCAGCGGCACAACTGGCACGACTCAAAGACTCTGATGGAGGAGACGAACCGTTACTGGAGGCATTCTTGTCACCGGTACTTGGTGAGTGCCTCCGCAATGACGTCGCCGTGCTGGGAAACTTTGGTGCGGCGAACCCCGAAGCGGCTCGTCGCCGGGTAGCAGGTCTGGCGTTACGTGCAGGCATCGATGATGCCCGCATCGCAGTGATTCAGGGAGACGATGTCCGTGAGCAGATGTACGCGCTCGACTGGCAGCCCTGGGAAGGAGAGCGTCGCTCGCTGCCAGAGCTCAAACATGTGGTGGCCGCCAATGTTTACCTCGGTGCTGATGCGCTGGTAGATGCCTTATCTCAGGAGGCTCAGGTGGTGATCACTGGGCGTGTGGCCGACCCTGCCTTGGCGTTGGCACCGCTGCGTCACCATCATGGTTGGGCTTATGATGACTGGGACCGCATAGCTGCCGGGACTCTGGCGGGGCACCTGATTGAGTGTGGGGCTCAGGTGACAGGTGGTTATTTTGCTGATCCAGGCTTTAAGGATGTCCATGACATGGTAAACCTCGGGTACCCCATCGTTGAAGTGGAACGCGATGGGAGCCTGATAGTGACTAAACCTCTTGGTACGGGTGGCTTGGTTACCGAGCAGACTGTCAAAGAGCAGCTTCTCTATGAGATTCACGATCCAAGTGCCTACGTGACTCCGGATGTGGTCCTAGACCTTACTAGTGTTGAGATTCGCCAAGTAGGCCGTGACCGCGTATCGGTAAAAGGTGTGCGTGGAAAGCCGGCACCGGAAAGGCTCAAGACCACCATTAGCTTTCTCGAAGGTTACCAAGGGGAAGCAGAAATCTCTTATGCAGGGCCAAATGCACTGGCGAGAGCCAAGCTGGCACGAGATACGCTACGTCAGCGCTTGGCTAGCCGGTGTCCGGCTGACATGAAGTCACGCTTCGATTTGATCGGAGTTTCAAGCGTGTTCGATGGTGATTCATCGGTTTGGAGAGACATTTCAGATGGATTGTCAGAAGATATTCGTCTGCGTCTCGCTGTAGAACATGCGCAACGTGCTGTTGTAGAGCTAGCGACTCAAGAATTGCTCGCCTTATATTGCTGTGGGCCGGCTGGAGGAGGCGGTGTGCGTCGCCATCATACCCGCCGTCTCAAGACCGCTTCTTACCTTGTTCGCCGTGATCAAATAAAGCCGCGGGTAAGTATTTGTCAGGGGAGGAGTGCCCGTGAACAGTGAGTTGCGCCTACTACATAGTTATGCTCATGCGCGCGCAGGAGACAAAGGAGAGCGCTTGAATGTGGCAGTGTTTGTCTATGATGAAGATAATTATGATTGGCTGCTTAGGGAGTTGACTGAGGAGCGTGTGGAAGCACTTTTCTCGCACCGTGGTATCGTAAGGGCCAAGAGGTACTCTATGCCTAACATCTTCGGTGTGAATATCGTGATCGATGATGTTTTGCAGGGGGGCGTTAATGGGTCTTTAAATCTTGATGGTCATGGAAAAACACTGTCAGGGTTGCTGTTAAGTATGCCTGTGATGCCGCCTTGATATTGAGCTTTTCTCTAACTTCTTTGTGAGGCTGGCTTCTGTATGCCGGCGAATATTTTAATGGATTGATGTTTTTTAGGTGCGGCTCGATGGGAGGAGCTAGGAGCAACCCGCGCATTTTTTGTGCATGCGTGGGTTGCAAGATATTCGGTTGATGTGGTTTATAGCCCTAAATAAGCTTTTCTAATCAAGTCGCTGTTCCTAAGCTCATGTGATGGCCCCTCAATAACCTGATGGCCGTTTTCTAGGACATAAGCGCGGTCACTGACCTGTAAAACCTGGTTTACATTTTGCTCTACTAACAATATGGGCATTCCTGTGTCAGCGACTCTTCGAATTGATGCCATCACGTCTTTAACCAGTAATGGGGATAGCCCTAAGCTTGGCTCATCAAGAAGAAGCATCTTGGGCCCAAGCATCAACCCTCGCGCAATGGCAACCATTTGTTGCTGGCCACCTGAAAGCTGAGCCGCCTTTTCTTTCGCATATTTTTTAAGGTCAGGAAACAGCGTGTGCACTTTTTCTAAGTTCTCTTCACGATCATTTCTCGATTCAGGTAAGAACGCCCCTAAAAGCAAGTTGTCATGAACAGTTAAGTTACCAAACAATTGTCTCCCCATTGGCACATGGGCTAAGCCTAGCTTAGCCATTTCATGCGGCTTCTTTCCTGAGGTCTCTACGCCATTAAAGTGGATGCTCCCTGCCCAAGGCTTTATCATTCCCGATATGGCTCGTAATATGGTGGATTTACCACTCCCATTTCCGCCAATCAAGCCTACCAGCTCACCTTCCCTTACGTTTAACGATGCATCCATCACGACTTTAAGTGAGCCATATCCTAGATCCACGTGTTGGACGTCAAGAACGGATTGCTTTTTTTCTGCCATCAGTCTTCTCCAAGGTAAGCTGTTACCACTTTGGGGTTTTTGATGACCTCATTAGGCAATCCTTCGGCGATGACACTGCCTTCGGCCATTACGACCACATGGTTTGATAGCTCAATAATGGCTTCCATAATGTGCTCGACCATTATTATGGTTATATTCAAGCTTGTTAAGTTTCTGACAAACTCAATCATCTCGCGAAGAGCCGGCGGGTTTAGTCCCGCCATCATTTCATCCAAGAATAAAAGTTTTGGCTTTACTGCTAGTGCTTTGGCTAGCTCAAGGCGACGGCGTCTTGCCAAGTTGAGGTCGAGAGCTGGCTGATCATATCGATCAGCCAGCCCAACTTGCTCAAGCATCTGCATTGCAAGCCTCTCTGCTTGCTTCCGTCTTGGCTCTTTTAAAAATGCGGCGACTAGAACATTCTCAACAAGAGTCAGCTCTTCAAATGGCCTTTCGGTCTGGAATGTACGCCCCATGCCAGCACGAATTCTCTTGTAGGGTGGGAGAGTGGTAATGTCAGTGTCCGCTAAATGAATTCTTCCTGCGGTTAAAGGCACGAAACCTGTTAGGGCATTGAAGAGAGTGGTTTTTCCAGCTCCATTCGGCCCGATAAGGCCTAGGACCTCACCTTGGTTGACATCGATGGAGACGTTGTTTACAGCCACTACGCCCCCAAATTTGACAGTTATGTCTTTAGCTCTGAGCGCGCTTGGCATAAGTCCTCCTGATCAGGTAGCGGGCGGGTTCACCAATGATTCCGCGAGGCATGAAGATAACAACCAGCATTATAAGAAGCCCGTAAATGAGCATGTTTGCTTCTGCAAATGTGGTGCGGAATACTTCGCCTGAACCTATAATTAAAACAGCCCCCGCAGCTGGTCCCCAGATGGTTCCTCGACCCCCTATAATAGCAGTGAGGGCAATTTGTACTGAGAGCAGTAGGAAAAATATGAAATGTGGCTCTAGGAACGAAAGGAATATGGCGTAAATACCTCCGCCGAGAGCTGTCAACCCTGCAGATATCATGAAAGCTTTGAGTTTTATAGTTGCCGGATTGATTCCTGATGCCATCGCTGAGCTTTCGTCTTCTCGAACTGCTCTTAGTTGGTACCCAAATTTGCTTCTGGATATACTAATTACAGTAAAAATACAGAGCGCTGCAAATGCAAGAGCAAGGTAAAAGTTTGTTTCCCGTGCAAACAAGTCTACGCCAAAAGGTTCAGGTAGGCTGAATATGAACACACCTGTTGCTCCACCGGTAAGCCATCCTTCATTTATTGATATGAGTCGTATTATTTCTGCTATTGCAATAGTGGATAATGTGAAATAAGGCCCTGTCAGTTTGAATGTCAATTTTCCCCAGGCGAAAGCAAGAGCTGCTGCTGATGCCATGCCCATGGCAATGGTCCACCATGGATCTAGACCATGATGAGTAGCTCCAACTGCGACAAAATAGCCTCCAAGGCCTACAAAACTTGCATGTCCTAGGCTAACTTGTCCAGCCCAACCTCCTAAAATATCCCAAGCAGTAGCCCACCCGACAAATAAAAGCAAAGTTATAGCTATTGACAAATAGCCTGGGAATAATAGGGGGTAAAAAGCCCCAACTATGACTATGCAGAGAAGAGCAATCATGTGCTTGTTCATACGCGATTCACCGTTTTGCCGAACAGTCCTTCAGGGCGAAGGAGAAGAACTAGGAGAAATACTACAAGGCCATAAGCATCACGGTAGTCCGATGTGATGTATGAAGCGCCCAGTACTTCCACTACTCCTAGCAGCAAACCTCCTGCGATCGCTGCGCCTATATTTCCTAACCCCCCTAGCACAGTAACGACAAATGCTTTTAACGTGAATATTGCGCCCGAAAAGGTAGGAGTTGCGAAAAGCAAGGGAATTAGAGCAACCCCCGCGGCGACGGCAAGTGACGCACCTATCCCAAATACGATGGCTTCTATGCGGCGAGTGTTGATGCCGACTAATTCAGCTCCAAGCCGATTCTCTGATGTGGCTCGTATGGCTCTACCCAGCTCTGTGCGGTTAAGCAAAATGTAGAGCCCTCCAATGATGACTAAGGTGGCAATTCCTGCAAGAACCAGTATTACAGAAAGACTTATTTCGCCAATGGAGAATGTTGATGAGGAATATGGTGTGTTAACTGATTTCGGTTCTGCACCAAAAGTTAGTAGTAGTATATTTCCAATAACCAAGGCTAAGCCCAGTGTCACAAGTAGAGAGCTTTCTGGAGGAGCATTCACTAAGCGAGACAAAACAACTCGCTGTATGGCTACGCCAATAAAGAAAGCAACCGGCATTGCCAGGACCAGAGAGAGGTACGGATCCCATTCAAAAAGCGTATATAGGAGTACCGCACCATACATGCCTAAAACCACAAAATCACCATGGGCGAAGTTGATGGTTTTCATTACGCCAAAAACCAAGGTTAGGCCAACTCCGATTAGCGCATAGACGCCGCCAATCAATAGCCCGTTAGATAGATTCTGTAAAAAAGACACATAGTCAAACATCACGACCTCTCTGGTTGCACCAAGCTTATGTTATATGTTATCTGCTTTGCCAAGCTGGCGTTGGGAACCGAATTTCTTCAGCTGCGAGGTCATCTGGAAATACTGTTACGTGCTGGCCATCTTGAATTTGAAGAACCAGGCTGCGTATTGGGTTCTGTCCTTGAAATCCATCGAAATCTTCAAATGCCACATGAGTCACGGGAGTGTCGAGGTTGGTGTTCGCCAGTGCATCTCTGATATCACTTCTGTCAAGTGAGGCTGCACGCTCAATGGCATCCGCTGCGACTCTCATGGCAAGATAGCCTTCTGCTTCATAGAACGTCGGCTCTTCGCCTGTTTTTTCTTTCAGTCGCTCATAAAGATCATCAACCCCATCATATTGGACGTCTTTGCTCCAGCTAACCACAGTTGCAACATATTCGGCAAGGTCACCTACTTGGTTGATGAAACTTGGTAGGGCCGCGCCAGTGTCGATTGCGACTGCCTTTGCATTAAGGTTTACTTCGCGCATTTGCCTTGCGATGGCAACACCATCTTCTGCGTAGGCTACAATGTACAGTAAATCAGGGCTGCTTGAGCGAAAGCGATTAAGAATCGGCCTGAAATCCGAAGTCCCTTGATCGTACGACTGC
>JAMCZP010000350.1 GCA_023485185.1 Gammaproteobacteria bacterium
CGGCGAGCAGCCCACTTAATGGATCAGCACGGTAGACGCTGGTTGATTGCTCAAGGTAAGCCGCTACTCAATCAAGAGGGGCAGGCAGAACTTAAAGTGCTTCGCGATCATTTGTCCGCCCATACTGCTCTCCGCCAGCAGTAGCTGTTAAGGTTTAAGAGGCCTGCTATGCCCAGCATCATTCGACAAATTCCGCTAGCCAGTGCAACCCACCATCATTCTCACGATTTCCATCAGATCGTGATTACTCTGCGTGGTTCATCGGAATTTGAAATCGAAGGATTGGGTGGCCGGGTAAACGCGTTTTCAGGCTGCATCGTCCCAGCTAATCACGAACACTACTACTCAGGTAATGGGCATAATCGGCAGTTAATTCTCGACCTTCCTGAGGATGCGCCTGCATTGACCGGTGAAAACCGTGAGCTAGTAGCGTTATTCGATGCGCCACGTTTTTTTGCGCTGGATAATGCACTGCGTCACTACTTGGCATTTATGGAAAGCGAGCTTGCCCAAGACTTTGATACCTCAGACGTATCTTTTCAGCAAGACCGCTTAGCAGCCACGCTGCTAGGCTCACTAAAAGCGCGGCTTGGCACAACCCAAGGTGCTGCACAGCAACGATTAGACTTATCCCGTATTGACCGCTTTATACGTCAGCATTTAGCCGACGAGCTACGGGTAGCGGACCTTGCGCGCTTGGCTTGCCTAAGCGAGGCACACTTTTCTGATTGTTTTCGTGCCCAAACGGGATTATCACCTTGGCAGTATGTGAAGCGCCAGCGCCTGCACGCGGCGCGCCAACTGATTTTACAGAGCCGTCTCCCCCTCACTGATATTGCTATTCAAACGGGCTTTGCCAATCAGAGCGCGCTTTCCCATGCGTTTCGACGCAGCTATGGCCTGTCTCCTCGCAAGCTGCGCCAATGCGATGCGCCGCCCGTTACGGCCAACGCATCAAAACGCCCCTTAGGGCCGCTGGCAGGCCAGCAAAAACTCCACTAAAGTCGTAGTGTTGCTTTTCTTGCCGTGGAATTGACACGTTTTGCCTTGAAAACGGCATACACCTAACGTGACCGCGTTCTACATTCGCTTATCAGTTTGGGCGCTATGCCCTTATACCCATTCGTTCTGTTCAGACTTTCGGGGGCTTCAATGCTCAATGCCAAGAAAATGCGTGACCCTGCCATCTGGCAAACTGATCTCGACACTCTCATGACACGGGTAAGCGACCACTACTTAGTAGATGAAAACGCCTATGTCAGCGAGTTGATCAAAGTGTTAGATGCGGACCGCGACGACTTTGACCGCATTGAAGCCAATACCGCTGCATTGGTTCAAGATGTGCGCAAAATGGATACCGCCGTCGACACAATCGACGAGCTGCTTCAGCAATACAGCCTGGATACCCACGAAGGTTTGATGTTGATGTGTCTGGCGGAAGCCATGCTGCGTATTCCCGACAAAGCCACCGCTGATGCGCTGATTGAAGACAAGCTTGGCCCCGCAGACTGGCAGGCCCACGTCGGTAAAAGCGACTCATGGATGGTTAATGCTTCCACGTGGGGCCTGTTAATGACTGGCCGCGTGCTTAAGCTTGATCATCCTAAAGAGGGGCAGCCTGCTACCTTTATCAATCGCATGGTTAATCGTATGGGCGAACCGGTTATTCGCCGCGCTATGTATGAAGCGATGAAGATTATGGGCAAGCAGTTTGTGCTTGGCCGCGATATTAACGAAGCCCTTAAACGCTCCAAGCCGCTATTTAATAAAGGCTACACCTACTCCTACGATATGCTAGGTGAAGCGGCGCGTACCCGCGTCGATGCCAAGCGCTACTTTGACGACTACGCCCGCGCAATCGAGCAGGTCGGTAAAACATGTAAAACCCTCGGCGATAAAACCCCGGCACCTTCTGTCTCTATCAAGCTTTCCGCACTTCATCCTCGTTATGAGTTTGGCCGCCGTGAGCAAGTACTTGTTGAGCTGGTCGATACGGTAATCAAGCTGGTCACTCAAGCCCGCGCACTCGATGTAGCCGTTACTATCGATGCTGAAGAAGTGGACCGGCTGGAGCTTTCATTGGAAGTGTTCCGGGCGGTTTACGAAAGTGAGGCTGCCAAAGGTTGGGGACACTTCGGCTTAGTCATTCAGGCTTACTCAAAGCGCGCGCTGCCGGTACTACACTACATCAATCGGTTGGCTGACCAACAAGGCGATGAAATTCCGCTTCGCTTGGTTAAAGGGGCTTATTGGGATACCGAGATTAAAGAGTCTCAGCAGTTGGGGGTCGATGGTTACCCGGTATTTACCCGCAAGGCAGGCACCGATGTTGCCTACCTTGCCTGCGCGCAGTTCTTGCTCTCCAGTGACACTGATGGGCGCATTTTCCCGCAGTTTGCGACTCACAACGCCCATACCGTCACGACGATTTTAGAATTCGCCAACCGCGACAGCCGTCCGTTCGAATTTCAGCGCTTACATGGTATGGGCGAAGCCCTTTACGATGCCGCTCTTGAGCGCGCACCAGCAGGCACTTATTGCCGCATTTATGCCCCGGTCGGCGCCCATAAAGACTTACTGCCCTATCTAGTACGCCGCCTGCTCGAGAATGGTGCCAACTCCTCTTTTGTTCACCAACTAGTCGACCCAGACGTACCGGTCGAGTGGCTGTGCAAGCACCCGATTGAAACCTTGCGCCAGCAAAAAAGCTTGGCCAACATGAATATTCCGCTCCCCAAAGATATTTATGGCCCCAAACGCCGCAACTCACGTGGCGTGAACCTAAATATCCGCAGCCATTACTATCCGCTTATGGAGCAGATGGCCGCGTTTATGGATAAGCAGTATACGGCCAAGCCGCTGCTGGCTTTTGACATCGCGGACGATGCGGCCAATACCCATAGCGTGACCAGCCCCTATGATCGACGCCAGACCCTAGGCAGCGTGCAGTGGACCAGCAAAGAGCAAGCGACGAAAGCGCTTGACGCCGCATGGGCCGCCTTCCCCCGTTGGGATGCAACCCCGGTGGCCGAGCGCGCCGCGATTGTGCGTCGTTTAGGGGACTTGATGGAAGAGCATATGCCAGAGCTAATGGCATTATGTTCACGGGAAGGCGGCAAGCTGCTGACCGACGGCGTCGACGAGATTAAAGAAGCCGTCGACTTCTGTCGCTTCTATGCGATGCGTGCCGAGGAAGACTTCGGCCATACCATTGAGCTGCCTGGCCCTACCGGTGAGTCAAACCGTTTGATTATGGGTGGCAAAGGCGTATTTGCAGCGATTAGCCCTTGGAACTTCCCCGTTGCCATTTTCTGCGGTCAAGTCGTTGCGGCCGCCGTAGCAGGCAACACCGTACTGGCTAAACCGGCGGAACAAACATCCATTGTGGCGCACCGTATTATTGAGCTGCTTTACGAAGCGGGCATGCCACACGATGTGGTTCAACTTCTTCCTGGTGACGGCCCCACTGTGGGCAGTGTATTAACCTCTGACCCACGCATTACCGGGGTGGTGTTTACTGGCGGTACCGATACCGCCCACATCATCAATCGCGCATTGGCGGCACGGGAAAATGCGCCACTGCCCACTTTAATCGCTGAAACCGGCGGCATGAACGCGATGATTGTTGACTCAACCGCCCTGCCCGAGCAGGTGGTGGTGGATGTGATTCAATCCGCGTTTCAGAGCGCGGGGCAGCGCTGCTCGGCGCTGCGGGTTCTGTATCTACAGGACGATGTCGCAGACCGTGTGATTGAGATCCTCAAGGGTGCCATGAATGAGCTCCACGTTGGTGATCCGCGCGATTTGGGCACCGATGTAGGGCCTGTGATTGATGAAGATGCACGTCAAGGGCTGCTCGCACACATCGAGAAACTGAAAGGCGAAAACCGCTTAGTCGCTGAAACATTAATGGCCGCTGAGCACACCCAAAACGGCATCTTTGTGGCCCCTGTTGCCTTCACGATTGACAGTATCAATGCGCTAACCCGCGAGCAGTTTGGGCCAGTACTGCATATCGTGCGCTACAAAGCCACCGAGCTGGATAAGGTCATTAACGATATCAATGGTCGCAACTATGGCCTGACATTTGGCGTGCATAGCCGCAACGAATCATTTGCCGCTGAAATAGCGCAGAAAATGCGGGTAGGCAATGTTTACATTAACCGCAATATTATCGGTGCGGTGGTGGGTGTGCAGCCATTTGGTGGTCAAGGCCTCTCCGGCACCGGCCCTAAAGCCGGTGGTCCTCACTACCTGCAACGCTTTGTGACCGAGAAAACCATTACTAATAACACCGCTGCTTTAGGCGGGAATGCGTCACTGCTGGCGCTTGGTGATGAGTAAAAGGCTCATCCATAACAACCTGAACTCTTGAACAGGAAACTAACTTATGGCGGAAAACAATATAGGGAATGCTCTCACGTGCGTAGCGTACCCGCTGCTGACGCTGGGTATGGGGGATACGATTAATCTTTCGGACGACTTCCTAGGCGGACGTTTGTCAGAGGCCAGTAACCTGAATAAGGAAAGGGGTTAATAACAACAAGTGTGCGCAACAACCAGACTCCTCTTGGTAAGCGCATAAACCTGTCGGAGCTTGCTCCGTCCTGATGAACTGGAGAGATTTCATGGCTACTGGTGTTTGGATTAGTTTATTTGGTTACTTTGCGCTCATGATCGCCATCGGCGTTTATGCCATGCGCAAATCGACGTCTTCATCTGAAGATTACATGCTGGGTGGCCGAACCCTCAGCCCGCAAGTAGCAGCCCTTTCGGCTGGCGCTTCGGATATGAGTGGCTGGTTGCTGCTAGGTTTGCCTGGAGCGATGTTCGTATCAGGCTTGGGCTCGGCCTGGATCGGTATTGGCCTGCTCGTGGGTGCCTTCTTCAACTGGGTATTGGTCGCACCGCGTCTTCGTGAACAGACGATTCATTACGGCAATGCGATTACCATTCCTGCATTTCTGGCAAACCGGTTCCCCACACGGGCAATGTCGCTGAGAACGGTGTCCGCCATCGTTATCGTTATCTTTTTCTCAGTCTATACCGCGTCCGGCCTAGTGGCAGGTGGCAAGCTGTTTGAGAGTGCGTTCTCCGGGATTTATAACTTCGGTGATATGAGCAACTACGCCATGGGCGTCATGATCACACTAGGCGTGGTGCTTATTTACACCGTTGTCGGCGGTTTCCTGGCCGTGAGCATGACCGACTTCGTGCAAGGCTGCATCATGATGTTAGCGTTAATCATCATGCCTGCAGTTGTGCTGTTCGGCGAAGGTGGCGGCGGTTTCTCCCAAGCGTCTCAGACCCTGAATGAAGTCGATCCCACGCTGTTATCCTGGACATCGGGACTCACCTTTATAGGGTGGCTGTCTGCGGTTACCTGGGGGCTGGGCTACTTCGGGCAGCCACATATCATTGTGCGCTTCATGGCTATCCGGTCACAGAAAGATGTTCCTGTTGCCCGCAACATTGGTATGGGCTGGATGCTTATTTCCCTGATTGGTGCCGTTTCACTGGGTATATTTGGCCGGGCCTACGCCATCCGTAATGGTTTAGATGTCCAGGATCCGGAAACAATCTTTATTATCCTAGCCAATTTGCTGTTCCACCCGCTGATCACTGGTTTCCTCTATGCGGCACTGCTTGCTGCGGTTATGAGTACCATTTCCAGTCAGTTGCTGGTGGCGTCATCATCACTGACAGAGGACTTCTATCGCCTGTTCCTGCACAAAAACGCAACTGAGCAACAGTCTGTGGCCGTAGGTCGTGTCTGTGTCGTGCTGGTGGGCATCGTTGCTGCCGTTATTGCCTCTAACGAAGACTCGCAGGTGTTGGGACTGGTGAGTAACGCTTGGGCAGGCTTTGGAGCGGCGTTCGGTCCGCTGATTATCCTATCACTGATGTGGTCGCGCACTAATGGTGCTGGCGCCATCGCGGGTATGGTGGTAGGTGCCGCCACCGTCATGATCTGGATTGCCTTGGGCTGGAACGGGGAATTCATGGGCGGTCCCGGGGTTTATGAAATCATTCCCGGATTCATCGCTTCCTTTATTGCCATTATGGTGGTGAGCAGCATTACTGCCGATGCTGGTGAATATCAGCATATCACCCGCTAACCCTCTATAACTTGATCGTAAACCCTCCCCGTGTCAGTGACACCGACACGGGGAGGGTTGTGCACTTCTCTTTGCCCCAGGTCAATAACGCTTCCCCCCTCCTAGATATACTGGCTACATGGTTCGCGACCACTTAAACCAACCATTAACGACGCGCTAACGAATCATGTTAACGGTCAGGAGCGATGCTATGCGCCACCTATCTTTCTGTACTCGATCTCTCCCTCTTCTACTCACTGCGGGGCTTACCGCTGCCACTTTGGCAGTCAGCAGCCAGGCATTTGCCTACGGTGCTGGCGACTTCTTTACTCGCGTCGGTGTGGCCAAAGTAGCTCCTACAAACAACAACGGCGCGTTAGCCAGAGGCGCACTAGCTGTCGACGTTCAAGATAAAACTGATTTTGCGTTCACCTTGGGTTATCGCTTCCACGATAAAGTTGGCGTTGAGTTGCTGGCAGCCCTGCCGTTTGAGCATGATATTCATTTGAACGGCGATAACATCGCCTCTACCAAACACCTGCCGCCTACGTTAACGCTGCAGTACTACCCACTAGGCGGCACTCAGTCGCGCGTTCAACCCTACGTTGGTGCAGGTATTAACTACACGTACTTTTCAGATGAAGAGCTGGCGATTGGCGATTTAGATCTAGACGACTCTTGGGGTGCAGCAGCCCAGTTGGGTATCGATTTATTAATCGATGATAACTGGGCGCTGAATGCCGCTGCCTGGTACATCGATATCGATACCGATGCTAGCGTTAATGGTGCCTCTGCAGGAACCGTGGAGATTGACCCGCTTGTTGTCATGGCGGGGCTTAGCTACCGCTTCTAAGTTATCCGCCGCTGAGTTTTCCATTACTATGTCGTACGCTGCTATGCCGACCACCACTAAGCGGCCCACCAGCTTGCATCAACCAAAAAGCCTGCTCGCGAGCAGGCTTTTTTGTTCCAACAATATTCAGCTTTCGATAACCGTTAGCTTTCTGTTACCAACTGGTCGACTCTCTCTACCGCCCGCACCACCAGTAATTGGTGATGCGCGGATACTTTTTCCTGCTGCAAATATGCCGCTACGGCGGGAGCTATCTCACATTTAGCTGGCATCGCGGCACCTGCATCAATTAATGCATTTAAGCGTGCAATAAACACAAAGCGGATCCATTGTGGAAGCGACATAGTGTCGATGCAAAACGGCTGCTGGCTGGCAAATGCCTCTGCATCCGGTGTCGGCATACGCCACAGATCGGCAGCTTTCATTGACGCCTCAAGCTCTAGAAGCGCAGTTTGCAGTGGCTGATAAATACTCATAAATACGTTTGCAGATACCTTTGGTTAAATGGATAACGCGTTGGCCCGCTATTATCCCTACTCAGCGATCTGCTTGCTACAGCTCAACCATGGATTAAGGTTATCCATAGACCCACAGAAAACCTGCACGAGCCTGTGGATAAACTATGGAAAGGTCTCGCATCGCTCGCTCTCATGCGGCTTACACCCAGTTGTTTAATTTTTAACCGTATTGTCATCAGCGTTGTTAAGGCTTTGTAATAAACAGTGTGTTTTATCCACTACGGCGGCTGACAGCGTCACATCAGCAAGGTAGAGTGCAGGCTTGTAACGCGGAAGGAAGTTATGCAACCAATTCAAACTCTTGATGAATTTTTCACCCGCAGCGGTGCAGAGGTTTCCCTATACCATATGGGGCGCCACGTAACCCCATGCCCGCGCTCAACACTGGCCACCTTTGAGCGTGGCGAAATGGCCTGGCCCGAACCTTGGCAAGGCCAGGCACGCTTAGCGATTATGTTTCGTCTGGGCGACATGCCCGAACCTGCCATTTGGTTCTTAGCCCTGCCCCTAGATGAGCAAGGGCTGCTAGCCCCCGCCCAGCGTGATGCATTTTTAAATCGACTGCTGGAAACATTAGGGCGCACTGCTTCTCAAGTTGGCCGTAAAGAAACAGCGGACGTAGAGCACTTAATGAAGGATAATCCTCTTGCCTTCACACCTAATGTCACCTTTCAAGCGATGCTTAACGCACGCGCTACGCATGACAGGGGCCTTACCGCTAGTCAGCATTTAGAGCCGGTTGAAGCTTACTTTAGCGGCCAACAAACCATTGATTGGCAGGCACTAGGATTACAAGGTATAGCTGATTATGTGATCCGAATGGATCCATCTGACGCTGAGGCGTTAGCGCCTAGGCTGGTCACGCTACCCACCACTGTTATTCATTCATTGTGCTACTGTTTAGAGCACCAGACATTTTCCGACACGTTAGTGTCAGCACTTCGCCTGCGTGGTGAAAGTGCCGCTCAACAAGGCGACGTGGAAACATTGAGCGCCTGCATTCGTGCTGTGGGTAATGCCGATTCGGCCGAGGCTGGTGAGTGGTACAGTGCTTTATTAAATGACACTGCCGCCAGCGGGCCAGATATATTGGCCGCAATGGCAGGTCGCGGCTGGCAATATCTGGAAGATGGTGGCCGTCTACCTCTTTTTCTACAACGTTTGGCTGAAGACGAGCGTACCGACTTTGCCAACGCAGTACGCGATCTAGCGCTTATTCCCAGACTACGCTTACCGGTAATGATGGCGCTACGTGATGCGCCTGAAGAATCCCCTATTCAACGCCGTTTAGCCATGATGATGTCACAGAGAAATGCTTAATCTGATGTTGTCACTTTTATTTGCAAGGAGTCAGCCGTGAAGGAATTACCCTATCAGGCCAAGGCGGTGATTGGCCGACGTGAAATGGTGACGTTACCTGAGCTAAGGCTTCACCTATGCTGTAAAGCGGACACTGGCGCGCGCACATCTGCCCTGCATGCAGAAGAGATAGAGACACATGAAGATGAAGATGGTCAACTGTGGGTAAGCTTTATCACTCATAGCGCGGGGCCAACAACACCGGCCCACCGCTACAATTTACATTTGCATGATCGTCGTCGAGTAACCAGCTCTAACGGACATAGCGAATGGCGCTATGTCATTCGTACCCCTATGCAGATGGGCGATTTAAATTTTCCTGTTGAACTCACCCTGACTGACCGCAGTAATATGCGCCATCCGATGCTCTTAGGACGCCGCGCCATGCGACGCCTGCTTGTTGCACCCGGTGCCGCATTTTTACACGGTGAGCCTTAACCTTTTTTACTCGCCTTTTGCTAGGCTCGGAGCCCCTTACATGCATATCGCCCTGCTTTCGCGCAATCGCAATTTGTACTCTACTCGTCGCCTAATTGAGGCCGCAGAGCAGCGTGGACATACCGCACGTGTGGTAGACACACTGCGCTGCTACATGAGTATTACTTCTCATCACCCTTCGATTCACTACAAAGGTGAAGAGATTGAGCCTTTTGATGCGGTGATTCCCCGCATTGGCGCATCGGTCACGTTTTACGGCTGTGCGGTGCTGCGTCAGTTTGAAATGATGGGTACTTACGTTATTAATGATAACGTTTCTATTACCCGCTCACGGGACAAGCTGCGCTCTTTGCAGTTGCTTTCGCGCAAAGGGTTGGGACTACCGATCACTGGCTTTGCCCACTCTCCAGATGATATCCCTGACCTAATTACCATGGTGAAAGGCGCCCCGCTGGTGATTAAATTGCTTGAGGGAACGCAGGGCATTGGCGTGGTGTTGGCAGAGACTAATCAAGCGGCTGAATCGGTCATTCAGGCGTTTATGGGCATGAAAGCCAATATCATGGTGCAGGAATACATTAAGGAAGCGCGCGGCGCAGATATCCGTTGCTTCGTGATTGGCGATAAGGTAGTCGCCTCAATGAAACGCCAGGCGGCCGACGGAGAATTCCGCTCGAACCTGCACCGTGGTGGCACCGCCAGTGTGATTCGCATTACCCCGGAGGAACGCTCCACGGCCATTCGTGCAGCAAAAGCAATGGGGCTGCGTGTTGCAGGTGTCGACCTACTGCGTTCTAACCATGGCCCAGTGATTATGGAGGTTAACTCTTCACCAGGCCTGCAGGGCATTGAGAGTGCCACCGGTCTAGATATCGCTGGCATGATCATTGAACATATTGAAAAAAATGCGGTACCGGTTCGTAAAGCGCCACCCAAGCCTAAAGGCTAAGGCGCGAATGCAAAAATAATCCGTTCTGGGGGTGGCAAAACGGCGCTGTCACCCCCACAATCTGCGTCACCGAAGGAGGTAGACGCTCATGTTTCTCGATAATCGCCAAGTGGCGATGGACAGCGTATTGGAAGCGCTGGCCGATAGCATTGATTATTTCCAAGACAATATTGAACGACTGCGGCCCTCACTGCGCGATGCCTTAAAGCCACACTATACCGCTCGGCTTAAGCATATGCGTAAGCTGCAGGAGCTCGCGCGCGCGCATTTAAAAATGCTGCCCCGGGATGCAGACGTTGAGCGTGACGACTTTTTATGGCTTTGGAGTCGTCTGAAAAGCTTTGTCGGCAACGATAGCCAAGTGCTGATCAATGAGCTATTAGAGCAGGAACGGGTGTTGATGCAGGCGCTCTCTTCTCTTTTTACGCACCCTCTACCCGACCCCATCGAACCGGTGGTAGAAGAGTGTATGCAGGGATGCCGTAAGCTTATCCGCGAGCTGTATGCGCTGCAAAAGCGTAAAACGCATCGCTGAGATTTTTGAAACACCGAACGTTTAAGTATTGATAAGATCAGGCACTTAAATTATTAAGGATTGGTGAAGCGATCGTCTGGCATGCTCTCTAGTAACTCAACAGGGTCTTGGCGCTCACTAGACTGTCGCAACGCAATAGGCTCTGGCGCACCAAGGAAATAAGGTTCACGCCCCCAGATGTAGAGATCGCCGAGGGTAGCCACACGCGCTGCCCATTCCCGAAGCTTCAGCCCTCTCTCAACGCCTATTGTTTGGTCGTCTGCGACACAGCCTGTGACATCCATGCCTAGCGCTCGACCTATATAAACGGCACGGGGTAGATGCCAACTTTGGGTAATCAGCAGGGCTTGATCCAATTGAAAAACATCTCGAGCACGTGCCAGTGTGTCGTAGGTACTAAAGCCTGCAAAATCCATCGTTAACTGTTCTGGTGCTACCCCCCGCCGATAAAGCTCACGCCACATCGCCCTTGGCTCATTATAAGCTTGAGTACGGTTATCCCCAGAAAGCAGTAAATGCTGTACTTGGGCCTTCTCGATCAATGTGGCAGCGGTTCGCATACGCGCATGAAAATGAGGGTTGCGCACGCCGCTGCGCGTCCAGTGAGACGTGCCGAAGACAATACCTATCTCATCAGGGCGGCACTGTTGAGGCTCCTGTTCAATGTAAGCAGCCGTCGTGGCCAGCACCCATAAATTGCCTGCTATAAACAGCAATGTCGCCAGCAGCAATAATGCTCCTAGCGACATTAATAAACGCTTTACCCATAGTAATAAAAAGTTATGCATCCAGCTCCCCAGCCGGGGTTAGGCTTTGTACGAAAACTGCCTGCGCTCGACAATACAGCGTTAAAAATCGCCTCAAAATGCTCATTTACAACCCGTAAACTCCGCTTTTGCGTTGATTTTTGCCTTGTCTAGTCTTCGCTCGCCGACTTTTCATAAAAAGCCTAAAACATACCAAGTTCGAGCTTGGCCTCGTCACTCATCATGTCACGGCTCCAGGGGGGACTGAAGACAATTTCGGTGTGTACTTTACTGATCTGCGGCGCGCCCAGAATCTTATTTCGCGCATCCGCTGCAATGACATCGCCCATTCCGCATCCGGGTGCTGTCAGCGTCATGCGAATAGTGGCAATTCGCTCGCCACTGATAAGACGCTCAATACGGCAGCCGTAGACCAGCCCCAGGTCAACGATATTGACGGGAATCTCCGGGTCAAAACAGGTGCGTAATTGATCCCACACAAATTGCTCTATCTCCTCTTCTGACGCCGTTTCTGGAAGCGTAGGACGAGGTAAGGCTTCTAGGCCCAGGGCATCCAAGTTACTCCCCTCAATTAAGAAGAGACGCCCCTCAAAACCAACACTCACCGAGCTACCTTTCGCTTGCATCACGCTGACAACGCTATCTTCAGCCAACGTTTGCGTGCTACCAAACGGAATGGCAATAGCCTCTACATCGCGCTGGAGCGGCAACTGTTGGCCTCGTTCGAGACTAGCGACTTGCTCAAGATCCATAACTGTCCTTAAATCACTATCTTTAAAGAACTATCTTCAAAGAGCTATCTTCAAAGAACTATCTTCAAAGAGCTATCTTCAAAGAACTATGCTTAAAGAACCGGCCTTAACGCACCATGCCAATGACACGTTGCAATGCTTCAATAAAGCGATCCACTTCTTCGAGGGTATTATACGCCGCAAACGAAGCACGGCACGTAGCATCCACACCAAAATGGGCAAGTAGCGGCTGAGCACAGTGATGCCCGGTACGAATAGCGACACCGAGCTGATCGATCAGCAGGCCGATATCCTGGGAGTGCGCCCCTTCCACAACAAACGAAAGTACGCCGGCTTTTTGCGGCGCGGTACCAAGAATGCGTAGCCCATCAATACGCCCTACCGCCTGCGTAGCGTGGTCGAGCAGTTGGGCTTCCCATGCACCAATAGCATTGATTCCAACACTTTCAACCCACTCCAGCGCTCGGCCAAGGGCGATCACTTCGGCAATGGCGGGTGTGCCAGCTTCAAACTTGTGAGGGATAGCGGCGAAAGAAGTGCCCATATCAAAGGAGACGGCTTTAATCATCTCGCCGCCGCCTTGCCATGGGGGCATCGCTTCCAACAGCGACTGCTTGCCGTAGAGCACCCCTACACCCGTGGGGCCATACACTTTATGGCCCGAGAAGGCATAGAAGTCGGCATCGATAGCCTGCACATCAACAACTTGATGGGGTGTCGCCTGGGCACCATCTACCAGAATCAGCGCGCCATGCTGATGGGCAAGTGCGGCCATTTCTTGAACCGGGTTAATAGTCCCGAACGCATTGGAGATATGGTTTACCGCCACAAGCTTTGTACGTTCGCTAAGCAGCGTGCGATAAGCAGCCATATCCAGCGCGCCATTGTCCTCTACCGGAATCACTTTGATGGTAAAACCAACGTCAGCGGCCAGCAGTTGCCAGGGCACAATATTGGAGTGGTGCTCCAACATGGAAATAAGCACCTCATCGCCAGGGCCAAGGTTGTTACGCCCCCAACTCTGAGCGACCAAGTTAATCGCTTCTGTGGTGCCACGAGTGAAGATGATCTGGCGCGCGTCTTCCGCGTTGAGAAACGCCCGAACTTTGTGACGCGTGCCTTCAAACGCCGCCGTCGCCTCATCGGCAAGGGTATGCAGCCCACGGTGAATATTAGCGTTATAGCGGGAGTAGTACTCGCTAAACACATCAATCACCTGCTGAGGCGTTTGGCTAGTCGCTGCATTATCCAAATAAATTAGCGGCTTGCTATGCACTTCACGGGATAAAATCGGGAAGTCCTGACGTAGCTTAGCGACATCAAAGGTTGCTTGCGCACGTGTGGGCGTCGACTCAATAACGGTGTGTGGCATCAATCACTCCTGGTATAGCCCTTGAGAGCTGGTGGTTGCTAGTCGTTGAGTGCGACGGCAGCTTCAACAAGTCCAGCAAGATTAAACCGCTCCGGCAGCTTACCCGCGACCGCTAGCTCAACGCGTTCGGCAATCGCATCCAAGGTGACTTTATCCAGCACTTCACCGGCAAAGGCGAGCGTCAGTAGGCCACGTGCGGTTGCTTCATCGATGCCACGGGTGCGCAGCGCATAAATCGCCTCTTCATCCAACTGACCTGTCGTGGTGCCGTGCGAGCACTTAACGTCATCGGCATAGATTTCAAGCTCAGGCTTGGCATCAATGTGGGCGCGATCCGAAAGCAGCAGGTTTTGATTGCTTTGAAAGCCTTCAATCTTCTGACTATCGCGCTTCACATATACCTTGCCGTTAAACACACCATGGGCACGGTCATCCAAAATGCCCTTATAGTTCTCATTAGAGAACGTCAGCGGCGCATTGTGGTTCACCTTGGTGTGGTTATCGACGTGCTGGCGACCCTGACCGAAGAACAGACCGTAGAAATTGGTCTCAGCCCCCTGGCCATTTAAGTCACTGATCAAGTCGTTACGCACCAAGGCGCCGCCCAAGCTCAGATTGTAAGAGGTATAGCGGGTATCGCGACCCTGCTCCACATGAATGCTCGCCACGTGCATGTCGCCCAACGGTGCTTCTTGGAGCTTGTAGTGAGCAAGAATCGCCCCACGGTCGAGCATCAGTTCGCCAACCACGTTGGTGAAGTTAGTCGCTTCGCTTTCACCGGTGTAGTGCTCGATCAAGGTCGCTTCGCTGCGCTCACCAGCTTCCACCAATACACGCGGATGGCTCATTACTGGCTTACCTGCGCGGGACAAAAACTGCAGCAGGATAGGCTTTTCAACCACTGTACTAGGCGCGATACGTACGACGGCGCCCTCTTCCATAAAGGCAGTGTTAAGCGCAGAGAATGGCGAAAAATCGACACCGGTTAACCGACCCAGAGGGCCACCTACGGCTTCATGGTTGTCTACCAATGCCTTGGAAAGCGGCAACACTTGAACGCTTGATGGGAGCACGTCCACATCTGACAATGCTGAAGAGAAAACACCATCCACAAAGGTCAGGCGGTATGCATCAATAGGCAGCGTCAACGCAGCAGCACTGGCCGGTGAGAAGTCGGCGTCATCGGCTAGCGCAAAGTTGCCTTGAGCAATGGAGCGCACGTCAGTGTACTTCCACTCTTCGTCGCGCCGGGTGGGGAAACCCAGCGCTTCAAAGCGAGCAGCGCCCGCCTGACGACGAGCAGCAACCCACGTAGGTTCAGCCTTGTACCGCTGGCTGCGCGCCTTCAATGTGTCTAAAAAGGTTTGCGTATCGCTCATGCCGCAGACTCCTCAATGCCTTCGTAGCCATTGGCCTCAAGTTGTTTAGCCAGTTCAGCGTCGCCGGTTTTAACAATGCGACCATCAACCAGTACGTGAACTTTGTCTGGAATAATATAGTCGAGCAGGCGCTGGTAGTGGGTAACCAGCAAGATAGCGCGGTCTTCAGCACGTAGGCTGTTAACGCCGTCAGCCACTACTTTCATGGCATCGATGTCTAAGCCTGAATCGATCTCATCCAGCATGGCAAGCTTCGGCTGGAGCACCAGCATTTGCAGGATCTCGTTGCGTTTTTTCTCACCGCCAGAGAAGCCTTCGTTAACGGCACGCTGCAGGAAGCTGGCGTCCATTTTCATGTAACCAAGCTTCTCTTTCACCAGCTTCATAAACTCCGGCGCTGGCATTTCTCCTTCGCCACGCGCTACGCGCTGGGCATTGAGCGCAGACTTCAGCAGGTAGATGTTTTTAACCCCTGGAATCTCGACCGGATACTGGAACCCCAACAGCAAACCGGCCTGGGCGCGCTCTTCAATTTCCATCTCAAGGACGTCTTTACCTTCAAAGGTAATCGTACCTTGGGTAACTTCGTAGCCATCTTTACCGGCGATCACCGCCGATAGCGTCGATTTACCCGCGCCGTTTGGGCCCATAATAGCGTGCACCTCACCTGCGTTAATGGTTAGGGTGAGGCCTTTAAGAATCTCATTACCTTCAACGGTGACGTGTAAATCATTCACTTGCAACATATTGATTACCTTCTGATTCTGGCGAGTCGCTACGGCGACACTAATAAAATGAGTGGCTGAACGGCTAGGGCTTAACCTACTGCGCCTTCCAGGGTGACATTGAGCAGCGCTTCCGCTTCGACGGCAAACTCCATCGGCAGCTCTTGGAAGACATCTTTACAGAAGCCATTCACAATCATGCTGACCGCGTCCTCTTCCGAGATACCGCGGCTCTGGCAGTAGAACAGCTGATCTTCACCAATTTTAGAGGTGGTCGCTTCGTGCTCAATGGTCGCCGTGCTGTTGCCAATTTCCTGATAAGGGAAGGTATGTGCACCGCACTTATCGCCAATCAGCAAGGAGTCACACTGCGTAAAATTACGCGCCCCTTTGGCACGCGGACCGATTTTTACTAGGCCACGATAGGACTGATCACTTCTGCCTGCTGAGATGCCTTTTGCCACGATATAGGAACGAGTCCCTTCACCAATGTGAATCATCTTGGTGCCGGTGTCGGCCTGCTGACGCCCATTTGTTACGGCAACAGAGTAAAACTCGCCGATACTGTCTTTGCCACGCAGCACGCAGGAAGGATATTTCCAGGTGATCGCAGAGCCGGTTTCTACTTGGGTCCAGCTAATCCGTGAGCGATCACCACGGCAATCGCCGCGCTTAGTCACAAAGTTATAGATGCCGCCAACACCGTTCTCATCACCGGGGTACCAGTTCTGCACGGTGGAGTATTTGATATAGGCATCATCTAGAGCGACAAGCTCCACTACCGCGGCGTGAAGCTGGTTTTCATCGCGCATTGGGGCGGTACAGCCTTCCAGATAAGAGACCTGGGCACGGCTTTCGCAAATAATCAGCGTACGCTCAAACTGGCCAGTGTTGGCCGCGTTAATGCGGAAGTAAGTAGACAACTCCATTGGGCAAGTAACGCCTTCTGGAACAAACACGAAGGAGCCATCAGTGAATACGGCGGAGTTCAGTGCGGCAAAGTAGTTGTCCGCCACAGGAACCACGGTGCCTAGATACTGCTTAATCAATTCTGGGTAGTCACGAATAGCTTCAGAGATGGAGCAGAAGATAACGCCCGCTTCACCAAGCTGCTTCTTAAACGTGGTCGCTACCGATACCGAGTCAAATACTGCATCTACTGCAACCCCTGCCAATGCAGCGCGTTCATGCAACGGAATGCCCAGCTTCTCATAGGTTTCCAGCAGTTTGGGATCAACGTCATCCAGGCTCTGAGGGCCGTCTTCCGGGCGTTTCGGCGCACTGAAATAGGAGATCGACTGGTAATCAATCGGTGGATAATCAAGATGCGCCCAGGAAGGCGCTTCCATCTTCAGCCACTGCCGATAGGCATCCAGACGCCACTCCAGCATCCACTCCGGCTCGCCTTTCTTATTGGAAATAAAGGCGATGGTGTTTTCATCCAGGCCAGGTGGCAGGGTGTCGCTTTCGATATCCGTTACAAATCCATCTTTGTATTCGCGACGAACCAACTGTTCCATTTCTTCGCTTGCCATGGTGATACCCTCCGGGCAGTTGGGGTGGCGAGGTCATCGCCTTTAATAATAAATAAGGCCTGCTGTACTTGCGCCGCCCTTAGGCCGACGCCGCCGACAGGCTGATCGTTTGAATAGGCAATTGCACCGGCAGCTTAATCGGCGCTGTATCGGCTAAATGCGCTAACGTCACGCTCTCGAGCAGTGTGCGCATTGCCAGTGAAACCCGTTGCCAGTTGTCAGCCACACCACACGTGGCGACAAGTTCACAATCGCCCTCCGCTTGGCTGCACTCGGTCATAGCAACGGGCCCCTCAATTGCCGCGATAATGTCGGCGGCAGTAATTTGTGATGCTGGACGCGCTAAGCGATAACCGCCTTGAGCACCGCGTTGGGAAACTAATAGACCAGCGCGTGCCAACATCTTTAGTGTCTTACTCACAGTGGGGTGTGGCAACTGAACGGCCTCAGCCAACTCTGCCGCTGCATGCGATGCCTGTGAATGGCGGGCAATTTGCGCCATCACCACAGCGGCATAGTCTGTCAGCCGAGAAAGCTTAAGCATGTCGACTCCCCTTTAAGTACCCAGTACGCAGCTAATCAAGCTGACGCCACGTTAATTGAGTACCATTTTAGTCCTGTATAAATTTGATGTGAAGCCCTAGAGCCAAATGGTTAATAATTTATGCAAAATAACAGCACGTTCGGCGCTAATCGCATCAAAAACAACAATCATTATCATTTAAAAAAGCTATTATCGACGCCTCCCCTTCGCATTTCCTCTGTAATAATTACTTTGCATTGACAGGCAGCGCCTGATAGCGTACTGGAGGAATTTGATGCAGTTACTACATTAGGCATCGCGGTATTTAAGGAGGCTGGCCATGGATTCAGCAGTAAACAACATAGTGAGCGCATCACTGGCAATGCAACAGGCGCAAGTGGCTCAACAGGCCCAACTGACTGTATTTAAAGATGCGTTAGACGGGCAAGCAGCACAGGTTGCGGCACTAATGGAAACTATTTCTCTGGAGCCGCAGCTAGCAACCAGCGGAAGTGTTGGAACGCTGATTAACACCTCCGCTTAGTTAGAGTAGAGCGTGCAAAGCAAATAGCCTCCTGGCAACAGGAGGCTATTTTTTTGGTTCGTGGTAATTGCTTAGGCTTTTTTAACAAATTCTGATTTAAGCTTCATCGGACCAATACCGTCAATTTTGCAGTCAATATCGTGGTCGCCATCTACCAAGCGAATGCTTTTTACTTTGGTGCCCACTTTAACGACCAGAGAGCTGCCTTTCACCTTCAAATCTTTGATGACCGTGACACTGTCGCCGTCGACCAACATATTGCCGTTAGCATCTCGGACGCCTGCACTATCATTAGCGCTCTCCTCTTCTGCTACTTTAGACCACTCGTGACCACACTCAGGGCATACGTATTGAAGCCCATCATCGTAGCTAAATTCAGAGGCACAGGCGGGACAGTTAGGAAGATCACTCATCAGAAAGGCTCCATCACTAGGCTTAGCTAAAGGGCTAATATTAGGGCTAAGAAAGCGATGGAGCCTACACAGGTTACGCAGAATGTCCAGCGAGCGCTCTCTATCCGATGATATGTCAGCCGCGCTGATATGTGCCCACTAAGCGGTTCATGCCTAGCAGATGTGGCTCAACCTCTTTGAGTAGCTCAGCCAGCGTTAACCCTTTTGGCAGCGATGTTTGATGGTCCAGCGCCAGCACCCAGAAATAATAAAGATGCAGACCATGCCCCTCTGGTGGCATCGGGCCACAATAGCCGCTATCTCCTTTATCATTCATTCCTACCGTGCCCACAGCGGTTTTTTCCGTTAACTCCTGAAGGTCGCCAGGCAAGTTGTAAAGCACCCAGTGGACAAAACCGTAGTTGCCTTCTTTAACCAAAGGCGCATCCGGGTCGTGGCAGATGACGGCATAGCCTTTGGCTCCTTCGGGCGCGCCCTGCCAAGCAAGCGCAGGAGAAACATCTTCAGCTTCCCCCGTATATTTGGCTGGAATTGCCTGGTGATTAGCAAACGCCGGGCTAGTTACCTGCATGGAAGAAAGTGCAAACGCCATATGTCTCTCCTGAATTATTTTATTGCTGGTGAGTTATGTCTAACATTCAGCCTTTGAAGAACTTCGCCGTTCATAGGCTGAGTATTTCATACGTTAGCACTTCAAAGGCTAAGCTGCGTTGCGTGCTGTTGCCACCACTCCCGGGCAGTTGCAGCATTTTCAGCGTTATGTGCCGGATCAAGCACAACGCCTAACTGTATATACTCACCACGTGTTCTGACCATTAGCTGCGGGTCTTGGGTGGCCAACTGCAGCGCATAGAGCACCAGCATTTGCTCATACTCATCGGTCGTCTCTAAGCGTGAAAATAACAGCGGAACGGCAGGAAGGCCGATCTCACCTAATCGTTCTGCGGCAATGTACCAAGGGCGGCGGTTGTAGCTATCGCCATAGCTTGAAATAAAGCGCCGATCTGCTAAACGGCTAACGTAGTAAGCCGCCTCTTCCTCCGGGCTGATAAACAGCGGCGGCACCCAATCGCTCGCCATACCGGTGACAGGTACTGTATTTGCAGTAGCCATACTTGGCGTGGGCTGCGCAGTGGTTACCGGCGCTTCAGGCATCGCTTGACTCGGCGTTGGTGCAGGGCGTTGCCCGCCGGCACAGCCCGCCAACAGTAAACTTCCTATACATACCGCCCAAATACTTACCACACTTCGCTGCATTGTCAGGCTTCCTATGCTAGACCTTAAGTGGGCCACCGGCCCTGTTTCTGCAGGCGGCGTTTAACCCAACTATCATAAAGTGCCCGTAACCCTGATTTAATCCCCGGCAGGCCAATTATCCAGGCAACCGGCATTAATAATGGAATACGCGCCATTAACAAGCGGTAGGCATCAATGCCTTCTATCAACTGGCCTTGTGCAACTTCGACATGGAGAGAACGCAGCGCCATTGCCGGATCAACGCCCTTTTCCCGCAGGGTTTGTTGATGTTCACTCACATCAAGCCAAGCGATATCAGTTGAGCGTTTACCTGCCCAACGCTCATATCGGCGCCGCTCTTTACGACAAAGCGGACACTGCGCATCGTAAAACACATTGATGGGGATTGTACTCGGCATATAGGCTCTCTAAACAACATTACCTAACCAGTGTGGCATTTTCAGCACTTGTCGCAAACATTTAGCTTCATGCTTAACGCCGTGGCCTTTGCTATGAATTCTGAACCCCGTAAACAGCTGTTAATTATTGCCCATGCACCTTCAGAAAACACCCAGCTTCTTCGGGATGCAGCCTACAGGGGCGCCTGCCACCCTGACCTTGAGCTTGTGGATTGCGTGGTAAAACCCCCTTTAGAAGCGGGCCCGGAGGACGTGCTTGCATGTGATGCCCTACTACTCGGCACCACGGAAAACCTAGGCTATATGAGTGGCGCACTCAAAGACTTTTTTGACCGCTGCTATTATCCCGTTTTAGACATGAAACAGGGCTTGCCCTGCGCACTCTATATTCGTGCAGGCCATGATGGCACAGGCACTCAGCGTGCGGTGGAAACCATCATTAAAGGGTTGCGCTGGCGCTGGGTTCAGGCACCCCTTATTTTGCGTGGCGACTGGCAGTCTGAGTTTGCCAACCAGGTAGAAGAACTTAGCATGACCATGGCATTTAGTATTGAAACTGGGGTTGTATAACGCTACTTAGCCAGCCTTACTGTAAGAAATCATTTCGTACCAGTAGCGCTATTGAGAAACGGCACCTTGCGCTCGCGAGGTGCCGTTTTCTAGTGCTGAGTTAAATATTAAGCGCGAGGTGGTTATTTCAGCCGTTCAAACACCGTCGCAACACCCTGCCCCATACCAATACACATCGTCGCTAAACCGAGGGTGGTATCGCGCTGCTGCATAACGTTTAGCAGCGTGGTGCAGATACGCGAGCCAGAACAGCCTAACGGATGCCCCAGCGCAATCGCGCCGCCGTTCAGGTTAACTTTGTCGTCCATTGCATCCAGAAAACCGAGATCTTTCAGTACCGGAATCCCCTGCGCAGCAAAGGCTTCGTTGAGCTCAACGGTTTGAATATCAGCAGCGGATAGGCCAGCGGCTTTAAGCGCTTTTTTAGACGCAGGCACTGGGCCATAGCCCATGATGGAAGCGTCACAGCCTGCCACACCGGTTGATAGCACTCTTGCGATTGGCGCTAAGCCCAACGCTTGAGCACGCTCATAGCTCATCACAGCCATGGCTGAAGCGCCCACAGAAAGCGCTGAGGACGTTCCCGCCGTCACGGTGCCGTTGCGAGGATCAAATACAGGTTTGAGGCTCGCCATGGACTCTAAGGTAGAGTCTGGGCGAATAACTTCATCGCGCTTCACCATAACCCTGAAGCCGCGCTGATCGTGACCTTCAACACCGATAATTTCGTTATCGAAGTAGCCCTTCTCCATTGCTGCCTGGGCGCGCTGATGGGATCGCACGCCAAACTTGTCCTGCTCTTCCCGGGAAACGCCGTGCATCTTGCCCAACAGCTCGGCAGTCAGGCCCATCATCATGGCTGCTTTAGCCGCATACTTACTGGCCGCCGGGTTAACATCAACGCCATGAGCCATGGGCACGTGTTCCATGTGCTCAACGCCGCCGATGATATAGAAATCGCCCATACCCGCCTTAATATTGGCGGCGGCAATGTGCAGTGCCGTCATTGAAGAGCCACACAAACGGTTAACGGTTTGTGCAGGCACCGAGCGGGGGATACCGGTCATAATCGCCGCGTTGCGAGCAATGTTCATCGACTGCTCTAACGTCTGGTTCACACAGCCCCAGATGATATCGTCTACTTCTGAAGGGTCTAAATTGGGATTACGGGCAAATAGCGCCTGCATCGCCGCCGCAGAGAGATTCTCTGCGCGAACATTGCGGAAAGCACCATTTTTAGCTTTCGCCATGGCGGTACGGACACCGTCAACCACCACAATATCTCTCGGATTCAAACTCATCTTTTATCTCCTATGGGTGGTGGTTAAGCTTGGTTGGCTGGCTTATCGCTGGAATAGAATTGCTCATTGTTTTGAGCCATCTGACGCAGCTTATCGGTAGGTGCGTAAAGCGGCCCCAGCTCTTCAGCCAAGCCTTCCGCCAGCTTAACGAACTCCGCCACGCCCATGGCATCAATATAACGCAGCGCACCACCACGGAACGGCGGGAAGCCGATGCCGTAAATTAGCGCCATGTCGGCTTCCGCCGGGGTTGCGACAATGCCATCTTCCAAGCAACGCACGGTTTCCAAGCAGAGCGGTACCATCATGCGAGCGATGATGTCGTCGTCAGAAAATTCTTTGTGCTCTTTAACAACTTCTTTGACCAGCGCGTAAGCGGCCTCATCGGTGACTTTCTTCGGCTTACCCTTTTTATCTTCTTCATAAGCGTAGAAGCCCTTGTCGTTCTTCTGGCCTAAACGCTCATTGTCGTACATGACTTGAATGGCGGTTTTACCGTCACGGGCCATACGATCTGGGAAGCCTTCCGCCATCACATCGTTGGCATGAACAGCAGTATCCAGACCCACCACGTCTAGCAAGTAGGCGGGGCCCATAGGCCAACCGAACTTCTCCATCACTTTATCAACGTGCTGGAAGTCAGCGCCCTGCTCGACCAGAAAACTAAAGCCACCGAAATAGGGGAACAGTACGCGGTTGACCAGGAAGCCTGGGCAGTCATTCACCACAATCGGTGTTTTACCCATTGCCCGCGCGTAGGCCACGGTGGCGGCAACGGCAGCATCGGAGGTTTTTTCACCGCGAATAACTTCCACCAGCGGCATACGGTGCACCGGGTTAAAGAAGTGCATGCCACAGAAGTTTTCAGGCCGCTTTAAATTTTGCGCCAAGCGGTTAATGGAAATCGTTGAGGTGTTAGAGGTCAGAATGGTGATGTCGCTCACGCTCTCTTCCACTTCCGCTAACACAGCACCCTTAACCTTGGGATTTTCAACCACGGCTTCGACGACCAGGTCAACATTGCCAAAATCGCCGTAAGAGAGCGTTGGACGAATATTGCTGAGGCTTTCAGCCATTTGTTCGGTGGTCAGCTTCTTACGTTCCACCTGCTTGGCAAATAGCTTGCGGGCTTCTTTTAGGCCCAGCTCAATGGCCTCATTCTTGATATCTTTCATCAGAATTGGCGTGCCTTTCGAGGCGCTCTGATAAGCGATACCACCACCCATAATACCGGCACCCAGCACCGCCGTTTGCTTCACCGGCTGGGCCTGTTTTTCATACTTACTGGCTTTTTTCTTGACTACTTGGTCGTTGAGGAACAGGCCGACCAAGTTAAAGGCGACACTGCTTAGCGCCAGCTTGGCGAAGGCTTTAGCTTCAATCGCCTGAGCACGGCCACGGGACTCACCAGCCCCTTTCTGAATGACTTTGATCGATTCAACTGGCGCTGGGTAATGGGGGCCTGCTTTACCAGCAACAAACCCTTTGGCGGTTTCGAATGCCATCATCTGTTCAATGGGGTTGAGCTTCAGCGGGCTGGTCTTTTCAGCACGGCGCGCTTGGTAATCAAGCTCACCCGCGTTGGCACGGTCAAGAATATCCAGCGCGGCTGCTTCTAACTGCTCCGCGCTAACCACTGCATCGACGGCGCCTACTTTTAACGCTGCATCAGCACGGTTTTCGGTACCACCGGCAATCCACTCAATAGCATTATCAGCACCAATAAGGCGCGGCAAACGTACACAACCACCCCAGCCAGGCAAAATACCCAATTTGGTTTCTGGCAGGCCGATCTTGGCTTTTTCGCCCATTACACGAAAATCGGTAGTCAACAATACTTCACAGCCGCCACCTAGTGCCAAACCATTGATCGCCGTTACCGTAGGGAACGGCAGGTCTTCAATGGCGTTAAAAATATCATGTACCTTGAGGTTCATCTCAACCAGGTACTCTTCGCCTTTATCGAACAACGTGTGAAATTCGGTGATATCGGCGCCCACGATAAACACGTCTTTACCGCTAGCAATTAACAAGCCTTTTAAGCCGCCTTCGGCTTGGATAGCTTTTACAGCCTCGCCGAGCTCTGCCACTACGGCGCTTGAAAGCTTATTGACGGACTCATCTTTCAAATCGAAAGTGAGCATTGCGACGTCATTGCCATTCGGGGTGTCACGACGTGTCACCGTGATGGCGTTGCCTTGATAGATCATCCGCGCTCTCTCCACATTTCGGGCGGGCTCTAACCTAAGAACCAGCCACACTTGTATTCAACCAATTCGGGTATTCATGCAAAACAGGGTGTATGATTTCATACGGTCGTTTGATCGCCTTAGCTTGGTTGAGTTGCTTGATAACGTCAAGCCCTGACTTTTGGCTAATCCGCTAATCCAATCTGACCAGCACGGAGGTGTATCCGTTCATATTGCATAACCGGTTGGATTTGGCTGGTCGTTATGGGAAACGCGTGATTTGTAGTAGATCAGCGGTCAGCTCAGCAGCCTGTTAGAATCACGCTTTCTATAATTTTGCAGGTTACTTTGCATGGGCGCACTGCTCACTCCAACGCGTATCGTTTCAGCTCAACAGCGTATCGAGCGTATCGTAGAACGCCTGAAGCCTTGGAGCTGGCTATGGCCGCCTATGGCGTTCGCGGCGGGCCTGGGCAGCTTCTTTCTGGTGGATCGCCAGCAGTGGTTAGGCGCAGCGCTGGCCTTAGGCTTAGTGCTTGCCTGGACACTACTGCTTTCGGAAGGTCTGATCAGCCGCTGGCTGTCACGACGCGGGCACCCCACCTTGCCACGCGGTGTCGCGACCTTTGTTGCGCAGATGATTCACCAGGAAACGCTTTTCTTTACGCTGCCGTTTATTTTGGTGACAACAGTTTGGAATAGCGGGCAAACGTTATTTGCGCTGCTGGTGGGTGGCATGGCCCTGCTATCCATTATTGATCCACTGTACTTTAAAGTCGCTGAGCGCTGGCGCAGCGTCTACTTTATATTCCATGCCCAGTGCGTCTTTCTGGTGTTACTGGTCACTTTGCCTATCATGGTGCACCTCACCACCGGGCAGAGTTTGCTGCTGGCTTTGAGCATCACTATTCTAGTTGCACTGCCCAGTTTCTGGCACCTGCTGAAACAAGGCTCTTTAAAACGCTGGTGTATTTTCTTTGGCATTACACTCGTTCTTGCCTATACCGCTTGGTTGGGTCGGATTTGGGTACCGCCCGCCAGTCTGTGGATGACCAGCAGCGCTCTGTCTCCTGCGTTTGATACTGCGCAGCGAGTACCGCAGGGCTCAATGACGCTAACGCCACAGGCAATTAGTGAAAATGGGCTTTATGTCTATACCGCTATCCGTGCCCCTAGGGGGTTAAGTGAAACCATTACCCATGCTTGGCATCATAATGGGCAGGAAATGGACGTTGTAGAACTTAATATCAATGGTGGGCGCGAGCAGGGCTACCGAGCATGGAGTAACAAACAAAACTTTCCCGCAGACCCTTCTGGAGAGTGGCGAGTAGATATTATGACCAGCAGCGGACAACGTTTAGGATTAATTCGTTTTAAGGTGTCTGAAGATGACGAATTAGCGTCTCGAGCAGACGGAGTAATACGCGCCAGCGGCCTAAGCGGATTAAACTTAAGGCGCTTTGTACCCGGGCGCTCTAATGATGATGAGGCTCAAGCATCTGAATGAATTGTTGAACTCCTTGCATTCAGCGGCGCAGCTAATGACAATTCGCGTACTCACACTTATTGGTAGCTAATTGCTTATGGCTTCTACGGTTGGTTTTCGCATCGCACGTTTACCGCATTTATGGCGCTCCATTTTGGATCGACGTCTTGCGCCCCTAGGCTTAACGCAAACGCGCTGGGTCACCCTTTATCACCTATGGCGGTTAGGTGAAGGGCACCCCCAGTGCGACCTCGCCCGTGCTATTGGCGTCGAGGCTCCTTCGTTAGTTCGCACGCTTGGTCAGCTTGAAGAGCAAGGCTTAATTGAACGTCGCGCCTGCGACAATGATCGTCGCAGCAAGCGAATTTATCTGACTCCCGCCGCTATGCCGCTGCTGGAGAAAATCGACAGCGTTGCTCAGCTGGCACGCAAAGAGATGTTCGCTGGCTTAACAGAAGAAAATCTTGAGCAGTTAAATGAATGGCTGGCGCTCATAGAGTCGAATGGTTTAGCGATACAGGCTCGCGATCAAGAAGGCCCTGCCTCCTGAAGATTTAGTAACGGCGCTGAGGCCGCTCATTGACAACGAGCGGCTTTTTAGTGGGTAGGTCGGCGCAGCCCTGGAGCGCATCACGTAATTGCTGAAACTCTGGAAGATAGGTGGTGAAACGCTCTGCAGTTTGTGATTCCCACCACCATAGTGTCAGCGTGTGGGAAGTGGATTGAACCACCAATGCGTCTTGGGGCAAACGCTCCAGCAACGATTTTAATGGCTTTATTGCAGCTTCTGGCAAAGGTCGCAGTGGCGCAATCCGCCATCGCCAGCCTGCGTAATACGGCTCCAATGCTTCACTAGCATGGCTATCTCTTACTAGCAAAAAATCCGGACCCTGCTGATCATGAGGGTAGCGCCAGCGATAAGCGGGCATCAAGCCTTTAAAATGGTGCAGCGGCGGCTTTTCCATTTTTATCGCCACTCCTTGCTTAGCGATATGAGAACGTAGTGTCTGCTGGCGCTTCTGGCGCGGGTTCGGCTTAAGCCACATCACCGGGGTAATAACGAACATCAAAATAAAGACAATAATCAACCAATCCATCGCGACATTTCCTTCAACATAAACCACTCTGAATGAGCTATTCTAATAACAGTGACTCACGTCATTGTTAAGGCTTAACCCGCTGTTAAAATAAAGCATTGTTAAAACACGGCATTGTTAAAACACGGCTCTCAATCTAAAGTAAAGGTCATCCTACAAAGCTACCCTTTGTACCTATCGCTAAGGAGATACGCCATGAGCTATCACCACATTTTAGTAGCCGTTGACTTAACCAAAGACTCCCACAAAATTCTTGAACGTGCCGTTGCGATCGCTGAGCGCAACCAAGGAGCAAAAATTTCCATCATGCACACCTTAGAGCCCCTAGGGTTTGCTTATGGTGGCGATATTCCAATGGACTTGACCAGTATTCAAGACCAGTTGGATGAGCACGCTAAAAAGCGTCTCGCCGAAATTGCGGCCCCACACATACCAGAAGCCGATCAATACGTTGTCGTTGGAATGCCCGACACCGAAATCCACCGTTTCGCCGAAGAGCACGATGTGGATTTGATCGTCGTGGGCTCTCATGGTCGTCACGGCTTTGCCTTGCTGCTGGGTTCAACGTCCACCGGTGTACTGCATGGCGCGCAGTGCGATGTACTGGCCGTTCGCGTAGGCAAGAAAGGTGAGAAAAGCGACGAGTAGCCCGCGTTTGATAGCGTTAATCAAAAAGGCGCCAACGTGGCGCCTTTGCTTATTGATGATACTACTCGCCGGCAGCCATGGCCTCCAGCTCCATCCAGCGCTCCATTGCGGTTTCCAGCGCATTCTGCACTTTTTCAAGTGCTTGAAGCTTAGTCGCGATGGCATCTGCATCCTGTTGATAAAACGCAGGATCGCCCATCTCTTTCTCTAGCGCCGCTACTTCACTCTCAAGGCGCTCGATCTCGGCGGGCAGCGCGTCTAACTCGCGCTGTACATTGTAAGAGAGCTTAATACTTTTCTTAGCTGGTACCGCCGGTGATTCAGCTACCTTTTTAGGCACTTCTGAAGTGGGCTCGGTGCGTTGACGCGCAGCCCCCTCCCAAGGCGCTGGCGGTAGTTTGCCACCTTGACGAATCCAGTCGGTATAGCCGCCCACGTACTCGCGCACAACACCCTCGCCTTCGAAGGCCAGCATGCTAGTGACAACGTTATCCATAAAGGTCCGGTCGTGAGAAACGAGCAACAATGTGCCATCGAAATCAAGCAGCAGCTCTTCGAGCAGCTCCAGGGTTTCCATGTCTAAATCATTGGTCGGCTCATCGAGAACCAATACGTTAGCAGGCTGAGTGAAGAGCTTGGCTAATAACAGACGGTTGGATTCACCCCCCGAAAGCGCTTTCACCGGCTGCCGCACACGTTCAGGCGTGAACAGGAAGTCCTGGAGATAGCTCATCACATGGCGATCTTTACCGCCGACACTTACCCGATCACTACCTTGAGCGACATTGTCATAGACAGTTTTATCCAGCTCTAAACCAGCACGCAATTGATCAAAGTAAGCCACCTTCAGGTTGGTGCCCATCTGAACCTTGCCTTCGCTTGGCTCCAGCTCACCCAGCAAGATTTTAAGCAAGGTTGTTTTACCAGCGCCGTTACGCCCCAGGAAACCAATGCGGTCGCCGCGAAGTACTTCAAGGTTAATATTCTGCAGGATGATGTCATCGCCAAACCGCTGCGTAACGCCTTGAAGTTCTACGACGCGCTTGCCGGTGCGCTCGCCGCGATCCACCGTCAAGTTGGCAGTACCTTGGCGCTCACGGCGCTGGCTGCGCTCGTTACGCATAGCCTCAAGCGCCCGTACTCGGCCTTCGTTGCGGGTACGCCGTGCCTTAACGCCCTGCCGAATCCAGGCCTCCTCTTGGGCAAGCTTTTTATCAAATTCGGCGTTTTCACGGGCTTCCACTTCAAGCTCGTGCTGCTTGCGGGCCTGATACTCTTCGTACTTACCGGGGTAACGCCCTAATTGGCCACGGTCCAGCTCTAAAATATTGGTCGCTAGCTTGGATAAAAATGCCCTGTCGTGAGTAATCAGCAGTACCGCGCCGTTAAACGCTAGCAGTTGCTCTTCCAACCAGGCGATGGTGTCTAAGTCCAAATGGTTGGTCGGCTCATCCAGCAGCAGCAGATCCGGTTCGGCGACCAAGGCACGTGCCAGCGCCACACGTCGCCGCCAACCACCGGAGAGTGAACTCATTTCAGCCGCGGGGGGCAGACCTAAGCGGGTCAGCACGGTATCGATACGCTGGTGGAAAGACCAGCCATCGATGGCTTCCAGGCGCGTTTGCAGGGTCGCCATGCGATCCATATCGGGGTCAGGATCGTTAATCAGATGATCGTACTCGGAAAGCAGTTCCCCGGCTTCCGGTAACCCCTGCGCCACCATATCGAAAATGGTTAGGCCTGATGCCTCAGGTAATTCCTGGGCCAGCACGCCAATTTTGAGACCCGGTGCGCGCCAGATGGAACCATCATCAGGCAGAATATCTCCCGCTACTAACTTCAGAAGAGTGGACTTACCGGTGCCGTTGCGCCCGACCAGCGCCAGCCGCTCGCCTTTTTCAACCGTTAGGTCGGCGCGATTGAGTAGTACATGGGTGCCGTAGGCGAGTTGCAGCTGTTCGAGTCGTAGCAGGGTCACGCGGTGTCCTCCTAAATCGTGAGGCGCACAGTGTAACGCATGCGCGGCCTGTGCGGGGGAACGTTATGGATAGGGATCTTTATAGAGCGTTTACCGTCAGCGTGGTAACGTAATTTTTTCTCTAAAGGCGGGCTGACAGTGACGGTGACTGTCTCAATGCATTTTGTAAATGAGCTGTTTAAAGGCTTATCAAACACTACTACGTCGCCCTGCCGCTACCTGGAACGAGCAGGCATTTCACCGTTTTTGCTTACAGCCCCTAATGGCCGAGTCACCGTTGAGCAGTTTGCCGAGTTATACCGCGGGCTAGTTAACGAACTCGACGATGAAACCCCGGGCTTTTTCTCCCGGCCGCTACGGGGTGGCACTTTGAAGCTACTCTGTCTAAGCATGCTCGATGCGCCTAATTTGCAGGTAGCGTTACACCGCTACACCCAGTTTTTTCGCATTCTGCTCGATGACTTTGACTATGCATTCTCAGTTGAGGGAAATTTGGCGCGGATGGCGTTGGTGGAACATGCGCCATTAATGGGAAGCCGTATTTTAATTCATGAACTGATGCTCAAGCTATTTCATGGCATCGCTTCGTGGATGATCGCGCGCAAAATACCGCCCATTTTGATGGAGTGCGCCTATACACAGCCGTTGCACAGCGCCGATTACCTCTATTTTTATCCAGGCACGGTACGCTTTGATCAAACCCAAACTGCAATTTATATCGATCGGGGATTACTTGATCACCCTATTCGGCAGACAAAAAAGCATCTTGGCGCTTTTTTAAAGCGCGCGCCCGCAGACTGGTTCTATGTCTCTTTTGAGGATCGCCTGCTCTCTCACCGAGTGCGGGAGCACCTTTCACGCCATCTGACGACCTCAGGCACAGTTCACAGTGTAGCCGATGCCCTACATATGTCAGCACGCACTCTGGCACGGCATTTAAAGCAGGAAGGCACACATTTTCAAGCGGTTAAAGATGAGTATCGTCGTGATGTCGCCATTCAGGCGCTTACCTGTAGCGAAAAGCCGCTTGTCAGTATCGCGGAAGCCTTGAGCTTTGAGGATTTAGCCTGTTTTAGCCGGGCTTTCAAAACATGGACGGGCAACTCGCCCGCCGCGTACCGTAAAGCGCGCACGGCGGGCAGCATTCGCTAGCTAGC
The DNA here is from genome assembly GCA_023485185.1 of Gammaproteobacteria bacterium. The sequence continues at coordinate 30,842 of JAMCZP010000350.1, forward strand.
CCAATCGCCTAAATTTCGCTACGAATACGTTTTTTATCCAGCTTGCCCACGCTGGTTTTAGGGATAACGTCCACAAAGCGAATCATACTGGGAATCGCCCAGCGGTTGAGTTTGCCCTCGGTGATAAACTGCTCTAAAAACGCCTGAACAGATTCCGTGGTAGGTGGGTTGTTTAGATCCACAGGGACAGCTAATGCTGCGGGGCGCTCTCCCCACTGTTCGTCTGCCACCCCAATCACCGCTACTTCAGCAATGCCTGGGCACTGGCTGATATAGCTCTCCAACTCTAGTGACGAGAGCCACTCACCGCCGGTTTTGATCACATCTTTAATGCGGTCGCTAATCGTCAGGAAACCCCGCTCATCAAGAAAGCCCACATCACCCGTATGTAGCCAGCCATCCCGCCATAGCTCAGCACTGCGTGCTTCTTCTTTATAGTAGGCTTGGGTTAGCCAGGGGGCTTGAGCGCGCACTTCGCCAATACTTTTACCATCGCTCGGCAGCGGCCTGCCCTCCATGTCCACCACTTGCAGCTTCACCAACGGAATCGGCAGGCCAGCTTTGCAGCGCCAGGGTAGCTGCACCGCAAAATCGGCCTCGGCGATATCACGCGGCAGAATATCTGCGGTGAGTATCGGACACGTTTCCGACATACCATAAGCGCTGCGAGTATCAATGCCCAACGCCCAAGCTTTGGTTGCCAGCGATTGAGTTAATGCGCTGCCGCCCACCAACACTTTCCAACCGGAGAGATCGACTTGTTTGGAAGCAATCGCCTCCGCGCTAACCACCATATTCAGCAGAGTCGGCACACAGTGGGAGAAATCAACCTTCTCGCTCACCAATAGCTTAACTAGCATTTCTGGCTCGTAACGGCCGGGATAAACCTGGGTGGCCCCCATTAATGTGGCGGTATAGGGAACCCCCCAAGCATGAACGTGAAACATGGGGGTAATCGGCATATAGACTTTATCGCGGTTAAGCAGCTCAAAGCCTGGTGCCTGGAAAGCACCGGCCTCACCCAAGGTGTGCAGCACCAATTGGCGGTGGGTGAAGAAGACCCCTTTGGGGTTTCCAGTAGTGCCCGTGGTGTAAAACAGCGTAGCCACGGCGTTTTCATCAAAGGTAGGGAAGTCGTAATGTATAGGCTGCTGGCTTAATAGTGCTTCAAATTCGCCTACCAGCGCCAATGATGTATCGATTTTTTGTGGGGCCTCCTGACAGAGTAAATAGCCGCGCACTTGGGGCAGCTTGTCGGCCAGCGGCTCAAGCAACGGCACAAACTCTTCATGCACAATTACGAAAACGTCTTCGGCATGCTCCATGGTGTAGAGAATTTGCTCCGGGGCTAAACGCACGTTCACCGTGTGGAGCACCGCTCCGATCATTGGGATGGCAAAAAAACATTCCAGGTAGCGATGGCTGTCCCAATCTAATACCGCTACCACATCGCCAGCCTGAACTCCCCGGGAGGTAAGCGTGTGTGCCAATTGATGCACCCGCTCGCGAAAGCGTTCATAGCTATGGCGGCTTTGGTCTCGGTAGACAATCTGGTTATCCCCCGCCATGCGCACGCCCGACTCCAACAAATCTCCAATCATCAGGGCGGGATTTGTTGCAGAAGGAGCTGCAGGCAAAATTTTTGGCGTGACTGAAGGCATAAGTGCTCCTGTAAACTTTTTATTGTTACGGTCAGATTGTGCTAGCTACGCTCAATAAGCAGGGCGATACCTTGCCCCCCACCAATGCACAGGGTGATTAATCCGTAGCGCCCTTGATTACGCTCCAGCTCGTGCATGGCTTTCAGAATTAAAATCGCGCCAGTGGCACCTACAGGATGACCTAATGCCACCGCTCCGCCGTTGGGGTTTAGCTTGTCTAGCGGAAAACCGAGCGTTTCGGCCACTGCCATCGCTTGGGCAGCAAAAGCTTCATTGGACTCAATCACATCAATATCGTTGATGCTTAGCCCCGCCTGCTGCAAGCAGCGTTTCACCGCTGGAATTGGTCCAAGGCCCATAAGCGTTGGATCGACCCCAGCGGTGGTGGCGACACGCAGATGCGCTCTGGGTGTTAGTCCGCGCTGTTTGGCTTCATTGCTATGGGCAAGCACTAAGGTGGCCGCGCCGTCGTTAATTCCCGAGGCATTACCTGCGGTAACTACACCGTCTTTTTGGAAGGCGGGTTTAAGCCGCGCTAAATCGCTAAGCTGGACGCCGTCGCGTACGTGCTCATCTCGGGAAAATTGGCTGGTTTGCTTACCACGACTGACATCCACCGCAACGATTTGCTCATCAAAGCGGCCTTCAGCAATCGCCCGTGCCGCTTTTTGATGGCTCTCAAGGGCAAATTGATCCAACTGCTCGCGGCTTAAGCCATACTGCTTCGCAATGTTCTCGGCAGTGCAGCCCATATGGCCGCTGCCGAAGGGGTCGCTAAGCACACCCAAGGTTAGGTCCTGGATATTCACATCACCCATGCGCACTCCATTGCGCGCCTGTGGAGGCAGCAGATAAGCCCCGCGGGACATCGATTCAGCGCCCCCCGCCAGCGCTAGGCGGCTATCACCCATGGCAATTTGTTGGGCGGCAGATACCACCGCCTGAACGCCGGAGCCACACAGCCGATTGACGTTGAAGGCGCCAGCCTCTTTGGGCACGCCCGCTTCTAGCGCAATATGCCGCGCCAGGTAGGCATCCTGAGGGCCGGTGGTAATAATGTGACCGTATACCGAATGGTCGATATCACCACCCTCAACGCCTGCCCGCCTGAGTGCTTCTTTGGCGGTTATTGCCCCCAGCTCAAACGGTGCCATTGCTGAGAGCGAACCGCCAAAACCACCAATCGCGGTACGTGCGCCGCCTAAAATCACTACATCATCCAACCGCATGGCTCTCTCCTGTCTTCAATCTGTGCGTAAACACCTGGCTAAGCCACTTTGCCCAGCAGCGAGCGGGCTACCACTTCTTTCATAATTTCCGAGCTACCGGCATAAATCGTTTGCACTCGGGCATCCAGATAGAAGCGTGAAATGGGGTATTCGTGGGTGTAGCCGTAACCGCCGAAAAGCTGCAGGCAACGATCTACCGCTTGGCACTGCAGCTCACTTAGCTGAAGTTTTAGAATCGCGGCGTCAGTGCTGCTCATGGTGCCCCGGCGATACTTTTCAAGGCAGTGCTCGAAGTAGGCGCGCGCCACATCCAACTGGGCTTTGATCTCGGCTAACGTAAAGCGGGTATTTTGAAAGTCCGCTACCCGCTGACCAAACGCACGACGCTCTCGCACATACGCTAAGGTAAGTGCTAAAGCGCCCTCCACGGCTCCAAGGGCTTGTGCCCCTACGCCTAAACGCTCTCGGGGTAGCTCCTGCATTAAATAGCGAAACCCAGCGCCCTCTTCACCCAAAAGCGCATCATTGGGTAGCTGCATTTGCTCAAAAGCGAGCTCGGCGGTGTCACTGGCGTGTTGACCGATTTTTTTAATCGGTTTACCTCGTGAAAAACCGGGTAGATGGGTATCGACCAAAAATAGCGAAACCCCTTTAGCACCAGCGGAAGGGTCGGTTTTAGCACACACAATCACGAGGTCAGCAAACTGGCCATTGGTGATAAAGATTTTGCTGCCGGTTAACTCCCAGCCGTCATTAGTGCGCGTAGCCCGGGTTCTCATGGCGGCAAGATCACTACCGGCGTTGGGCTCGGTCATTGCAATAGCACCAAGACACTCGCCACGAGCCATCCCAGGCAGCCAGCGCTCATGCTGGGCGGTGGATCCCAGGTTTTGCAGGTATGGCATAACAATATTGGCGTGGATATTATAAGCGCTGGCTAAACCACCAAAGCCTTGGCGAGATATCTCCTCCAGCGCCAGTTGCGTGATGGCGATATCAGCCCCCGATCCGCCATGCTGTTCGTTAAGGTCGATACCGAGCAGACCTGCCGCACCCAGCGCATGCCAAAGCGAGCGTGGCATTTCGCCTGCCGCCTCCCAATCGTTGTAGTAAGGCGCGACTTCCTGACTTAGGCAGCGCTTGATCATGGTGTAAAACAGCGCGTTAGTTTCCTCGTCCATACTCACTCCTTGAGATCTTGGCGTAGATGGCGTTTGAGGATTTTGCCTGCGGTGCTCTTGGGTAAAGCGTCGGTAAAGATAATGTGCTTAGGTACTTTATATGGGGCCATTAACGTTTTAGCATGATGAATCAGCTCCTCTTCACTAACCTGGTACCCATCTTTCACAACAACCACGGCGGTAATGGCTTCGATCCACTTCTCATCAGGCTGGCCGATCACCGCCACTTCCGACACGGCTGGATGCTTAAATAACCCCTCTTCAACTTCGCGGCTTGCCACCAAGATGCCCCCGGTATTAATTACGTCTTTAATGCGATCAACGACATACAAATAGCCTGCTTCATCGAAATAACCTACGTCCCCCGAGTGGAACCAGCCACCTTGAAACGCCTCTTCGGTCATCGCCGCCTTATCCCAGTAGCCCTGCATAAGCTGCGGTGAGCGGTGAACGATTTCTCCATGTTCGCCGGGCGGAACATCGCTCATATCAAGGTCAACGATGCGAGTTTCCACCGTCAGTATGGGCCGGCCGGCGGAAGCGGGACGCTCGGCGTGCTCTTCAGGTCGCAGCACGGTCGCCAAGGGGGCAATTTCGCTCTGCCCATAACAGTTATAGAGCCCTACGCCTGGTATCCGCTGCTGCAACTCTTCAAGTACCGGCACCGGCATAATAGAGGCGCCGTAGTAGGCTTTTTTCAGGGCGCTTACATCAAAACGCTCAATTTCAGCGTGACGCAGCAGGCTGATCCAAACGGTGGGTGGGGCAAAAAAAGACGCAATCTGGTGCTCAGCTATCGCGCTTAAGCACAACTCGGGAAGCGGTGCCTCTAGCAAATAGACGGACGCCCCTAACAACAGCGCAGGCATTAGAAACACATGCATTTGCGCGGAGTGGTAAAGCGGCAGCGCAGCGAGCATGGCCTCGTTGCCTTTGATATCCAGTTCGACCATGCAGGCCATATACTCCGCCATCAGCGCCTGATGGGGCATCATGGCGGCTTTGGGTGCGGCGGTGGTGCCTGAGGTATAAAGCAACTGAGCTAAATGGGTGCCATCGATATCTATTTCAGGCTCTTCGCTATCTTGCTCTGATGTTGCATACGCTAATACATCAAAACAGTTAGCATCTTGCGCCTGCCCGGCATGTAGGGTTCCCATTAGCGCTAACCCTAAGCCTTCGGTCGCCGGGCTTACTTTTTCGGCAAGACTCACATCGCTGAGCAAACCTGCGGCTCCCGACTGCTCAAGAATGTAGCGCAGCTCATCGCTACTTAGCGCAAAGTTGATCGGTACATGTACTAACCCAGCCTTAGTAGCCGCTAGCCAAGCAATTACATAAGCATCGGAATTTTTGCCATACACCGCTAACCGGTCACCCGGTGTCAGCCCGGCGGCCAATAAGCCCTTGGCAACTCGATTAGCAGCCTGGTTGAGCGCTTGATAGCACCACTGGCGTTGATCAAACACTAGTGCCAACTGCTGTGAATATTTTCGTGCACTGCGGTTTAAAGCAGCCCCTATAGTATTTCGCTGAATAAGTGATGGTGTCGTCATGCCCACTCCTATAGCTTGTTATTGTGAATTGATACCCCTTTAACTGTTAACAAGCGGGCAAACACTTTCTGAAAGCGGGCGGAACGCCTCTTCCGCAGGAATCGTGCGGATGATATGGAACAGATCATCCTCATCTTGTGACTCTTCAGGTGTTTTCACTTCTACTAAATACATATCGTGAACCATGCGGCCATCTTCTCGGATATAGCCATTAGTGGCGAAGATATCGTTAATGGGCGTATCGGCCATTTGTTGGCGAACGGTTTGCGTATCATCCGTGCCGGTAGCTTCAATAGCTTCAAGATAGTGACGTGTACTTGAGTAAAGGCCCGCGTGCACCATGGTCGGCATGCTGCCGGTGCGCTGATGGAAACGCTCCGCCCATTCACGGGTCTCGTCGTTTAAATCGTAGTACCACGCTTTAGTAAACTGCAGACCTTGTGCGTTCTCTAAGCCAATGCTGCGCACATCAGTACTGAACAGCACCATTCCCGCTAAAATCTGCCCGGCTTGGGTAATGCCAAACTCGCCCGCCGTTTGCACGGCATTAATGGTGTCGCCACCGGCATTATTTAACGCAATGACATCGGCACCCGAGGCCTGCGCCTGAAGCATAAACGAGGAGAAGTCACTGCTAGGGAAAGGATGGCGGGCACTGCCCACAATGGTGCCGCCATTTTCAGTCACGACCCGTGTAACGTCGGCTTCCAAGGCGTGGCCAAAGGAGTAATCAGCACTCAGCAAGTACCAGTTTTTATGCCCCTCATCGGTAATCGCCTTTGCCGTGCCATTGGACATCGCCCAGGTGTCATACACCCAGTGGATATGGTTGGGTGAGCAGTGTTCATTTGTAATGCCCGATGAAACCGCACCATTGACCAGGCCGAGTTTATCCGCTTCTTCTAACAGGCCCACCGCGGCCAGAGTGACAGAAGATGCCACCAGCCCAGTGACCATATCGACGTTGCGTTCATCAATCCATTCACGCACCACGCTTGAACCGACATCAGGACTATTACGGTCATCTGCGCTAAATACCACGATGTTGGCTCCATTTACGCTACCGCCAATATCTTCAATCGCCATCTTAATGGCATCTTCCCCCAGTGGGCCAATGGGGTCGCGGTAAACGCCAGACATATCTGCTAAGTAGCCGATCCGTATTTCATTATCGGAAATGCCCTCAGCGGCGACGGTAGCAGGTGCATAGCTAGCCAATAGGACAGCAGCGGCAAGGGTTGAGGTAACGAAACGGTGAGATAAACGATCAGATGGTTGCATTGTAATGCGGCTCTCTTTTGTTGTTATTAAAGGGCGTTCTTGAATTAGTCTCAGTCATCCAGTGCGCATAGCGTGATTTTATCTTAGGCGGTAATGCGCCTTGCCTGTTTACCTATCAAGCCAGATTTTTTGCAATTCGTGCCAATCGCTTTGGCTTGCCGCTGTTAATACATCATTAGTCGATGAAGGCGCATGCCGTTACAATGATGCTTTTACATCTTGATAGGGAGTCACGTTTGGCTACTGCTTACGTGGATGATTTTTTACCCGAAGCGCTACAGTTTCGTCCTGACACACCGTTGGTGGATATTGGTGCAAACCTGACCCACGAAAGCTTCGGGCGTGATATTGAGGCGGTTATTCAGCGAGCGCAGGCGGCGCAGGTATCCACCATGATCGTCACCGGTACCGACTTGGCCCACGCTAAGCAAGCGGTAGCGTTAGCCAAACAGTATTCTGGCCTCTACGCTACTGCCGGGGTGCACCCCCATGACGCTAGCCATTGGGATACTCACCTTGAGCGCGCCATGGCGGCGTTGCATGCCATGCCAGAAGTGGTCGCGGTGGGTGAATGCGGTCTTGATTTCAATCGTAATTTCTCGACGCCGCAAGAGCAGGAGCGTGCCTTTGAAGCGCAGTTGGCCTCAGCGGTTGAAAGTGGCTTGCCGCTTTTTTTGCATGAACGTGATGCAGGCCAGCGGATGCGTGAAATATTGCATGCTTGGCGAAACGATATCAGCCAAGCGGTCGTGCACTGTTTTACTGCTGACCGCGATACCCTGTTTGGTTATCTCGACCTAGACTTACATATAGGGTTAACCGGGTGGATTTGTGATGAACGGCGGGGCCATCATCTACGCCCTTTGGTAAGTGAAATACCCCTTGAGCGTTTGATGGTAGAAACCGACTGCCCTTATCTACTACCGCGGAATCTGCCAACGAAACTAAAGGGCCGCCGACATGAACCGGCATTGCTGCCGTGGATAGTGCGTGAAATAGCCCAGTGGCAAGGCATTAGCGAAGCTGAGCTAGGAGCGGCAACAACACAAACCGCCAAGCGTTTTTTCCGTCTTCCTACGGAATCTTAACAGGAGTACGAGTGTGGCTGACTACCCAGGATTTATCGCCATCGAAACGGGCGAAGATGATGGCCTACCGATCACTATTGCTTGGTCACTGCCGGATGGCCGTGTTAAGCAAACATTGATTCAGCCGGACGACAGCTGGATTAAAGAAGATACCAATGCACTAGGCGCTTACACTATTGAGGAACTGGAAAGCCTTGGTGTGAGTCCGCTGGAAGTGATCCGAGAGCTTGAGAACGATCACTTCTCTGCAACCCTTTACACCAGCGATAACGGTGACGACGAGGCGGCCCTGGCGCGGCTGTTTGATACCTATGGGCTAGACCCCTTCGTTGAGCTTGCCCCAGCATCAGTACTCTACCCCTCGATCACCCCAAGCGAGTGGCATCGCCAACGCCGCGAAACGTTCAGTGAGTTAGGGCTAGAACCCATGCGCCCTGAGCATGAGCTTGAGGTAATGCTGTCGATGCATCAGCGCCTTATGGAAGAAGATTAGGAGGAAGCCGACTCCTCCATTTGATCTAAGCACGCGCCTCCCCCGGCCACGGCCACGGCCACGGCTAACGACTTCTGCTGGTGATAAAAGCTTATAAGGGCTATACGGAAGGCGTTAGCACGCGCAGGTAACCCCTCTTCTAGATAGCGTTGCGCACGGGCTTCAACCTGCGCAGCGAAAGCACTAAAATCCGCCTCTACTTCCCCGCCTAAATTGTCCACGCTGACGTGAAACTCGCGCCCGCAGGCATGGGTTAAAATTGACTCTAACGCTTGAGGAGCAATTTCAGCCTGCTCAAATGCTTTCTGCTGCTCAGCATTACGACCATCGGGACAGTACCAGTAGCCGTAATCTTCTAGTTGGCGACGCTGCTCCCCTGCAATACACCAATGGCTGATTTCATGTAGCGCGCTGGCATAGTAACCACGCGCAAATATTACCTGATGATAAGGCGTTTCAGCATTCGCTGGGCGATAGAGTGGTTCATCACCGCCACGGATCAAGCGGGTTTGATAACGCTCAGCAAAAACGCCGTCAAACAGCGCGGTAATATCCTCAAGCGTCCAGCGATCCTGCGTGTCACTCACATTGACCTCATTTGTCATCAATTTTGGTGCATTATACCCGCCCTGTTACTGCAAGCTAACGTCTAGCCTCCAGAAGGGAGTCGAGCCTGCTAATATAACGATCTTTCGTAAATAACCTTACCCATTAGGAGCCATCAATTGGGCGGCTTTACTCAACAAGTTAAATCGGTGTACTGGCCAGAAACGCGTATGCTGGTTCATTTAGCACTGCCTATTTGCGGAGCTCAGTTAGCTCAAGCGGGCATGGGCGTTGTCGATGTAATGATGACGGGGCGACACAATGCAACGTCTCTTGCGGCGGTTTCTGTGGGTTCAAGCCTGTGGATGCCGCTAATGCTTTTTATGACCGGCACCTTGATGGGACTTACGCCCATCGTTGCGCACTTGCTTGGCGGCCAGCGTCATACGGCTATTCGTCCTGCCGTCCATCAGGCGCTATGGGTCGCGCTACTCTTAGGCATCGTTGCGGCCATATTGCTCCGGACAGCAATAATGCCAATATTTGAATTAATGAACGTACCCCAAGCGGTGTCCCGTGAGTCTGCTGCCTACCTTTCTGCCGTTGCATTTGGTATGCCAGGGATTGCTCTTTTCCAGGCACTACGCGCCTTCTCTGATGGCATGAATCATACCCGCCCAGCACTCTGGATTAGCTTGGTAGGCTTAGCGGTCAATATCCCTGCCAACTACGTATTGATCTATGGCGGCGATGGGTTAGTGGACCTACTGGGCACCTGGATCCCGGAAAGTGTGCAGCAACTACCCGCCTTAGGGGCGTTTGGCTGCGGGGTAGCGACTGCGCTATCCATGTGGACGATGGCACTAGCCATGGCTTATTACACGCGCAAGGGAAGCACGTATAAAAGTGTGGCTATCTGGCAACGCCTTACCCTCCCGCAATGGAAAGGCATTCAAGAGTTAGTCGTGGTAGGTGTTCCTATTGGCGTCGCCATTTTTGTTGAAGTGACACTGTTTACTTTTATTGCGCTGTTTATTGCAAGCTTCGGGGAAATCACCGTCGGCGCCCATCAGATAGCACTCAGTTTCACGACCATACTGTTTATGTTACCGCTGTCACTCAGCATGGCACTCACCGTCCGCGTGGGTAATACACTGGGGCAACAGAATTTTGCTTTAGCCCGTACAGTAGCTTGGAACGGCATTGTGGTTAGTGTCATTCTGGCAGCGGTAAACAGCCTTCTGCTGTGGATAACGGCCGAAACGGTCATTGCACTCTATACCTCTAATAGTGAAATACAGGCGTTAGCGCTCTCGATCATTGCTTTAGCGGTCATTTTTCAGCTGTCTGACTCGCTACAGGTTAATTTAGCGGGTGCTTTACGAGGATATAAAGACACCCGTATCGTAATGATTATCACGGTACTCTCTTACTGGATTGTTGGTTTAGGCGGTGGGCATTGGCTAGGCTCCAAGGGGGTTGGTGACATGGTGGCGCCATTGGGGGTTCACGGTTATTGGATTGGCTTAATTATCGGATTAAGTGTCGCGGCACTACTACTGGCTTGGCGCTTACAGCGCATTAGTCGCTGGAGGTAATGATGGCCCAACGGGGATGGCTCGCGAGTTTACTCATCGTAAGTGTCACCTTGCTCGTAGGCTGCGGTAGCGACGACCCCGCTGATGTATCATGGGAGACATATCATCAACAGTTGGCTGATGAGCTAACTGCAAGCGATATAGAGCGCACGGCCCCTGACAATATCGACGCTTTTCCTGAGCGACAGATTAGGCTTATCGATATCCCGGAAACCCGCGATAGCATGCTCAATGTTTACGCGCTGCGCGAGTGTCAAATCACGTCGTTGGTGGCTGCACGTAATAACCAGCTTGGTCGTGTCGCCCCGCCCAGCCAACAGTGGCTCTATGAGCGCACCCTGTGGCAGCGCTTGAGCGCCTGCTGGCATAGCGATGCCCCTAACCAGCTGAGTGACGAAAACAGAGCACGCTTACATTATCTAACGCAGACTAAAACGGCACAGCTCCCCCTGGTTAGCTGGAACGCTATTTTCGACTCTAGTGAGTGGGTTAAAAGCTTTTCTCGCGCCAGTCAGCCTTTAACTGAAATTGAAGAAAGTACCTTTTTGCGCCACCTAGCGGCGATTGATTACCTCATAGAGATGACGAATCACCAATTTGATCTTAATTGGCAGCAAGACTCCTCAACTCTTGAAAACCATTTAAAAACGCTTCAAGAGCGGCCATTAACCGCAGAAGTGTTGCGGGCGCTATTGCTGGCTAATCAACGCTTAACCGAAGCAAATGCCTTACTCGCCCAGCAAAGCGAAGAGACTGACGCCTGCTTAAGCCCTGGGCAAGACCTTCCAACTGAGCACTTAACGAGCACAGCACAACGTTGGTTAGCGGCGATCAATCAACTCATTGATATTCAGCCAGTGGTCAAGCCTACCGCTATTCAGGAATATCAAGCACGCTGGCTATCTCTGCAAAATGCTCAGGCCCCATGGGCACAATTTCAGCAGGCAAAGCGTGAGCATACAGCGCTTAGGCACCGCTTCGCTTCTTGTGAGCGCAATTAAAAACAGCAGAACCCTTAACCTTATGAGCAACTTGTGCTATTGGTGGATATAGAGAGATAAGCAAGCAACGATAATAAAGAGGCAAGCTAGAACCTGCTTCGCCACTGTCATGACCACGCAGCACAAGGAGGGACATAATGGGCGCATCCCTGTCACCCCGCTCTGCCCAGGTCATCGACCTGGAAACTGTGCGCCAACGTCAACAGGCGCAAAAGTGTTTAGTCCGACTAGCACCAGAGCTAGACGGCCTAGAGATGGTTTACCAGCTCGCTGCGAGTCCTGACACCTACTATGGCATGCCTATTTTAGCCTGGGGGTTAAGAGAGGACGGGAGTGTTATTGGCTTAGTGCCGTGGATGGAAACATTGGCTGCCTGCCACGATGTGAACAGCCAGGAAAATGGCTACTTCGTGGGTTATCGTGACCCTGAAACTGAAGAAATCTTCGATACACCACCTGACCATAAATACCATGAGCTCGTTGCGGCTGCTGATTATTTTGATTATGAAGCCTCTGGCGAAGTTACTCTGATTCAGCAAATACCTGACACGCTGGGCACTCATGCGCTGTGCATGAACCACCCCAACTCACCCTGGCATATGAAACCCGTTTACGGATGGCGTCTCTACAGTGACGGTAGCCTTGACGCGCTGCTTGCTGACGAACAGAAGGCAAAGATGACACCGATTTTATTAGGCGATAAATGCCTCTATAGCGCTCACTCTCGCCATAAAACGGTTTATTTTTTCCAACGTCACATTGCTAATCGAATATTGGAAGAGGACCCTGCAACACTAGATGCATTAGCCATGATGGTAGTCGCAAGCGATTAATTCAGCTTATTGGCAGCCACTGATAGCGAGGTCAGCTACTGACAAATGATGCCGGCCTCGCTTGCAGCCAAATGACTACCTTTTGTGGGCTAATCTTTTTATAGATTTGCCTAGAAGGGTTAAATCAAACAGTTAATCCCAATAGCTAAGCTAAACGAATAAAGTATAGGTAGCCATCCGCGGAGGACGTGTCCTGCTCTATCAGTTCATGGCCAAGAAACTGGCAAAATTTAGGCACGTCGCGCGTTGTGGCTGGGTCAGTAGCCACTACTTTAAGCACTTGACCAGTAGACATATCGCGTACCTTATTATGCATTAACATAATCGGCTCGGGACAATACAGCCCCGTGGTGTCTAATAGCACATCGTAAGTAGGTAATGTACCCGTATTATCAGCCATTAATATCCTCGACGTAGGAAACGAAGCGTATGATTAAAGTTATCATCGAACGGCGAATTATGCCCGGCCTTGAAGAAGAATTTGAGCAAGCAGCTCGGGAGGCAATGCGAGTCTCCTTAGGCGTAAGAGGCTTCATTGGTGGAGAAACCCTTGTTGAGCTTGGTCATACTGATCGCCGCCTGATGATTACCAAATGGCGCGACATCCGCGCATGGAAGGAGTGGCACTCAAGCGAGGCCCGCTCAACAGCGATGCAGCGCATTTTACCACTACTCACTGAAGACGAGACTATTCGTATTTACGAGCCTGGCTATTAAGCCTAATAATGTCACATGCGTTAATTTTTAAGCTTCACATGCACCGTTACTTCTTCTCGATCATGATAGAGGTGACGGCATGACACATCGGCATATACTCCCGCTTTCTCAAGTGATACGTCCAACGTATTTAAACAACGGGTTACTTCATCCCAACGTTTTTTCATGGGCAGCTTGAGGTTAAAGATCGCTTCTCTACACCATTTCCGAATTAACCAACGCTCCACCATGGCTAATACGCGCACGGGTTTATCAACAATATCGCAAACCAGCCAGTCCAAACGCTGCGGTGGCTCCCAGGTAAAACCATCCTCTTTCAGATGATCTATCTGCCCGGTCTTCATCAATTGGGTATCCATCGGGCCATTATCGATGGCGTACACATACATCCCTCGCTGAACTAACTGCCATGTCCAGCCACCCGGGGCCGCACCCAAATCAGCTGCCTGCATATGGGGCGCAAGCCGATCTTCCCACTCGTCCTTGGGGATAAACTCGTGCCATGCCTCTTCTAACTTCAAGGTTGAACGACTGGGTGCTCGGGACGGAAAACGCAAACGGCGTATACCATTAATCAAATCGCTACGATTGCCTGGAAAGCTCATCGCCAACTGCACTCGATCTCCGTCGGTCCAGAAAATATGCAGACGCCTAGCGCCTGCGCTGCGCCTTAACGCCCCACGCTTTTTAAGTATGCTTTCCAGCGGCTTGGTCAGTGCTTTAATAAGACCCGCCAGGGCTTTGCCATCATTGGTATCCGGCGTTTCATGCCAAATCTCTTCGAAGCTCCAGCGGCTGGCTTTTACCTGCTCTAAAATAGCCGTTAGACGGTCATCACGTGATAGGGTGAGCGCTGGAAGCGCCGCTAAGCTTTGACGTGCAAAAATCAGCTTTTTAAACGCCGCTTGACGGTGTAAATCGTTCACCGGCTCGCCATCAATACGCGTTAAGCTTACCCACCCCTCGCCATAAGAGGACTCACAGGCCACGTCGTTTAATGCTGCGTGATGCTGCAGTTCAGCTAATGCATCATTTTCAAAACCGGGACGGCAGTAAACGAGCCACGAAGTGGGTACTATTTCACTCACCCTTTCACCTCAAACTTTGAATATCAATATGATGGGGAACGTTGCATCGCATAAATAATGGATGAATAACCCTCAACGGCTAACCGCGACCCGCATCATAGCATTTTATCTTGCTGTTACGGTCAGTTATGCACCCTCTATAGTCATTGAAGCGAGCATCGTCTTTTGTCGTAAAGTGGCGTAGAATCTTTATAACAGCTCTTCCTTATTTTATGGAAAGAGCTGTTTTTATTACCTATTAAAAAACTAACTAGATAACGTTTTATGCGGCTGATTAATAGCGCGCACTTTTGCCAAGGAGAGCAAAATGGGGCAGCGTCCACCCCTTTTAATTAACCGGCTTGATGCCGAACGCTTACAGCGCTTGATTAATGATGCTTCAGAAAAGGATCAAGCCGTGGCGGACATGCTTGAAAACGAGCTGAGTCGCGGAGTGGTCGTTGACCCTCAAGAGATCCCTGAGAATGTGGTCAGCATGAACAGCCAGATTCAGTTCACCGACCTTACCCGCGATAAGCAGATGATTCGGACGCTGGTTTATCCGCATGCATTAAGTAGCACCGAAGATGGCCTGTCTGTGATGGCCCCGATTGGAGCAAGCCTTATCGGTCTCAAGGTGGGTGATATTATTGACTGGCCGCTGCCTAATAACAGCCAGACGCTGTTAAGAATTGATGCGGTACTTTGGCAACCGGAACGCGAAGGGCAATTTCATCGCTAATAGCGGATAGTTTGCCGGTGAGGGGAAAGGTGTGAAGGGTAAGGAGTACGTTGCAGGCAGTTTGCACCTCACGTTTTACCCCTCACACCTCCCTCCTGACAACCTCCCCTTCATGAAAAAATCCCCCAGAGCGCAAGCCCTGTTAGTAGGCGGCGGCTTTATCTCGCAACGACGCTGTGTCATCGCGAGCGAAGCGTGGCGATCTCGAGGTAGCTGCCACCGCAGGACGAGCTGGCCGCGTCGCTGCGCTCCTC
>JAMCZP010000257.1 GCA_023485185.1 Gammaproteobacteria bacterium
CCACGGCCAACAGGTAGCCGTAAGCGACGCGTTCCAGGCTGGCTAATATCTGCCAGCCCATGCCTTTGTCATTGCCGCCATAGTCGTAAAACGGGTTAATAATAAGCTCCCAGGTATCACTGATCACTTGTGAAGGAGCGGGCAGTGCGGCGGTGGGCGACGAGCAGAGAATTTCCCAAATACCAATTAACAGCGCCAGAATAACCACCGGCGGCAGCACCTTTTGTACCAGGATATCGCGCACGCGCAGCAGTGAAGGGCCAACGCTAAGCATCGGCTTGGTAAGAGTGTCGGAACGGGTTGATGTATTCATAAAGGGGCTCCCAGGCTCGCGGTGGGTTACGCCAACGCCTTGATTTCAAGACTGTCGAGGTAGGCTTGTGGGTTTTCGGGGTCGAAGACCTTGCCATCAAACAGCGTCTCAACACCGCGGGAGGTGGAGTCGGGGATGTCGGCTGAGGCAACGCCAAGTGCATCCGCGGCTTCGCGCCACAGATCTTCCCGGTTGACCTGCTCAATCAGTGCGGCGCTGTCAAAATCTTGTGGCAGATAGCCCCAGCGCTTGTTCTCAGTCAGGAACCAGAGGTCATGGCTCTTGTAGGGGTAAGAAGCATGCTTGTCCCAATAGCGCATCATGTGCGGATGGTTTTCCACCACACGCCCGGTGCCGTAATCAAAGTTGCCTTGGATACGGTCGATCAGGTCAGCGTAGGGGGCGTGAATCCAGCGGCGGCGAGAGCAAATTTGTGCCATCTCTTCATGATTGGCAGCGTCTTCACACCACATCTGGGCTTCCATAATGGCCATCATGAGCGCTTTAGTGGCATTGGGATTGGCTTCCACGTAGTCGCTACGCATGGCGAAGGCTTTCTCTGGGTGGTCGTTCCAGAGTTCGCCAGTGGTGTTGGCGGTATAGCCGATGCCCTGATTAATCAATTGATGGTTCCACGGCTCACAGACGCAGAAGGTGTCCATGCTGCCTACGCGCATATTGGCAACCATTTGAGCTGGCGGAATGGTGATCGTGGAAATATCGCGGTTAGGGTTGATGCCGCCGGCTGCCATCCAGTAGCGTATCCACATATCGTGAGTGCCTCCGGGGAAGGTCATGGCGGCACTCACTTCGGAACCACCGCTGCGTTTAGCGGCTAGCGCCTGGGCGAATTCACACGTATCCAGTGCCACCTCTAAATCGGCATATTCGCTGCCAACCGAGATACATTGGCCGTTAAGATTTAAGCGTGCCAACACACTCATCGGTACGGGGTGGTTATTGGGTGTAATGGTTCCCGCGCTCATTAAATAAGGCATCGGCGTCAGAATATGCGCCCCATCAATGCCGTTGCGCTGTGAACCCAATACCAGGTTGTCACGGGTAGTGCCCCAGGAGGACTGTTTAAGCACCTCCACATTGGTCATGCCATGCTTGGCGAAAAATCCCTTTTCATCGGCAACAAATAGCGGCGCGGCATCAGTCAGGGCAATAAAGCCTAACTTTGCGGCAGTCGTTTCCGGTGTTCCATTCGCGAAAGCCCAGCTAACCGGCAAGCTGCTAAGCAGTGCCGAGCCACCGACAACAGTCGCGGAGCTTTTGAGAAAGTGGCGACGTTCTGGAGAGTGAGAGATTTTTTTGCTCATTGCACGTTACCTGTCTTTTAAAGCGTCGTTTGAAAACGTCTTTTTAAACGCAAAAACGGCGTCTGCAATTAAGTCCTCACTTAATTAAGTGAAGACCATTGCAGACGCCGTTGTCTGTTTACTAATCGTTCTGAGCTGAACCTACGTTGGCTCAGGTGATTAGCATGCTGCAGCTTGTATGCCAATACGCCTAACAAATTGCAGTAAACATCCATCTTTCAATGGGTTGTTAAAAGTAATGGTAATGGCAGGAGAAAAGCCTGTTATCGATTGTTGTGCAATGCAACGTAGAAATGGTGCGGTTTTCATAGACATGCACCAAAAGGGCAATGTCCCAGGCTTAAAATTGCCTGAGACGAGCAAAATACCCCAGTGAATTATGGTTGTGCTACCAAGGCGCTGGTCACTTCTTCGATCTGCAGCGGAAGGCTCTGCAGGCCACCACCAGAGAGATACCATAGCGCAGGGGTCAGCATAATGACCCGGGTATTTACCGCACCTGCATCTGAGAGCATTTGGGTTAACGCATCAGCTTCAGCGGGTTCATCGCCAATGGCGGCGCTGCGGTCAATGACCAGTACAACTTCCGGATCGATTTCGGCAATGGCGTCAGCTGATAGCGGTGTGAAAGTACGCGTACCGCGGGTTTCTGATATCACGCTATCGGGCATCTCAAGTGCTGCTACGCCCAGTACGTCGTGAACCACAGAGTGCTGGTTTAACATCAGGTTACCGCCGTTGTGCGTCACCACTAGCGTGCTGGGTGCATCGCTTAAGGCGTCGCGCTTGTTTGCAATGTCAGCGTGAAGCACTTTAAGCGCCTCTTCTGCGCGCTCTTCTGCGTGCAACAGCGTCGCCAGTTGGCGAACGTTATCGTCAAATGACGTTAAATAGTCGTCGCCTTGTAGGCTGGTATTAAGAGTAGGGGCAATAACCTCGAGCTCGCGTTGCCAGTCGCCTTGCCGCCCAGTAAAGAGAATGAAATGCGGTTTGCTATCGGTCAACGCTTCGATGTCTGGTGAGCGTAGGCCGCCAATATCGGTGACTTCATCGTTTGCATACTGCTCCAGATAGTCCGGTAGGCTGGATTTGGGCACACCTACCACCTGCTCGCTTAAACCTAACGCATCCAGCGTATCCAGACTGCCTAAATCGAACGTGGCAATGCGCTGGCTGGCTTGGGCGACGCTAACGGCTGTAAGCAATAACGTAGCAGCAGCGGTAGTTGCGAATCGTGCGGTAATCACCTGAGACTTCATGCTAATTCCTTTTATGAGAAAATATTCTATATGCGATATTTTCTCATATTCTCAAGGAAAAATGTGACGTGTCGTTAATGGGTGCTGGAACAGCATGTTGCGCAAAACGCGACCGCCCTCAATGATTGAGGGCGGAGCTGCTGTGATGATTGTTTAAAACGGTGCTTAGGAAGCGACACGGAAAGGATTACGCGGGTCGTCATCCCAAGCGAGGAAGGGCTTGCCGGTTTCCTGAGGCACCATGGTGATGCAGTTTTCCACCGGGCAGGTGATCTGGCAAAGGTTGCAGCCCACGCACTCGTCTTCGATGACCTCGTAGCGGCGCGCGCCGTCTTGCTCGGTGAGCTTGGCAATCGACTGGTGGGAGGTGTCCTCGCAGGCGATATAGCAGCGGCCACACTCGATGCACAGGTCCTGGTCGATATGGGCGATGGTCTTGAAGTTGATGTCCAGGTGCTTCCAGTCGGTGGTTTGTGGCACCGCCTTGCGGGAAAACGCTTCGATGGAGTCGTAGCCTTTTTCCGCCATCCAGCGGGAGAGGCCATCTTTCATCTCTTCAACAATGCGAAAACCGTTGAGCATGGCAGCGGTGCACACCTGCACGCTGCCCGCGCCCAGGGCGATGAATTCCGCCGCATCCCGCCAGGTGGAAATCCCGCCAATACCGGAAATGGGCAGCGTGGGCGTGGCTGGGTCTCGGGCAATTTCTGCCACCATGTTCAGGGCGATGGGTTTCACCGCGCTGCCGCAGTAGCCGCCGTGGGTGCTCTGATGGCCCACGGTGGGTTTGGCGACCATGTTGTCCAGGTCGATGCTGGTAATGGAGTTGATGGTGTTGATCAACGAGACTGCATCAGCGCCGCCTCGCAGTGCCGCCTGGGCGCCCACGCGAATATCGGTGATGTTGGGGGTGAGCTTGACGATGACCGGCTTGGAGTAGTGCTTTTTACACCAGTAGGTGACTTTTTCGATCAAATCCGGGTTTTGGCCCACCGCCGCGCCCATGCCGCGTTCCGGCATGCCGTGGGGGCAGCCCAGGTTGAGCTCGATGCCGTCTGCGCCGGTGGCTTCCACCCGCGGCAGGATATACGCCCAGGCCTCCTCGTTGCAGGGCACCATGATGGAGACGATCAGCGCCCGGTCCGGCCAATCCTTCTTCACCTGGGTGATCTCTTGAAGGTTGATCTCCAGCGAACGGTCGGTAATCAGCTCGATATTGTTGAAACCGATCACCTCGCGGTTTTTGCCGTAGTGGGCCGAGTAGCGGGAGGAGACGTTCACCGCCGCGGGCTCTTCGCCAAGGGTTTTCCATACCACGCCGCCCCAGCCCGCTTCATAGGCGCGCACCACGTTGTAGGCTTTGTCGGTAGGCGGGGCCGAGGCCAGCCAGAAGGGGTTGGGGGCTTTGATACCGGCAAAGTTCACCGACAGATCGACGCCGTTCACCACGCTGTCGCCGCTATGTTTCTTGCCTGGAAAAGAGAGGGTGTTGAAAGGTGTGGTGTTCATGCGGCCTCCTGCTGGGCGGCGAGCGCTTGATGGATGGCGTGGGCGGCCAGCTTGCCGTGCTGTACTGCTTGCACGGTGAGGTCCTGGCCGGGTTTGACGCAGTCGCCGCCGGCGTAAACGTTGGGCAGTGAGGTCTGGAACAGCTCGTTGACGTGAATGCGCTCGCCATCTCGGGCCAGTTCGGCGGCGGTGGCATCGCGTAGGCTGTCGCCCTCGAAGCCCTGGCCGATGGCGGTGAAAACGGCATCCGCCGCGATCTCGAAGGTCTCGCCCGTGGTGGAGAGGCTGCCTTGCTGCTCTGCGGTGTGGGCAAAACGCATGCCTGCCACTCGCCCTTGGGCGTCCAGCAGAATCTCGTCCGGCTGGGCCCAGGTCACCATGCGCACGCCGTTGGCCTTGGCGATCTCCTGTTCGTGGTCGGTGGCGGACATCGCCTCAGTGCCACGGCGATACACCAGAGTGACCTCCTTTGCCCCCAAACGCGCCATTTGCGTGGCCATATCGATGGCGGTATTGCCTGCGCCAATCACGATGCAGCGCTTGGCCACGGCCAGGGCGCTCAGGTCATCGGTTTGGCGCAGGGTCTTGATGTAGTCCACGGCAGGCATCAGGCCCAGTGCATCTTCGCCGGTCAGCCCTAGCGTGCGGCTGGCCCCCAGCCCCAACCCCAGAAACACGCTGTCGTACTGCTGGCGCAGGGTATCGAGAGTGAGGTTGTCGCCCAGACGTTGGCCGTACTGGAGGTCGATGCCGCCAATGTCCAGCAGGAACTCGACTTCCTTGCGGGCAAAATCGTCGGTCATCTTGTAGCGGGCAATGCCGTACTCGTTGAGCCCGCCAGGCTTTTGCTCGGCCTCGAAGATGGTGACCTGGTGGCCCAGCATGGCCAAGCGATGAGCGCAGGAGAGCCCCGCAGGCCCCGCGCCCACCACGGCAACATGGCGGCCAGTGCTGGCGGCACGCTTGAAGGGGTGGCTATCGAACTGCATGTGGTCGGTAGCGTGGCGCTGGAGCAAACCGATCAGTACCGGCTGGCACTCGGCGTCGTGGTTACGCACGCAGCTGCGTTCGCAAAGGATTTCCGTGGGGCACACCCGGGCGCAGCTGCCGCCGAGGATATTGGCTTCCAGAATGGTTTCTGCTGCGCCATTAATGTTGTGGTCACTGATTTGGCGGATGAAGCTGGGAATGTCGATGTCCGACGGGCAGGCCTCGACGCAGGGCGCGTCATAGCAGTACAGGCAGCGCTGGCTTTCGATGATGGCCTGGCGCGGCGTCAGCGGCGGATGCAGGTCGCTGAAGTTGCTTGCCAGCGTCGCTGGGTCGTAGGTGCCGACCTCTTTTGCGCTGGGCAGATGATCAAGTGAATGGGTCACGGTCGTTTCTCCATTGCTCTGTTCTTCGTAGGGGCCGGGATTAGCGAGTGACCGCCACGGGGGCATTCAGCTCGGCACGCTTGGCCAGCAGCTCGAACACACCGGGGTAGGCGGGGCGCTTCAGGTAACGGCCCGCACCGCGCTCGGCGTGCAGCTCGCCATCCCGCCAGGTCCACTTGCCCTGGCTGATGGTATGACGGGCAATGCCGCGCACCGTCTTGCCCTCGAAAATATTGAAATCGACGTTCTGATGGTGGGTCTTGGCGGAAATCGTGCGGGTGCCGTTGGGGTCCCAGACCACGAGGTCGGCATCGGCACCCACTTGAATCGCCCCTTTGCGCGGGTAGAGGTTGAAGATTTTGGCGGTGTTGGTGGAGGTGACCGCCACGAACTCCTGGGGCGAGAGCTTGCCGGTATTGACCCCTTCGTCCCACAGCACGGCCAGACGGTCTTCCACACCCGCAGTGCCGTTGGGGATCTTGGTGAAGTCATCTTTACCGGCGGCTTTTTGCTCCTCACAAAAACAGCAGTGGTCGGTGGCGGTGGTTTGTAAATTGCCGGACTGCAGGCCGTGCCAAAGGGCTTCCTGATGACCTTTGGGACGGAAAGGGGGGCTCATGACGTGGGCCGCGGCAGTTGCCCAGTCGGGGTGTTGGTAAACACTGTCGTCTATGACCAAATGCCCTGCTAAACACTCGCCAAATACCGGGTGACCCTGCTGGCGGGCGTAGGCGATTTCATCTACCGCGTCTTTGGTGGAGACGTGCACCAGATAGACTGGCGCGCCAAGGGTGGACGCGATACGAATAGCGCGGCTGGCCGCTTCGCCTTCCACCTGCGGTGGGCGGGAAAGCGGGTGGGCTTCCGGGCCGGTGATGCCCTGGGCCAGCAGTTTCTGCTGCATGTGGTAAACCAGCTCGCCGTTTTCCGCATGCACGGTGGGCACCGCTCCCAGCTCCAGGCAGCGGGAAAAGCTCTCCACCAGAATGTCATCGGTGGCCATGATGGCGCCCTTGTAGGCCATGAAGTGCTTGAAGCTGTTGACCCCGTGATCGTGTACCAGGGTGCCCATTTCCTCTTTGACGCTCTCATCCCACCAGGTGATCGCCACGTGGAAGGCGAAGTCAGTGGCGGCTTTTTCCGCCCAGCCCTGCCAGGTCTCGAAGGCTTCCAGCAGCGACTGGCCGGGGCTGGGAATCACGAAGTCGATGATCGTGGTGGTGCCGCCCGCCATGGCGGCGGCGGTGCCGGTGTAGAAGTCTTCGCTGGCCACCGCGCCCATGAAGGGCATCTGCATGTGGGTGTGGGGGTCGATGCCGCCGGGCATCACCAATTGGTGGCTGGCATCGACGATCTCGCAGCCTTCCGGCACGTCTAAATCGGTGCCAATGGCGTGGATTTTTCCATCGACGCAGAGCACGTCAGCGCGGTAGGTGTCGGCGTGGGTGACGACGGTGCCGCCCTTGATCAATAAACTCATGTTCACTCCTGGGGTAATTGACTGAGGGGCTTATTCGCCGTCGGTTAAACGGGTGTAGGTTTCCGGGCGGCGGTCACGGCAGAACTGCCAGTTGTTGCGTACCTCGCGCACCATGTCTAAATCGATCTCGTGTACCAGCAGCTCGTCTTCGGTTTCGCTGGCCTGGGCTTCGATTTTGCCGCGTGGGTTGACGATATAGCTGGAGCCGTAAAAATCGCCGATATTCCAAGGCGCTTCGCTGCCGACGCGGTTGATGGCAGCGATAAAGCAGCCGTTAGCGGCGGCCGAGGCGGGCTGTTCAAGCTCCCATAAATATTGGGATAGCCCGGCCACGGTGGCGGAGGGGTTGAAGATGACTTCGGCACCGTTAAGGGCCAGTGCTCGCCAGCCTTCGGGGAAGTGACGGTCGTAGCAGATATACACGCCGATCTTGCCGTAGGCGGTATCGAACACTGGCCAGTTGGATTGGCCCGGCTTAAAGAAGAATTTTTCCCAAAAGCCAGCCACTTGGGGAATGTGTGTCTTGTGGTATTTGCCTAGATAGCTACCGTCAGCGTCGAATACTGCCGCCGTGTTGTAGTAAACGCCGGTCTCGGTCTCTTCATAGATAGGGACGATGATCACCATGCGGTGCTCAGCCGCGAGCTTCTGCATCATCTGGCAGGTGGGGCCTTCCGGCACCCGCTCGGCAGCGGCGTACCATTTGCTGTCCTGGCTGGGGCAAAAGTAGGGCTGATTGAACACTTCCTGGAAGCACAGCACCTGCACGCCTTGTTCGGCGGCTTGCTTGATCAGCGGCAGATGCGCTTCGTTCATCGCGTCTCGAATGGCAGCGGGTTCTAAGTCGGTACTGGTTTTCAGGCCCATTTGAATCAGGCCGATTTTCATCTTCTGCATAAAAAGCCCTCTCGTGTCATACGCGCTCACCATTGGCTAGCGCATCACGGCAAGTTAAAACACTAATCGCTAATATTTATGAGTGTGATGACGGTCACTTGGCGTGTGATGACACCGGCGTTAAAGCCGAGTGTTTATTGTTATGTTGAAAGTTGTCATGTTTGACAGCTTTTTGAACATAGTCCTTTATGCCGTCTCTTTTCAAGGATTTTTTATCTACCGTTGAATGTGATATTAAGTTGTTGATTTTATATGTTTTTGTTTTTTAAAGAGCCTGTTTTTACTGATTTGGTGAATACGTGCACATGTTTGGTGATTTTTTTATATTTTTATAAATCAACAGTTTGTGAAGTTGATGTGGGGTTTTAAATGATTTTTTTGTATCTTTTTGGTGCGTTATTTTTTTAACCAGCTAAGGTTTTTAGTGGTCTTACGTCGCGTTCAAAAACACAATAACAATTGAGGGTGCGGTGACTGCCTATCTGTCGATTAAGTCAGCTTTTTGTTCAATAAGTTATCCGTCATGCGGTGTTTTTAGGCATGTTTATTGCTGCAACGAAAGCTGAACCCGTGAATGCGATCGGCAATGTCGCTGCTGAGGAGAATAAAATGACAGGCTCAAGAACCCAGATGGTAGACAGAGAGGGGCTGATTGAACTCCATGTTGAGGACGACGTGCGTGAGAGTCCTCGTTTCAATGACGATATTGCACCTACCCAGGCAAGTGAGCGCACGTGGAGCAAGTGGAACATTGCAGCGCTGTGGGTAGGAATGTCGATTTGTGTACCCACCTATACGCTGGGCGGGGTGTTAACCGCTTATTTTGGCTTAAGCGTGGGAGAGGCGCTCTTTGCCATCTTGCTCGCCAACGTGATCGTACTGATTCCACTGACGCTGAATGCTTTTCCCGGTACTAAGTTCGGTATTCCTTTTCCGGTGGTATTGCGCTCATCCTTCGGTATTTTGGGCTCGAATGTGCCGTGCCTAGTACGTGCACTGGTAGGCTGCGGCTGGTTCGGTATTCAGACCATGTTTGGCGGGTTGGCGATTCACTTGCTGTTGTCTGAGTTGATTCCCGCCTGGGCGGCACTTGGCGGCGTGGGGGAAGTGATTGGCTTCTTTGTTTTCGGGGCGATGAATCTCTACGTGGTAATTCGTGGGGCAGAATCGATTAAGTGGTTGGAAACACTAGCCGCGCCGTTACTGTTGGCGGTAGGCATTGGGCTGATGATGTGGGCGTGGCCGAATATGTCAATGACCGAGCTGCTGGCGCAGCCGCCGTCACGTCCTGAAGGCGCGTCGGTGTATGGCTACTTCTTTGCTGGTTTAACCGCCATGGTGGGGTTTTGGGCCACGCTGTCACTTAATATTCCTGATTTCAGTCGCTTTGCGAAAAGCCAAAAGGATCAAATTGCTGGCCAGATAATCGGTTTACCGCTGACGATGTTCTTCTTTGCCGCCCTCGGCGTGGTGTTAACCGCGGCGTCTGAGACGCTAGTGGGTCAAACCGTTGCTGACCCGGTGCGTTTGATCGGCTATATCGACAGTCCCTTCTGGGTAGTGATGGCAATGCTGTTAATCATTATTGCCACCATTTCGACCAATACTGCGTCGAATATTGTTTCTCCTACCAATGACTTCCAAAATATTGCCCCCAAGTTGATCAATCAGACCCGCGGCGTACTGATGACCGGTGCGGTGGGGGTACTATTGATGGGCTACGATCTTTTGCAAAAAGCGGGGGTAATTCCTCCCGGCGTATCACTTGAACAGATGTATTCGAACTGGCTGCTTGGCTACTCAAGCCTGCTTGGTCCTATCGCCGGCATTATGGCGGTCGATTATTTTTTGATTAAAAAGCAGCGCCTTGATATCCCTAGCCTGTATATGGATAACCAAGCCTACCCTGCGGTGAACATGGCTGGTTTTATCGCCTTTGGCGTGCCGGTGCTACTCACGTTGATCTCACTAGTAACGGGAACGATGAACTGGTTCTACGATTACGGCTGGTTCACCGGCTCGGCGCTGGGTGCGATTGTTTACTATGTGGCAAGCCAAGTGTTGGCTTCGTCTCCCCAGGCGGGACCCGCACCGATCATGGCCAGCGAGGCAACCAAGCCACGCTAAAAAACGTAACAAGCAACGCTAGGAAAGTAAAAATTGCGTTACGGTTTAAGCCCGGCCTCATGCCGGGTTTTTCGTTAATTACTTTTGATTAAGCTCAGGAATGCATCCACCACTCGGTTGGCCCGGCGGTCGTGGCGGGTGATCAGCACAAAGGGAATACGGTAGTGCTGCGTGGCAATATGCAGGGCTCGCATCTTGCCCGCTGCCACCCACTGAGCGGCGACATGTTCTGGTAGAAAGCCTATAAAACGCCCGGTGAGGATCAAAAAGGCGGCACCTTCGCGATCTGATGCGGAAGCACGCAGGCTGAGCGCATCATGGGCTTGGCGTGCCTCAAAAGGCAGCGGATAACGCGGCGAAATAGCCGGGTAGGGGGCGATGTCAGAAAAAAGGAGCACTTCATCTCGTTCAGCAAACAGCGGATGCCCTACGGCGCAATAAAGATACGATGGCTCGTCGTATAGATGTCGGGTTTCTAAACTAGTGGGCAGGTTGACGGCGGGCACTACCCCAACATGCAGGTGACCATCCATCACACCTCGAATAACAGCGTCAGAGGGCTCCATGTGAATATGTAGCGTCACCTCATGCTCCGGCGCGCTAAGCTCGGCGAGCGCATTGGTAACGTGCATGGCGGGCAGCGTTACTAGATTATCGGTGATACCGATATTCAGCTCGCCCTTAATGGTTTGATGCAGGGCGTTAACATCGCTTTTAAACGTTTCCAGTGCGGTAAGCAGTGTTAAACCCGCCTGATAAATCTCTTTTCCCTCTTCGGTTAAGCTAAAGCCACCCCGGCCACGCTGGCAGAGGGAAAAGCCCAGCCGTCCTTCTAAATCATTCATATGTTGGCTAATCGCCGAGCGGCTAATACCAAGCGTTGTCTCTGCAGCGGTGAAGCCGCCACACTCAACGACCGTTTTAAAAATGCGGATTAAGCGTATTTCGTAGTCGCTCATTTGCCCTAGCGATGCCATAACACTCCTTGGTAAATAGACAATCAATAGGTAACGTCACGCTTTTTAACCAATCACCCGCGAGAAAAACTGATATACATCACAAATGCACCGCGTCAATATCGCATAAGTTATGTGTCCGCGAGCGTGGTGTGGCGTTTCTGGTTCCTTTTTTACACTGTATCAGGTGTCCTGGTAAGGCGCCTGAATAAGGCTTTTCTGCGATGTCTATCATTACGACTGATGTAAATAATGAAGCTTTAAAGGCAGGCAAAAGCTACCACCAACAGCGGTGGCAAGTAATAGCGCTTTACCTGCTGGCACTTATCATCACCATGTTGCTGTTTGGCTGGTTACTTCGTGAACAGTATAAGCAGGAAATCGAGTCTGCCGAGTCGCAGATTACAGCGCGTGCCAATGTCGTCACCGAGTGGGCAAAAGGAGTATTTGCGCAAAGTGGACAGGCACTATTTGGCCTTGGTGAATTATTAGCTATGCAGGGGATGCCTGATGAAGATAACACTCAGGCTCTTCAGCGGGCGTTAGACAATCTTAAGATGTATGTGCCTATGACGGATGAAATAGCCGTTCTAGCGCCTACTGGCCGAGTATTGGCAAGTAGTATGGGGACCCGAAGTGCGGGGGTTGATATCAGCAACACACGTTTTTTTAATGCTTTTAAACAAGGAGGTCAGCAGGAAATAATTACCCCGCTACACTGGTCTGAGCGTGACCAAGCTTATTATTTGTACCATGGCCGGCGGTTAGATACCTCAAGTGGTGACTTTGCGGGTTTGGTAATCTCTAGTATTGCTCCACGAGTATTTGCCGATGCCTTACAACAAATGCACGTATATGACGGCGAAAGCATTGCACTGATTGATTCTGATTCAAAGTTAATTGCTAGACACCCTGCAAGTGATCGCTTTTCCATCGGCATGAAAGTTGAGAATTCTCAAGCGTTACAAGGAGTAGTGAGCGGAGAGTCTTTTTGGTCATTCAAAGCGCTATCGCCCATTGATGGACGTGAGCGACTGTTCCATATGCAGCGGGTAGGTG
>JAMCZP010000298.1 GCA_023485185.1 Gammaproteobacteria bacterium
CGTCGACGATCGCAATAGGCGCGTTGTTCAGCGTCTCGGGCATCGCCGTGGCGGAGGTATAAACGGCGATACTGAATACGTAAACGATGAGCACCAGCATTGTCGGGTCGCGCAACAGGCTCCAGAACTCCTTGATGCCGAGGCGAAAAATAGTGGCGATTTGGCGCATCTTAACGCTCCTGCTTTTTGAGGAGGATGATCGCCAGCCCCATGATCACGGGAACCGACAACAGCATCGGTAAGAACGAACCGATGAGGTCGCGAAGGTCGAGTGCCTTGCTAAATACGCCGCGGCTGATGGTGAACATATGGCTTGCCGGGTAGATATTGCCGATGAATCGCCCGACACCGTCTAGTGACGAGACCGGGTCGGTCAGGCCTGAGAACTGAGTAGCGGGGATGAGGGTGCCGATCATGGCGAAAAACATGGCGGCGATCTGACTTTTGGTGATAGTGGATGCCAACAAACCCATCCCCGTAGCAATGATCGAGAACACTAGCGCCGAAAGTGCCAGCGTAGGGAAACTGCCGGTGATCGGCACGCCGAACAGCGTGACCGCAAGCCCGGTCATCAACAGAAAGTTGATCATTGCCAAGCCAATGTAGGGAATCTGCTTGCCGATTAGGAATTCGGCTCGGGTGACCGGGGTGACATAGAGGTTGATGATCGAGCCCATCTCTTTTTCACGTACTACCGACAGCGCGGTAAGCATTGCCGGGAGCATCAGTAACAGTAGTGGGATCACGGCAGGTACCATGGCCGGAAGGCTCTGGATATCAGGGTTGTAGCGGTAGCGGTTCTCGATGCTGGCCGCCATCGCGCTGGTCGCCATTCCAGACTGCCTTGCCTGCTCCTGTAGCCACTGCTGATGCATGCCCTGGACGTAGCCCTGCACGGTTTCAGCGCGCTGGGGCATGGCGCCATCGATCCAGGCCCCGATCGCCACGTTGCGTCCACGCATCACGTCACGTGCAAATCCCGGAGGTATCTCGATCGCCAGAGCCAGTTCTCCGCTACGCATGCGGCGATCAAGCTCTTCATAGTCAGTCAGTGGGGGGCGCTTGATAAAATAGTGAGGGGCTCCAGAGAGATTCAGAGCGTAATTGTGGCTAAGCGAGGTTTGGTCACGGTCGAGGATGGCGTAGCTGAGATCCTCGACATCCATACTGATACCGAAACCAATCACAAACATCAAGATAAGCGAGCCGACCAGTGCCAGGGCCGCACGCACCGGGTCTCGGCGTAACTCCAGGGTTTCGCGCCACATATAGCTAAGCATGCGCTGCAGGCTGAAATGCTGGTGGCGCGGTGAGTCAAGATGGCTCTCTTCGGCGATAGGGGGTGATTCGGAGGCGCTGCCGACTTCCTGTGGTGTGTTTTGCGGTTCTGAGCTCTCCTGATCCGCGCCCGCCTCGAGCAGGTAGCCTATAAAGGCTTCCTCCAGTGTTGCAGCGCCACGCTTCTCGACCAGCGCCGCTGGCGTGTCGCTGTCGAGTACACGGCCGGCGTGCATCATCGACATGCGGTCGCAGCGCTCGGCCTCATTCATGAAGTGAGTAGAGATAAAGATAGTCACCCGATCCCGTCGCGACAGCTCGACCAGGAGGCGCCAGAAGTTGTCACGGGCGATCGGGTCGACACCTGAGGTAGGCTCGTCGAGTATCAATAGTTCGGGCTTGTGGACCATCGCGACTGCCAGCGATAGCCGCTGACGCACCCCCAGCGGTAGACTCTCCGGCAGGTCGTCGAGGACATGATCGAGCTCGAAGCGCTTGACCATCTCGGTGACCCGGTCGGGGATGTCGTGCTTTGCAATCTGGAATAGACGCGCGTGCAGCAACAAGTTCTGGCGCACGGTGAGTTCGCCATACAATGAGAATGCTTGGGACATGTAGCCCACTCGTCGGCGGGTATCGATATCCCGTGGATCGACCTCCTGACCGAACAGCCAAGCCCGGCCTTCGCTGGCAGGCAGTAGACCGGTGAGCATTTTCATGGTGGTTGACTTGCCGCAGCCGTTGGAACCGAGGAAACCAAAGATTTCGCCGCGCCGGATACGAAAGCTGACATGGTCGACGGCCACAAAATCGCCGAAACGCATGGTCAAGCCCTTGGCTTCGATGGCGATGTCGGTCTCGGTATCGACTTCCAGCGGAGGGATATGCACAGGTTGATAGCCGCGTTTCTTCTCTTCCGGTAGCAGCTCAATATAGGCGCCATCCAGTGAGTCGCTGGCGGTACGCTCAAGTAGCTTCTGCGCGGTGCCGGTGGCGAGTATGCGTCCTGCATCCATCACTACCAGCCAGTCAAAACGCTGGGCTTCGTCCATGTAGGCGGTGGCAACTATCACGCTCATCTGTGGTCGATCGACGCGGATGCGGGTGATCAAGTCCCAGAACTGGGCGCGGGCCAGCGGGTCGACGCCGGTGGTGGGTTCGTCAAGAATCAGCAGGTCGGGGTCATGAATCAGCGCACAACACAACCCGAGCTTCTGCTTCATGCCGCCTGAGAGTTTTCCAGCAGGGCGCGTCAAGAACGAGTGTAGCCCTGTGCTGCGAGTCAGGTCGTCGATACGTCGGCGACGCTCACTGGCCCCGTGGCCGAACAGCCGGGCGAAGAACTGCAGATTCTCCTCAACGGAGAGGGTGGGATAGAGGTTTTTACCTAGCCCTTGGGGCATGTAGGCAATACGTGGCCCTACGCGGCTCCGGTGCCGCTTGTCACGCATGTCGCCGCCTAGCACCGTAACCTCGCCCTCTTGCACTTTGCGAGCGCCAGCGAGTAACGCCAGCAGGCTGGATTTTCCGACACCATCTGGGCCGATCAACCCGATCATGCAGCCAGCTGGCAGTTCCAGATCCAGTGCGTCAAGTGCTGTGATGCTGCCGAAGCGCAATGTTAGCGCGCTGACGTGGGCGACAGAGTGTGTATCTTGGATCATGGTGAAACATTGACCTGGAGATGGTCGGGCCAGGTCGCTTCTTTCTCGATTTTTAGATAGGCCATGCCGGGCAGTCCTGTCTTGACCTGCTCAATATGTTCGAGAAGCAGTGCTGGATCTATCTGAGCGCGAATTCGGAACATCAATTTTTCCCGTTCGCTCTCCGTTTCTACGGTTTTGGGGGTGAACTGTGCAATGCTGGCTACGAAGCTGACCCGTGCAGGAATCACATAGTCCGGGGCAGCATCTAGCACTAGGCGAACCTCGTCGCCGATGGCAACCCGGCCTGCCTCGCTGGTGGGTAAGAAGAACGTCATATAGACTTTGGTGAGGTCGACTAGGTTGAGTACCTTGCCTCCGGCACCCAACACCTCGCCTGGTTCGGTCACCCGGTACTGTACTCGGGCCAAGCGGTCAGTTTTCAGCTCGCTGTCCTCCAGGTCGGCCTCGATGCGCTGGATCGAGGCCTGGGTGGCTTCCACCTCTGACTCGGCTTCGATTACCTGGGATTCGGAAGCGCGGATAGCGGCTTGGGCTGAGAACACCTGGGAATTGGCCGAAGCCAGGGCGGCTTGCTGGCTTTGGTAGTCGGCTAGGGTGTCGTCGAATTGCTGACGAGAGATGGCGTTTCGCTCCACCAATTCAGCCGAACGCTCGTAGCGCTTTCGAGAGGCATTTAGTTCAGCTTGTCGCTGGTTGACTACAGCGCGTGCGGTTTCCAGCTCGCTCTGGCGCATGGCAACCATGGCTCGGGCTGTCTCTAGGGCGTTCTCGGCTCGGCGAGTCTGTGCTCTGGCCTGGGCCAGGTCGGCCTCCAGGGTGGCGGTATCCATGCGGGCGACCACTTGGCCGACCTCAACGAACTCTCCCTCCTCAACCAATACCTCGGCGAGGCGGCCAGCGACGCGGGTGGCAATATCGATCTCAGTGGCTTCAATGCGCCCGTTGCCGCTAGTGATACCCCAGTCTGGGCCATCTGGCTGCAGTTCCCGCCAGACCAACCAAGCCACAATGCCGATAATGGAAATAGCCGCCAAGCTTTTGATCCACTTGCTTTTACTGCTTGACTTCATGGTGTTGTACTCTTATTTGGCAGTCGATTAATGGGTTAACGTGACTGACTCAGTCACCGTGTCGAGGTTTTGGCTGTCAAAGCAAGATTGACTTGATTTCAGACGGAGCGCTCACCGCTACTCTCCCGATAGATGTGAAGAGCTAGCGCTGAGAAAACTTTTGTGGCGTACGCTTGGATTAAAAAGTTAAATTTGTCGTTACTATTATCTAATTATTTATAGACAAGGTTTTGACCTTGATCAATTAAAAACCGTCTAGTCGGTTTTTAATTTTTAAAATTTACTCTCGTGCTGCTAACAATGAAATGACTCTCCTACGCCATTTTTGCAATCCATACTCATCCCAACGTCGAAAGCACCAAGCGAATGGGGCGGCCCAGGGTTTCAGCTTAACCATTGATGCGAGATCGACTAGGTAGACACGCCCGCCTGGGGCCACCAAGATGTTTCCTCCACTGCGTAAATCCATATGGAAGAGGCGGCGTTCATGCAAAATTTCAACGCTTTTCTGAAGTTTGAGGTTGGCTTGTATTAGCTGGCGAGTGTCGAGTTTTGAAATAGGTATGGACGGCACGTAACGTAACATAAAAGCGTCTTTGTCGAGCCAGCCCAACCACTCGGGAACAAGCTCCGTACCATAAAGCCGCTGGTATGCTTTGCACTCTCGTCGCAATAACCAACGAATCAAGGGGCGTGCTAGCTTGGGGCGATAACGACAATCCTTAATTACAATCATTTCTTGTTGCCAATTTAAGGCGTAGGTGTCCGCATTGAGTGCTGAAGGCTTTTTTTTCAAAGGCATGCGTAAAGTTTGCGCCAAATGGTGCCGACGAAGAGCTTCCTTTTTGGGTAGAGAGCTCCTGGCTCTCGTGTCTTGGCAGAGTTTGGTTTGATTCATATCAGTTCCCTTTTGAGGGGGGGAAAAGCAGAAGTAGAATAGAGCCGAAAGCGGCGATGCTTTAATGATTCAACGAGTTATGAGGAAAGCAGAAGCTAATAATACACATACATTTCCGCATGTATGTGTATTAAGCAACAGCCTCAATGATTGCAATTATTCATTGGATTTAATCATTTAAGTTTGATGATAGTCAATAAAAACCGACCGGACGGTTTTTATTGGAGGGTGAGCTAGTTACACTAACGTAACGTTTCATCTAACGAGTAGGTTGCTACTAGTAGGGGCCTGTTGACGTATCACTCACAGCCGCGTTGGTGACCGTCTTTATTTGGGGGAAGGCAGGAAGAGAGATGTTTGGTGTTTCCACATGAACGACGACTTGCTGTGCGGGCCGCCAATGCAATGATTTCGTTAGCAAGATATCTTGCTGATATCTTTGGTCACAAGGTGGTATCGCCTGCTGTGGGGCTGATCGAGCTGAATATTTAAAATTAAATCAAGCATAAGTTCGCTAAGCAAGGAGATGTGATGTATCGCCAAGCCACCTCAGGGTTATTCAAGGGAATGAATGCTCGCGTCACGTTGATCGCCATTATTATGGTGGTAGCGGCTTTAATTTATGGGGCCTTTTTTACCGGACACCTCGCCGACATCCTTGAACGCATGCGTCGCTCAGTGAACCCCTTTCTTGAGTGGTACTACGTCTTGCTCATCGCTTTTTTACTGCTGTTTATGATCTGGCTGGGTGTGGGGCGCTTCAAGAACGTACGCTTGGGTGGTGATAACGAACAGCCGGAGTTCACCTTTTTCTCCTGGGTTTCAATGCTGTTCGCCGCGGGCACTGGGGTAGGGCTTCTATTCTGGGCGGTGGCTCAGCCGATCCTGCAATTTCAGGAAAATCCTTTCATATCCGAAGGTATGAGCCCGGAGGCAGCGCGGGTGGCGATGCGCCTGACCTACTTCCACTGGGGGTTGAATGGCTGGGCGATCTTCTCTTTCGTGGCGTTAGTGCTGGCCTACTTCGCCTATCGCCGTAACCTGCCGCTGACGGTGCGCTCTGGGTTGGAGCCGATTCTGGGCAAGTATAATCATGGCATATTAGGCGACGTGGTCGACCTGCTTGCCGTATTCGGCACGGTATTCGGGATCGCTACCACGCTGGGGCTCGGCGTTCAGCAAATGAATGCGGGCCTTGATGCAGTCTTCGGGTGGGAGTCGTCAGTCAGACTCCAACTTCTTATCACTGCCGTGATTATGAGCGTAGCGACGCTGTCGGTTGTCTCTGGGGTCAAGCGCGGCGTGCGTCTACTCTCAGAGGCTAACTTCTGGCTAAGTATTGCGGTGGTGGTTTTCATGCTGCTGTTTGGCCCAACCCAGTACCTGATAGCGCTAACGATCGAATCCGCTGGTGACTATTTACAAAACCTGCTCGGCATGGCCTTTCACACCAATGCCACCGTTGCGGATGGCTGGCAGTCAGAATGGACGGTCTTTTTCTGGGGATGGTGGCTTGCTTGGTCGCCTTTCGTCGGTATGTTCATTGCACGGATCTCCCGGGGGCGTACCTTCCGCGAGTTCGTGATGGGAGTATTACTGGTGCCCACGGTGATTACCATTATCTGGATTGGCCTGTTTGGTGGCACCGCGCTCTATCATGAACTCTTTGGCGCAGGGGGGATCATCCAGGCCGTGGACGACGATGTGGCTACTGCGCTGTTTGCCACGGTAGCGGCAATGGATCTGGGCATGCTTGGCATCGGCGTATCGGCGGTACTGGTGGTGTTGATTGCGACCTACCTGATCACCTCTGCCAACGCTGGAACACTGGTGATCAACACTATTCTCGCCGGCGGTGATCCTGAACCGCCCACTGTACATCGCATCATCTGGGGGGCTGGGCTGGGTTTGCTGACAGCCGTAATGCTGCTGGCGGGTGGCCTTGAAACCCTTCAGTCAGCGGTGATTATGGCTGCCTTGCCATTTTCAGTGGTAGTGATCTTAATGGTGTTTGGACTACTCAAAGCATTGCACAGTGAGAGATTTGCCGCCCGTACCGGTTCGCGTATTGAAGCACCTCGCGAGCCTTGGGTAGACCTGGAAGATGCAGGGGCTCTCCCCACACAAGTAAAGCCGGATGAGGACTTTAAGCGGCATTGATTGGGCTGAGCCTTGTGCCGTGTTAGCTTGGCTTCCCGAGATGAGGCTTACGCAATGCTAAAGTGCCGGAAAGCACTTATCTCGGCCCGCCTAAATTTGAAGGCTATGAGGTAATGCTGTAAGACCGACTTTATAACACCTCTACCACTCCAGTCGGCGTCAGCGGCGGCAAGTAGCGCTCAAGTAGCTGAGCGACATGCAGCACCTTGAGGTCTTGGTATTTACCTGCCACAAGATGCAGCCCTACCGGCAGCCCTTGGCTATCCAGCCCACAAGGCAGCGATGCGGCGGGTTGCTGGGTGAGATTGAAGGGGTAGCTAAACGGCGTCCAATCCATCCAGTCGCGATAGCGTTCACCCGGTGGTACGTTTTGGCCCGCAGCGAAGGGGGCAATTGGCATGGTGGGCGTGACCAGCAGGTCATACTGCTCATGAAATGCCGCCATATGGGCGGTCAACTCGCTACGCTCGCGCCGGGCGGCAAGGTAGGCGGAAAGCGATACATCCTGCCCGCGCCTCGCAATATCCAGAAACCCTGGGTCGAGTGCCTCCTGCTGCTGCTCGTTGAGTTTTTCGAGCGCTTGGATGGCGCCCGCAAACCACAGCGTATTAAACGTCTCAAGCGGATCACTAAAGCCAGGGTCAATTCGCTCTACCGTCGCGCCCAATGCTTCTAGATGGGCAACTGCTTCCTCAACCCGCTGCGCAATATCAGGTGCTACTTCTACATAGCCAAGGTCAGCGCTAAAGGCGATTCGCCAGCCGCGTAGATCCGCGGGAGGTGGCGTTAGCCAGTCTGGTCCAAGCGGATTACCGGAATAGCCATCCCGAGTATCGGGCTGCGCCATCACGCTAAGCATGAGCGCGCTGTCGGCGGCGGTGCGGGTCATCGGGCCCAAGTGAGAAAGCGTACTCATGGCGCTGGCGGGCCACTGGGGCACCCAGCCGAAGGTGGGTTTAATGCCAAACGTGCCGGTGAAGCTGCATGGGATGCGGATTGAACCGCCCGCGTCGCTGCCCTGGTGAAGCATACCAAGGTTAAGTGCCGCGGCTGCCCCCGCGCCGCCGGATGATCCCCCGGGCGTTAATGCCGTGTTCCAGGGGTTGCGGGTAATGCCATGCAACGGGTTATCGGTGACGCCTTTCCAACCAAATTCCGGCGAGGTGGTCTTGCCGATCACGATGGCCCCGGCATTGCGTAGATGACGGCTGATCGGAGCATCTACCTCCCAAGGGCCATCCGGGGTGGTCGTTGAACCCAAACGCGTGGGCAGTCCTTTGGTTAAGGTTAAATCCTTAATGGTGATAGGAACGCCATCCAGCGGGCCACAAGGTGTGCCTGTTTGCCAGCGTCGAGCGGATTCTGCGGCTAATCGGCAGGCCTCTTTTCCGTTAATACAGGTGAAGGCATTTACCTTGGGGTTATGTCGCTCAATACGCGCTAAGCAGTCATCAACCAGCGTTTCCGGCGAGAGCGATCCCTCGCCGAAGCGTGCCAATGCGTCGACTGCCGTCAGTGTTTCAAAGGTCTCGGCCATGATTATTCACCACCCTCAACACCGGCAGCTTCAAGCATGGCGTGGAGTAGCACATTACAACCTGCGTGTACGTGCTCTGGCGTGGCGCTCTCAATCTCGTTATGGCTGATGCCATCCTTGCAGGGGATAAAGATCATCGCGGCAGGGGCAACCCGGCCAACGAACATTGCATCGTGCCCGGCACCGCTGATGATATCCATATGCGACAGTTGGAGCTTTTCGGCGGCCTGGCGCACGGTATCAACACACGCTTGATTGAAGTGTTCAGGTTCAAAGTCTGCGGTGGGGGTTAGCTCGTATTCAAGCCCATGGCGTTGGCAAATTTCTTCAACGGCATTGGCAACGGCTTGGCCCATCGTCTCAAGCGCTTCAGGTTCCCAGTGGCGCATATCCAGGGTCATTTTGACCTGACCGGGAATCACATTGCGCGAACCAGGATGCAGCGTCATACAGCCGACCGTGCCGCGCCCGTGGGGCTGGTGATCAAAGGCGATGCGGTTGAGCGCTTGGGTAACTTCCGCAGCACCCATCATGGCGTCGCGACGTAGGTTCATCGGTGTAGGGCCCGCGTGGGCTTCAAGCCCGGTCAGGGTTAAATCAAACCACTTCTGGCCAAGCCCGCCAATAACCACGCCAATGGTAGTGTCGGTGTCTTCTAAAATAGGCCCTTGCTCAATGTGCGGTTCAAAATAGGCTTTGATCTCGCTTGGTGAGACCTCATCGCTGCCGCGGTAGTGAATAGCATCTAACGCATCGCTTACCGTCACGCCCTCTGCGTCAGTGCGCGCCATCATGGCGTCAAATTCAAGCACGCCGCTGAAAACACCGGAACCCATCATACAGGGGGCAAAACGACAGCCCTCTTCGTTAGTCCAAGCGACGACTTCGATGGGCGCTTGAGTCGTAATTTTGTGCTCATTAAGAGTACGTATCACTTCCAGGCCAGCCATTACCCCAAAACAGCCATCATACTTACCGCCAGTAGGCTGACTATCAAGGTGGCTGCCTGCCATGACTGTTTTGGCATTGGGGACGCTGCCTTCCCGGCGGGCAAAGATATTGCCGATATTATCAATCCGAATGGTGCAGCCCTCGGCGCGGCACCACTGGATAAACAGATCGCGGCCTTGGCGTTCTAAATCGGTGAGCGCTTGTCGATTGACGCCGCCTTTAGGTGTGGCGCCTAGTTTGGCCATTTCCATCAGCGACTCCCAAAGGCGGTCGCTGTCGGTGCGTAAGTTGGTTATATCGTTGGTGGGCGTGACGTAAGAATTCATTTAAGTATCCTCGCAAGGTTAAACAGATGCGTTTTCCGTTGGTAAGTCGTGTAGCTTGGAACGGTGATTATGGGCGTGCAGTAAATCGCCGCTAAACAGCATCTGTGCAGCCATTTCTGTTTCCAGTGCGCTCATATGGTGCTCGGCATCAGCCATGTGCTCAGCCATAATGTTGCGGACACGCTGAGTATCTTCTGCACGGTAGGCCTCAACCAACTGGCGGTGGTAATCCTGGTTGGCGTGGTCGAACTGCTTGCGCTCAGGCACATAAGCTTTTTTGATCACCACTAAATCGCGCAGCATGTCGTTTAAAAACTGGCACATAAACGCCAGCAAAGGGTTAGGGCAGACGCGGGCCAGAAGTTGGTGAAACTCCAGCTCTAAAAAGCGCTGGCGGCGATGATCCTCCTCTCCGCCACAGCAGGCGCAGGCTGACATGTTGGCTTCAAGCTGCTGGAAATCATGCTCTGTCAGCCTGCCTACTACCGAGGCCGCCAGCTCAACCTCCAATAGCTTGCGTAGTTGGTAGACTTGCCTGCCATCCAACTGTTGGAAGTGCAGAAAGTTGCGCAGCATGCGACTAGCGGGCTCCATGCCCGGCTGGTTAATTACCGCGCCGCCTTTAGGCCCGGTTTTTAAGGTGATTAGCCCCTCAACCTCGAGGATCTTCAGTGCTTCGCGTACTGTGGCTTTAGCGCTGCCGTAAAGCTCCATCAGGGCTTTCTCATTGGGTAGCCGGTCGCCTTCCCCCAATGACTCGGCGGCAATCCAGCGCTTGATATCATCGCTAATCAACTCGGCAAGCTTGGGTCGGCGCCTTGAGGCTGAAACTGTCTTTGAAACAGGGGCTTGAGCCATCAATACACTCCTTATTTGTTGTTAGCGGTGCTGGTCGTTTCGTAGCCATAGGCGGGTAAACGCTCAGGGTGGTACTCGGCATCGTACTCATAGCGGGCTTGAGTAAAACGTTCCACTACCGCTGTATCGCGGCGGTGGAGCGTATGACTTAGGCCAACAAACAGCGCCGCGTTCAGCAATAGGCCCCAAATACCCGCATGGTAGCCAAAGGGAGCGCTTAGCGGGCCAAAGGTCATCAGTAGCACGCAGGCAACACCCGCCCACAAACCAGCGAGCGCAGCGGTGGGGTGGGCTTTTTTCCAAGTGATGGCACCAATAGTAGGAATCACCAGCTGTGCAGTGCCCGCCAGCGCAGCAATACCAATGGTGACCAGTACGCCGGGTACCGTAAGCGCCATGATATAAGCCGTCAGAGAGAAGCCCACCAACGATAGGCGACCGATATAAACGATACGTGCCTGGCTTGCTTCACGGTTCACATAGCGTTTGTAGATATCCATTGTGACCACAGTAGAAACCGCGTGAATCTGCGAGTTAGCCGTGGACATCGCAGCCGAAGCGCCTGCTGCCATGATCAGCGAGGCAAGCAGGTAAGGCGCATACTCCATCAACATGATGGGCAGGATTTGATCGGGATTTTCCACATTGGGTTCGAGTATCACGCCGGAGTAGCCAGAGAGCACCGAACCTACGTAGGCAAAAGCGGCCAAGCCAAGTAAAAAGGGCATTAAGTTGAATAGCTTGCCGTGTTTGACTGAGTACATGCGCAGCCAGATCTGCGGACCCATAAAGGCGCCAATAGCGGTAATCGCAAATAGCGAGAACCACATGGGGTAGCCCATGGTGCCGTTAGGCCCAGGCATGGTGAGATGGTCAGGAGAGGTTTGCTGAAGCTGGCTAAAGAGAGCGGTTGGCCCACCTACCTGGGTGGAAATGTAGTAACCGGCATAGAGCATGCCGAAAAACAGCAGGGCGCCATAAATAACGTCGGTCCAGGCGATGGCGCGTATACCACCGATCCACACATAGATAATAATAATGAAGTAAAACAGCAACGCTGCTAACCAGAAAGGAATTAATCCCCCTGAGGCAACTTCAATTAAGTAAGCGCCCCCGGTTAATTGGATCTGTAAATAAGGCACGGTAAAAATCAGCGTGATTGCTGCAACGGTAATGCGCAGCGCCTCACTATTATAAAAGTCGCCAATTAAATCTGAAGGCGTTAAATAGTTGAATCGTTTACCTAAAAACCAAACTCGCTTGCCTATCCAGTAATACATAAAGCCAAATAGCAGGTTCCAGGCTAGCGCGGTAAGAAATACCGGGCCGTTGGTATAAAACGTTGCGTTAGAACCCAGGAAGGCAAAGGCACTCCACCAAGTGGCGGCAACGGTGAAGAACACCGCAATACTACCCATGGCACGACCTTGAACGAAAAAGTCTTCACTGGTTTCCTGTGATTGTCTTGCTGATAAAATCCC
>JAMCZP010000149.1 GCA_023485185.1 Gammaproteobacteria bacterium
TTGAAGCCCGACAACTGGCCTGTGAACGTGATGATCGCTGGTTATTTCAGGGGCTCGATCTCAATATTTGCAGCGGTGAGATCGTCCGTATTGAAGGGCCAAACGGCAGTGGCAAAACAACGCTGCTTAAAATCCTCTCCGGGCAGCTCGGCGACTACCAAGGCGAACTCTTCTGGAATGGCGCGGCGATGAAGGATGCGCGTGAACATTTTCTCGCCAATTTACTCTATCTAGGACACGCCCCAGGGATTAAATCAGGCCTAACTCCTCTAGAGAATTTAGCTTGGTATCAGGCGCTTAGTGGGGCAAGTCACTTTGGTGGCACCAGTAACAAGCGCAGTGATAACGAAGAACAGCGTCTTGAAGCGCTAGAAAATGTGGGTTTAGCGGGCTTTGAGGACGTGCCCGCAGGGCAGCTTTCAGCCGGGCAGCAGCGGCGGGTAGCACTCGCACGCTTAACCTTAACGCCGCGTGCGCTGTGGGTACTGGACGAGCCGTTCACCGCGATTGACCGAGACGGGGTGGCGGCCCTTGAACAGCAACTGATCGCCCATGCTCAGGCAGGTGGCTGCGTAATAGTTACCACTCACCACGAGTTAACCGCCTCCCCACTGCTGAGGCGCATAGCGCTGGCTTAGAAGGAGATACGGTTGCATAAGACAGGGCTGCACGAGACAAGCGGGCACCGTTCATCACTGGAGACTGCAAGTCGGTCAGATAGCGCTTTGGCGGCGCCGGTTAGGCCACTGCTAGAGCACAATGGTGGGTTGATGATTGCGGTAAAAGCCACGCTAATACGTGACTTGACGCTACTGCTTAGACGCCGTGGCGAGGTGTTAAATCCACTGGTATTTTTTGCGCTGGTGATCACGCTATTTCCAATCGCTATTTCACCAGACCCTGAACTGTTAGCGACCATCGCGCCAGGTTTGCTATGGGTGGCAGCGCTATTAGCCGCGCTACTCTCTTTAGATAGTCTGTTCCGCAGTGATTATGACGACGGCAGCCTAGAGCAGCTGCTATTGGCACCGCAGCCGTTGGCTGCGCTGAGTTTGGCAAAAGTGGCGGTGCATTGGTTGCTGACCGGGTTGCCATTGGCGCTGATGGCGCCAGTGTTGGGCATTATGCTGGCACTGCCAGCGGGTAGTTACGCGGTGCTGGCGGTGTCGCTTGCATTGGGGACGGCCAGTTTAAGTCTGATTGGCGCGATTGGCGCGGCGTTAACCGTCGGTTTGGCCCGTGGTGGCGTGTTGTTGTCACTGCTGGTATTGCCACTCTATATCCCGGTATTAATTTTTGGCGCAGGTGCAGTGCAGGCCGCTATTTTGGGCGACGGTGTGTCTGCACACTTGGCAATTTTGGGCGCGCTGCTCGCCGCTGCGCTGATGTTGGCGCCGTGGGCAATTGCGGCATCGCTGCGTATCAGTATTAACGGTTAAGGATAGGACTCGCTATGTGGGCCTTTATACATAAGCTGGGATCACCCAAGTGGTTCTATGGCATTAGTGCCAAATTACAGCCTTGGTTTTGGGCCGCAGCAGCACTGCTATTGGTCACGGGAACGCTGTGGGGGCTGGCGTTCGCCCCTGCCGACTACCAGCAGGGCAACAGCTTTCGGATTATCTACGTGCATGTGCCAGCGGCCTTTTTAGCCCAGTCAATTTTTATCTCCATGGCGGTATCAGGCCTAGTGTTTATGGTCTGGAAAATTAAAGTGGCGGATATGGCGGCGGCGGTAATGGCACCTTTAGGTGCGGGCATGACCTTTGTCGCGCTGTTTTCAGGCGCCGTTTGGGGGGTGCCGACCTGGGGTACCTGGTGGATGTGGGATGCGCGTCTCACCTCAATGCTGATCCTGCTGTTTCTGTATTTAGGCGTGATTGCCCTGCGTGGTGCTTTTACCAGTCGCGATAGTGCATCAAGGGCAGCCTCAGTGCTTGCCATGGTCGGTGTGATCAACATCCCAATCATCAAATATTCAGTGGACTGGTGGTACACCCTGCACCAGCCAGCCACCTTTACCCTTACCTCTCGGCCCACGATGCCCACCGAAATGTGGCTACCGCTAGCGATAATGGTATTGGGTTTCTACAGCTTTTTTATTGCCCTAACGCTGATGCGTACCCGTAGCGAAATTCTGCGACGTGAAGCAAATAAGCGCTGGGTGCAAGATATGGTAGTAGGCCAAGTAGAGGAGAAGCGTTAATGGCATTTGCCTCTTTTGCCGAATTCTTAGCGATGGGTGGTCATGCGCCCTATGTGTGGTCTGCTTGGTGCGTAACGGCGCTGCTGCTGCTGTTAATTGTTTGGCATGCACGGGTTGAATACCGTCAGTTGATTAATGGCGTGAAACGCCGGGTGCGGCGTGAAAGAGCCCGCTCAACAAGCGCGGCGCCGCAGAATGCCGCCCAATTTAATTCAGTGGAAGGGGGAATGCGCGATGACGCCTAAACGTAAACAGAAGCTATTCGTCATTTTGGGCTTGGTGTCACTAACGGCCATTGCGGTGGGACTAACGCTGTATGCGCTGCGCTCCAACATCAATCTGTTTTTCAGCCCGGTACAGATAGCCCAGGGTGATGCCCCTATGGAGCGGCAAATTCGTGCGGGTGGGATGGTCAAAGAGGGTTCAGTTTCCCGTGATCCTGAGAGTCTCGACGTTGAATTTACCGTAACAGACTACGTGGATGACTTGCAGGTTTACTACAGCGGGATTCTGCCGGATCTATTCCGTGAAGGCCAAGGCGTAGTAGTGGTCGGTGAACTGCAAAGCGATGGTCGTCTATATGCCGATAAAGTGCTCGCCCGTCATGATGAGAACTATATGCCACCAGAAGTGGCGCAGGCGTTAGAAGAGGCAGGATATTCCCCCGCTGATTTTCAGGCCAAAGCCGCTGAAGTAGGTAAACGCCTAGAAGCAGAAGGTGTGCCGCAAGCCAGCGAGTATTAATCAGTGGTTTCTTAACCCTTATCGGTTAACTGGCTTGCCATACCGCCGTGCTAGTTCGGAGCGAAAATGTTAATCAAAATGATTCCTGAAATTGGCCACTTTGCGCTTATTGTGGCGTTGCTTATGGCGGTCGTGCAGTCGGTAATGCCGCTGGCCGGTGCTGCCACTCGCCGCCCGCTGTGGATGGCCTACGGCCGTCCTATGGCAGCAGGGCAGTTTCTATTTGTCGCCATCGCTTACGCCTGTTTGACCACAAGTTACATGCTGGATGACTTTAGCGTGGCGAACGTGGCCAATAATTCCAACTCGCTGCTGCCGTGGTACTACAAGTTCAGTGCTGTGTGGGGTAACCATGAAGGCTCCGTGCTGCTGTGGAGCCTGATGCTCGCGGGCTGGGGCTTTGTGGCCGGGCAATTTTCCAATAACTTGCCGCGCGATATGGTCGCCCGTGTCATGGGCGTGATGGGCATGGTATGCGTCGGCTTTTTACTGTTTATTCTGTTTACATCTAACCCGTTTGAGCGGCTATTGCCTAACATGCCCCAAGACGGTGCCGATCTTAATCCGCTGCTGCAAGACTTCGGGCTGATCGTTCACCCGCCCATGCTTTACATGGGCTATGTCGGTTTTTCTGTGGTGTTTGCGTTTGCAATCGCGGCGCTACTGGGTGGCCGGTTAGACGCGGCCTGGACCCGTTGGGCGCGGCCCTGGACCAATTTAGCCTGGGCGTTTCTGACCGTGGGTATTGCACTGGGCAGTTGGTGGGCTTACTACGAGCTTGGCTGGGGCGGCTGGTGGTTCTGGGATCCGGTTGAAAACGCCTCACTGCTGCCTTGGCTAACAGGCACTGCGCTGATGCATTCGCTGGCGGTCACGGAGAAGCGTGGCTCATTTAAAAGCTGGACCGTGCTGCTGGCGATTTCAACCTTTTCGCTATCGCTAATGGGGACGTTCTTAGTGCGCTCCGGGGTGCTTACCTCGGTGCATGCGTTTGCCAACGATCCTGCCCGTGGCTTCTTTATCTTAATGCTGCTGGCGATCACTGTGACGCTGTCGTTGCTGGTATTTGCCCTGCGTGCGCCGCGAGTCAGTCATAAAGTGGGTTTCAACTGGCTCTCCCGGGATGCGCTACTGCTGGTAAATAATATTTTCCTGGTGATTATGACGGTCACTGTATTACTCGGCACTGTCTATCCGCTGATTCTGGACTCTTTAGGGCTAGGTAAAATCAGTGTCGGCCCTCCCTATTTTAATGCGTTGTTTGTGCCACTCACCGTAGTGATGTGTATCTTCATGGGGCTGGGTTCGGTCGCCCGTTGGAAAGGTATGGAAGGGCGTGTGTTGGTACGCAAGCTCTGGCTGGCGGGCGCTGCCGCGCTGGTGCTCGGTATTTTAATGCCGTTGCTGTACCGCGGTGAATGGGATCTGTGGGTCTCGCTCGGCATTGTGTCTGCGCTGTGGATTGTACTGCCCATGGTGCGGGATCTGTTTGATAAAACTCGCCACGCCAGTTCGTTTATTGCCGGGTTGCGCAAACTCTCGCTGGCCTATTGGGGCATGGTGCTGGGGCATGTGGGCGTGGCGGTGACCATCGTAGGTGTTGCCGTGGTCTCCAACTACAACATTGAGCGTAATGTGCGCATGTCGCCGGGCACATCAGTAGAGGTGGCGGGCTACCAGTTCACCATGACGGAGCTGATTGATCGTCGCGGGCCTAACTTTTTGGCGGATACCTCCATTATTGAAGTGCAGCGTGGCGAGACGGGTCGCAGCTTTACCATGCGCCCTGAAAAGCGTCTCTATCTTGCCACTGGCATGCCGATGACCCAGGTTGCGCTTCGCCCAGGGTTCTTCCGCGACCTTTATGTCGCTATGGGTGAAGACCTTGGCGATGGTAGTTGGGCGATGCGTGTTCAATATAAACC
Organism: Gammaproteobacteria bacterium; assembly: GCA_023485185.1. Next base: position 4,876 of record JAMCZP010000149.1, read on the forward strand.
ATTTGTACGCTGGCTATGGCTGGGTGGTTTATTAATGGCCTTTGGCGGAGTGCTGGCGGTGCTCGACAAGCGCTATCGCCGCACTTCGGTCGCGCGGGATACCGCTAAGGTGGCTGCTAAACCTCCAGCAACCCAGGAGGCCGTGGTATGAAGCGACGGTTGCTACTGCTATTGCTGCCAGTTGGCTTTTTAGGCTTGGCGCTGTTTTTTTACCAGGGTCTTTATCTGGACCCCTCGCAGCGCGATTCAGCGCTAATGGCCCGTGCGTTTCCCGCTTTTGAGGCCACTACCCTGCGCGATGAAAATCAGCGTGTCGACGAAACGTTGTTTGAAGGCGAAATGACGCTAGTTAACGTATGGGGTGAATGGTGCCCGGCGTGCAAGCAGGAAATGCCGCAGCTGCTAGGGCTGGCTGATCAAGGAATTCGCATGGTGGGGGTTAACTACCGGGATACCCGCGAGAAAGGCATGCAGTTTCTCAGTGAGTTTGGCGATCCGTTTGAAACCAATATTTTCGATCCAGATGGCGAGCTAGGGTTTGATCTAGGTGTATACGGCGCCCCAGAAACGTTTCTTGTCGATGCCGACGGCGTGATTCGCTATCACCACAAGGGCTACGTATCGCCTGAAGATGTACGCGATCGGATTTTGCCGGAGGTGGAAAAATGGCGTTAATACGTTCTTGCGCAGCGTTGTTGCTGTTACTGCTTGCTGCCAGTGCAATGGCGGGTGGCATTGAGGTACGTGAGTTTGATGACCCGGTCATGGAGAAGCGCTATCGCGATTTAACCGCCTCCATGCGCTGCCCGCTGTGTGAAAACCAAGCCATTGATGACTCAGATGCGCCTATCTCTGGCGATATGCGTGATCGTGTCTACTTACTTTTGCAGGATGGTCAGTCGGATATCGAAATCGTTGATCACATGGTGCAGCGTTTTGGTGAGTACATTCTCTATAACCCGCGCTTAGAAAACCGCACTTATCTACTTTGGGGGCTGCCCATTGCGCTGGTGTTGTTAGGAACAATAGTGGTCGTGATGATGGTACGTGCTCGCCGCAACGCGTCTGCTAAAGCGCTGAGCGCCGAAGAGCGCGCGCGCTTAGATGCTTTAATCAACCGTGAGAGGTCTTCATGACGCTGCTCTGGATTGCGATTGCCGTTTTACTGCTCCCCGCCCTATGGCTGCTGGTATCGCCGCTCAGAAATGCGCGCGACTTACATGATCAACTGCACGACTTTGAAGTAAACGACACCTCTGCAGAGCAAAACGTGGCCATCTTCAGGCGCCGCTTGGCGTCGTTAGAAGCTGCCCGGGAGCGCGGGGATATTGACACTGAGCGCTTTGAAGAAGACCGCCTGGAGCTTGAGCGTAGCCTGCTGGAAGACACCGAAGTGACAGTGCGCCGACCACTCAAGTCAGCCAGTTCTGGTCGTCTGGTGGTGCCGGTTGTGATGGTCGCTGTCGTTGTGATTAGTGTGCTTTGGTACCAGCAAGAGGGAGCAGAAGGTGATCTGACCCTACTAGCGGTTCAAGAAGAAGTGCAGAATGACCCCGAGGGATCGCTCGCTATGTATATTGAGCGCATGGAGGAGCAGGCTGCCCGGCAGCCGAATAATCCGAATGTGTGGAGTACGCTATTTCCACTTTACCGTGAAATCGGGCAGCCGGATCAAGCGGTGAATGCCCTTGAGCGGCTAATTGAGATTGAGGGGCGTATCGCGCCGTTGCTCGCGCAGCTCGCGCAAATTCGCTTCTTTGTTGCTGGGCGTGAACTTACTGACGAGGTTCAGGCGCTGGTAGACGAAACCCTTGAGCAAGACCCCCGCCAGCCAACGGTACTGGGCATGCTGGGCATTCATGCTTTTGACAATGGCGATTATGAGCAGGCGATTGATCGCTGGCGCCGGGCGGTAGCCAATATTGAAGACCCCAATACCGCCGCCTCGTTACGCGAAGGTATTCGCGTGGCCCAGGAGCGAATGGGCGTTGCGCCCGAAGAAGCCGCGGTGGAAGCCGCCGAGAGCACCGGTATCCGGGTAACGGTATCGTTAGACGAGCGGCTTGCAGAGCGCGTTAGCGACGACGATACGGTGTTTATCACCGCCCGTGATCTTGATGGTGAACTGCCGCCATTGGCGGTGGTGCAGGCGCTCGTCTCTGAGCTGCCGATGACCGTGGTGTTAGATAACAGCGTGGCCATGTCGCCCCAGGCGCAAATCTCCCAGGTGCGTGAAGCACGCTTAATGGTACGTGTTTCGCCTTCAGGCCAAGCGACTCCGCAGCCCGGTGATCTGTTTGGCGATCTTGAGGGGGTTAGCGTAGGCCCAATAGATGAAGATGAAGCCGCCGAAGTGGTGATTAACCGTGTATTTGAATAACTGTAACGGGAACGCCGCTTCGGCATGCGCTTAACGTCGATTCGTTTAGTCGGGTTCAAATCCTTTGTGGATCCCGTGACGGTGCCCTTCGATGGCAATATGACCGCTATCGTGGGGCCCAATGGCTGTGGCAAATCCAATATTATTGATGCCGTGCGCTGGGTGATGGGGGAGTCCTCCGCCAAAACCCTGCGCGGTGAATCAATGGCGGACGTTATTTTTAACGGCTCTACGGGCCGTAAACCGATTAGCCAAGCCTCCATAGAGCTCAAATTTGATAATCGCGATGGCAGCATGGGCGGTCTTTACGCCCAGTACGCTGAAATTGTCGTAAGACGCTTAGTTACCCGAGATGGCCAGTCGAACTACTTCTTTAATGGCCAGAAGTGCCGCCGTCGCGATATTGCCGACCTGTTTATGGGCACCGGGCTAGGGCCACGCTCCTACGCCATTATTGGCCAGGGGATGATTTCGCGGCTAATTGAAGCCCGCCCTGACGATCTACGCTCAACGCTTGAAGAAGCCGCGGGTATCTCCAAGTATAAAGAGCGCCGCCGTGAAACAGAAAACCGTATGCGGCGTACTCAAGAGAACCTGGAGCGCCTGGATGACATTCGCGAAGAGCTGGATAAACAGCTAGACCGCCTTAAGCGGCAGGCCGAAGCCGCCAAGCGCTATCAAGAGTTGAAGCAGCAGGAGTATCGCCTTAAAGGCGAGCTTGCGCTGCTACGTGGCCGTACCCTGCGCACCGAGCAATCTCATCAGGAGAGCCGCGTCCGCGAGCTGGAAATAGCTGTCGAGAAAGACGTCTTTGGCGTTCGCCAGTGTGAAAGCCGGCTTGAGCAAGCCCGCGAGCAGCATGACGAACTGGCCGAAGTACTCGATCGCCACCAGCAGCAGTTTTTTGAAACCACCACGCGCATCGCTCGCTTGGAGCAAGACCAGGCTCACCGTCGTAGCCGTGAAAGCCAGCTTGCCACGGATATAGCCACTGCACGCCGGGAGCTAGACGAGCAGCGCCGTGTCAGTGAAGGCGATCAAGCGCGTTTGTCGGCAATTGATGAACGCTTTGATGACCTACAGCCCGAACACGAAGCGCTGGAAGAGCAGCTTGAGAACCTTGAGCAAGCATTGGCCGATGCCTCGCCCGCGCTGGAAGCCGCTGAGCAGCAGTGGGCGGATGCTGAAACTCGTTGGCGCGATGCCAGCCGCGAGGCGGATCGTAGTCAGGATCAGCTACGTGATCTTGAGCAGCGCATTGCGCGCCTGCAGGCCGAAAATCAACGCCGCCGCCAGCAACGAGGAGAAGTCGCCGATCTCACCGCGCTGTGTGAAGAGCATTCCCTATGCCAAGCACAGTTAGCGGATGCGCAGCAGCAGGCGGATGGCTTTCAAGCTGAGCGTGAGCAGTGGCAGCAGCGCTATAACGATGCCAAAGCGGCGTATCAACAGGCCACTCAAGCTCGTGATCAGCAGCGCGCAGATCTAAGCCAGCGCCAGGGGGAATTAGCGTCACTTAAAACGTTGATGGATGCGGCTCTGGCAGACCACGATCCTGATATGGGTAAGCGTCTGGAGACTTACGGGCTAGCAGATGCCCCTCAGCTAGGTGAGGCGCTGCAAGTCGAGCCAGGTTGGGAAGCGCTTACTTCCTGGCTACTCGCCCCCTGGCTCACTGCCCGCCTCGTGACCAGCCACCAGCTGGCCGCCTTGCCCGAGGCGTTGGCGACCGACTGGCGCTTGATTGATCGGGCGTCACCTGCGCCATCCTCTTCGGGCCAGCGTTTAGATCAATTAATAAAAGGCGCCGGTGCGCTGGCTGAATGGTTAGCAAGTATTCACTACACCGAAACCGCTGAACAGGCCGAGCAGCAGGTGGCCCACTTGGCGCCCGGTGAAAGCGTCGTGAGCCGCGATGGTGTTTGGCGCGGGCGCGGCTGGCTGCACCAGCAGGCCAATGGCGAGGGCATTGATGGGTTATTGTTAACGCGCCGCCGTTACGCCGAACTGACTGCCCAGCGCGAGCAGCAAGAAGACGCGCTAGCGCTGACAGAAGAGCAGTGTGACGCCGCCAACGAAGCGATTGAAACACTGGAGCAAGCTCGCGAACAGCAGGCCGAACAGGAGCGCGCTCACGCCGCCACGCTTCAGCAGTTAGCGGTAAAAGAGCGCAGCTTGGCCCAGCGCTTGGAGCATTTACACAGCCGTGCCACTGAGCTTGACGAAGAGCTTGCTCAGTTACAGGAAGATGAAGCGGAGTTAGCACTCACTCTAGATGAGCAGCGCGCCCGCTGGCATGTGGCGATGGAGCAATTGGAAAGTAGTGCCGAAGCGCGGGAAACCACCGCTGAACAGCGCAATCGTCAGCGCGAACAGCGTGACCAGCTAACCCAGCAGCACTCACCACTAAAAGCGCAGCAGCAGGCGTTAGCCCTGGAGCGAGAGCGGTTAAGCGCCGAGCGCGACAGCCTTCGTTCACACCAGTCGCGCAGTAGCGATATTGAAGAGCGTTTAACGTTACGCATTGCCGAGTTGGAAGAGTCGCGGGAAATGTTGATCGAGCCCGACGAGCTGGCAGGTGAAGAGCTTGAAGAGCTGCTTCACCAGCGTGAACAGCAGGAGGGGCGTTTAAATGCCACTCGCCAGCAGGCCCAGGCACTGGCAGAGCAACTGCGTAACGATGAGCTAGCCCGGCAACAGCATGAGCGCAATCTAGAGCAGAGCCGTGAGCAGCTTCAGCAGCGGCGCATGGATGTGCAGGCGCTAGCGCTAAAAGCCGCTACTCAGGATGAACAGTTAGCAGAGCTTGGCCACAATGCCGAAACCCTCGCTGAGCAACTACCTCCCGAGGCCAGTGAAGCCGGTTGGCAAGAGCGCCTGGAAAGTACCACGGACAAAATTCGACGTTTGGGCGCAATCAACCTCGCCGCCATTGAGGAGTACGATCAGCAGGCCGAACGGCGTAACTATTTAGAAGCGCAGCACGCTGAGCTGACCGAAGCGCTGGAAACCCTCGAACGGGCGATTAAGCGCATCGACCAGGAAACCCGAGTGCGTTTCCGCGAAACCTTTGATCAGGTTAATGCCGGGCTGCAAGCGCTGTTTCCCAGAGTGTTTGGCGGCGGAGCAGCATGGCTAACGCTGACCGGCGATGACCTTTTGGAAACCGGCGTGGCGATTATGGCCCGCCCGCCAGGTAAGAAGAACAGCACCATTCATCTGCTGTCAGGTGGCGAAAAAGCGCTGACGGCGCTGTCGTTGGTATTTGCGATTTTCCAGCTTAACCCGGCGCCGTTCTGTATGTTGGACGAGGTGGATGCCCCGTTGGATGATGCTAACGTGGGTCGCTATGCAAGGCTGGTCAAAGAGATGTCGGAGAACGTGCAGTTTATCTATATCACCCACAATAAAATCGCTATGGAAGCCGCCGAGCGCTTGATGGGGGTGACCATGCAAGAGCCCGGCGTATCGCGGTTAGTCTCGGTAGGTATTGAAGAGGCAGCGGCGCTGGTTGATTAGGCGCTTTCGTCGTTAACTTTAACCTTCACCCAGCTCGCGCATCACCGCATGCAGTTTAGATTTCGCCTCAAAGCCTACGCCAGGAATATCGGGCAGGCCCACATAGCCGTTCTCCACCTGAATACCATCTGCAAAACCGCCGAATGGCTGGAAAACGTCCGGGTAGGACTCGTTGCCGCCTAGCTGCAAGCCCGCTGCAATATTCAGCGACATCTGATGTCCGCCATGGGGAACCACGCGGCGCGATGACCAGCCTAGCTCGTCCATCACGTTTAGCGTGCGCATGTACTCGACCAGTCCGTAGGAGAGCGCGCAATCAAACTGTAGGTAGTCACGATCAGCGCGCATACCGCCATGGCGAAGAAGATTACGTGCATCCTGATGCGAAAAAAGGTTTTCGCCAGTCGCCATCGGCAACTCATAGTGGTTGGCAAGCTCGGCCTGAAGGGCGTAGTCGAGCGGGTCGCCTGCCTCTTCATACCAAAACAGGTTGTAAGGTTTTAGCGCTTCGGCGTAAGCAATCGCCGTTGCTTGATCAAAGCGACCATTGGCATCAACGGCTAGGCGACTACCGTCACCGACGACCTTAATCACGGCTTCAATACGGCGTAAATCTTCTGCTAATGGCGCGGCGCCAATTTTCATTTTGACCACGTTATAGCCGCGATCCAGGTAGCTGCGCATTTCGTCCTGTAGCTTGCTGTGGTCCTTACCTGGGTAGTAATAGCCTCCTGCTGCGTACACCCAGACTTTATCGTCAGCTTGGCCGTTGCGGTAGCGGTCAGCGAGCAGCCGGTAGAGGGGCTTGCCTTCAATTTTTGCCACTGCATCCCAAACGGCCATGTCGATTGTGCCTACCGCCACGGAGCGTTCACCGTGGCCGCCGGGTTTTTCGTTGGTCATCAGGGCCTTCCAGATCGCAAATGGATCAAGGTTGTTATGCTCTTGATCAATAAGGCTTTCAGGATCAGCTTCGCTAATGCGGTCAAGGAAACGATCACGCATAAGCGCCCCTTGCCCATAGCGGCCATTAGAATTAAAACCGTAACCAATTACAGGCTTACCGTCGCGCACCACATCTGTTATCACCGCCACCACGGAGCAGGTCATCTTGGAAAAATCGATATAGGCGTTGGCGATAGGTGATGCAATCGAAACGGTTTTCTCGCGGATTTCAACGATGCGCATGGAAGGCTCCTTAATAAGTTAGAGCATCACAATAAGCGTGGTAAGTCAGTCTAACCAATGCTATTACTACGCCACCCCATGCTGAAAAGGCATTGCCCATGGAGCTTGTTTGGCTAGAAGATTTTATTGCCCTGGCAGAGCACGGCAGTTTCGTGCGCGCAGCAGAAGCGCGCCATATTACTCAGCCAGCGTTTAGCCGACGTATCCGTTCGCTAGAGCAGTGGATGGGGGTTAGCCTGTTTGTGCGTACGCCGCAAG
>JAMCZP010000083.1 GCA_023485185.1 Gammaproteobacteria bacterium
TGAAGCCGAAGAGGAGCTTGAGCCTGACGAGCTAAAGGCAACTTGGGGGTTAACCCAGTGCAAGGTGTTACAAAGCAGGTGGAGTGGCACCGGTATTAAAGTGGCGGTGCTTGATACTGGGATGGACCTGGGCCATCCAGATTTCGTTGGCAGGGAGTTTGATACCCGATCTTTCGTTGGCGAGCCTGTCCATGATATCAATGGCCACGGAACCCACTGTATTGGCACAGCCTGTGGCCCCCAAACACCCTCTGGAGATACGCCTCGTTACGGCATCGCTTACGGCTCTCGCATTCAGGTAGGTAAAGTACTCACCAACTCAGGAAGCAGTACCGGGGCAGGGGTACTGGCGGGTATGAACTGGGCCGTCGCGAATCGGTGTGAAGTTATCTCTATGTCCCTTGGCAGTCAAAGCCCGGTGCAAGAAGCCTATACACACGCAGGGGCGGCGGCACTTCGCAATGACTGCCTAATTATCGCCGCTGCAGGAAACTCCTCTGCCAACACGGGTGCGCCGGCCAATTCACCGACCATTATGTCGGTTGCATCGCTAGACGCTAACTTGAAGCCTTCAAGTTTTTCGAATGCTGGCAAGATCGAAATTGCCGCGCCGGGCGGGGATATATTTTCGTCTTGGCCTCGCCCCATTCATCATAAAACGATTAGCGGAACGAGCATGGCGACGCCTCACGTGGCTGGCTGTGCTGCGCTCTGGGCTGAGTCTGATGCCTCGCTGCGTGGAATGAAACTCTGGCAACGACTGTTGGATTCAGCGCGGCAACTGCCATTTTCCGAGTCCCGGGTAGGGGCGGGTTTGGTGCAGGCTCCCTAACAAAGAAGGGTTATCTTTAGGCAGTAGCCCACGTTGGCGCTGCCCTGGGAACTGACTTCAAAGGTATGATCTATGCCAAATATTGAGCTTTGGATTATTACGGTTTCTCATGAACAATCGATCAAGGAAATTGCTACGCGCCTGAGTGCTGAAGGCTTAACTATCAAAGATATACTTGAAGAGATTGGGTGCATCACCGGATCGGCAGATAATGTCACCGTTGAGCGACTCAAAAAGGTTCAAGGTGTGGTAGATATTGCCCCTGATATACAGGTCGGTATAGGACCTCCTGGCGCCGACAGTACTTGGTAAACCCGCATACTTCGCACTGCCCCTTTAGTCGTTTGGAAATAATAACGGTGACCAACCCCGCTGGCTGTCTACGCTGGTGGGGTTGCTAATGAATGGACTTATATGAGTGAAACGATGGAAGTGATCCGCAGTGTCGTTATTTCTGAATTTTCCGACTTTAATGACTTGAGTGAATTTATTATTCTGGTCATTCGGTTGCTAATGGCTGCCCTGCTAGGGGGCTTATTGGGGCTTGAACGTGAGCAGAGTGGCAAGGCAGCTGGAATACGTACCCACATGCTTGTCTGCATGGGAGCGGCGTTATTTGTGTTAATTCCCCAACAGTCCGGTATTTCTGATGCGGAGATGAGCCGCGTTATTCAAGGCGTTATTGCCGGTATTGGTTTTTTGTGTGCAGGAAGTATTATCACTCGTCAGGATAAATTGGCAGCCACAGGGCTAACTACCGCAGCAGGAATTTGGTTTACAGCTGCCATAGGAATAGCCATTGGCTTGGGGCGTGAGCAAACAGCAGTTTTATGTACATTATTGGCTTGGATGGTGCTCTATTTAGTACCTTTCTTCTCACGCTCGGTAACTAAGAAAAAACCTGCCCGTTCAGAGCCGAGTGTCGATGATCCTGGTATCAAATGAGGTTGAGCCGCTAAAGAAGGAGCTACTAAAGCCATGAATAAAATGGAGTCCTTGAACCAAGCGATTCATGAGGAAGTGGCGCTTTTCCCATACAACGCGGCTTGGCCTACCCTATTTGAGCAAGAGCGCGAGCGGCTTCAGCAACTGTTTCCAGGTGATTTTCGGGCGATTGAGCATATCGGTAGTACCGCCGTGCCTGGCCTTTCGGCCAAACCGATTATTGATATCCTGGCGGGCGTTGATTCAATCGCGCGCGCCGATGAATTGATGGAGCCGCTTTGCCGAGCTAGCTATGCCACATCAATGGAATACAACGCTTCGCTAGTAGAAAGACGTTGGCTAATGCGGTTTGCAGACGGGCGCAGAACCCATCACTTGCACCTTATGGTGTATGGCGGTGAAGAGTGGAACCAGCGCTTGGCGTTTCGCAATCGCCTTCGTCAAAGCGCTGAGCTAGCCCGGCAGTACGGAAACAGAAAGCGGCGGTGGGCAGAGGAATTCAAAACGGATAGAGAAGCCTACACCGCGGCAAAAGGGAGTTTTATTAGGGATGCATTGCTAGTTCAAAACGTGCCAAAAGTGCATTAGGGAGCGGATGCCCGTAAGTAGCGATAGCCGCTTCTCTGTTTGTCGAATGCCTATTGGTCGAGTAATAGACAAGCTTTTTCAACTTGTCTTCTTCCTGCTTCCGGTACTTCTCCTTTTGGTATAACGCTTTCTCGGCTTACCGGAACGTTTTGTGGGCGTGCCAGCGCCAGTTTCACCCTGGGCACTTTGCAAGCTCTGTCTTAACTTGGCCGCATCGCTGTGGATGAGTAGGCCGCGTAGATCATCCAGCAACGCCTGCTGGAAGGCGCCAGGGTCATCTTGCTGTTCGGAAATCGCCCGCAGGCGCTGCTCCCATAACGCGGTGCGCTCCGGTGTGCTGACGGCGCTTGGCAGAGCGGCGATTAATGCACAGCCAAGTCTAGTGGCCCGCAGGGCTTTTTGCTGGCGCACTAAGTAGCCGCGCTGTACCAGGGTTTCGATAATGCCTGCACGGGTGGCTTCGGTGCCCAGGCCATCGGTGTCGCGCAGGGTGCGGCGAACGGCGGGATCATCCACGTAGCGGCCGATATTCATCATCGCTTTGATCAGGCTGGCATCGGTGAAGGGCTCCGGCGGGCGGGTTTCCTTTTCCTCAACGCCCGCGCCTAGCGCTTGGCAAGGCTCCCCTTGAGTCAGCGGCGGTAGCGGTGGGGCTTCATCGCGAGTAGTGAACAGCGGTTTCCACCCCGGGTCGAGAATACTTTGGCCACGGGCGCGGAAGGCCTCGTTAAGCAAAGTGAATTCAGCTTTGACTTCGAAGGTACGTAGCGGGCGGTAGAACTGCGCCATCACGTTGCGTACCACCAGTCGAAACACATGGCCTTCGGTGTCGGAAAGCTGACTGAAATCAGCCGGTTTTCCGGTAGGCGCTATGGCGTGGTGCGCACCTACCTGCTTGTCGTTCCAGGCCTTTGAGCGCAGAGTGAAGTCAGCGCCATTAAGCCACTGTTGAAGTGTTTCATCGTTCTGGCAGGAGCTGGCAAGACTGCGTTGGGCAAGCTGAAGATGATCTTCCGGCAGGTAGCGGCAGTCTGAACGCGGATAAGTAATCAGTTTGTGGCGCTCGTAAAGTCGCTGACAAATGTCCAGCACCACCTGGGCAGAGAGCCCGTAACGGCGGGCGGCGTCTACCTGTAGGGCAGAGAGCGAGTAGGGCAGCGGCGGAGCCTGGCGTTTCTCTTGCTGATCGAGTTTGGTCAGTTTGCCAGATGCGCCGGGCAACTGAGCGGCCAAAGTGTCAGCGGGAGTGCGATCAATTAAGCGCCCTTGGTCATCTAGCGGCTCGTGCTCTTTAGGTGCCCACCAGGCACGCAACTGCCCCTGGGCAACCCTTAAATCCACCCATAGCGGATAAAAGGGGTGGGGGACAAAGTCACGGATGGCGTTGTCGCGGCGCACGATTAGCCCCAGTACAGGCGTTTGTACGCGACCAACAGAGAGCACGCCGTCGTGACCCGCTTGGCGGCCGGTGAGTGTCCAGGCGCGGGTAAGGTTAATGCCATACAACCAGTCAGCACGGGAGCGTGCCTGTGCAGCTTCAAACAGCGGCTGGTACTCAACATTAGAGCGCAGTTTCGCCAGTGCTCGGCTGACGGCTGGCTTGTTAAGATCGCTAATCAGTAGCCGCTGCACTGGGCCGCGATACTTCATGTACTCAATCACTTCCTGAACCAGCAACTGGCCTTCTCGGTCAGGATCGCCTGCGTGTACCACATCCGTCGCTTGTTTAATCAGCTTGCGAATCACCGCTAGCTGACCACGCGCTTTCGAGCGGGGCATTAGTTTCCACTGTTGCGGCACGATAGGTAGCCGATCCAGCCGCCACTGCTTATCAGCGGGGTCATAGGCTTCGGGTGGTGCCTGCTCCAGCAGGTGGCCCAGGCACCATGTTACCGTCGTATCACCGCACATAATGGCACCATCCTGGCGCTTGCTAGTGCCCGGTAACGCTTCGGCAATGGCTTGGGCGAGGCTGGGTTTTTCGGCAATTATCAGGCGCATAGCAGCGGGGCCTTCATCGTATCCATCGGTGGCGGCTATAGTAGCAGACGCTTTGGAGGTTAGGTTGAAGGGGAGAGGATAGTGATGCGGCAAGTTATCAATGCTGTTAAGTTGTATAGATTGTGTATAAATAATTGAGTGTAGTTAGTTTTAAGGGGCATAACCAATGCGTGAGCGCGGCAGAACACGACGCTTGATGGGGTTAGGGGCGCGTACCGGTGGTGCGCTGTTGAAGACACGGCTCGGCGGCCAAGCAGATTGGCGGGCACTCGGCGAAGCGCTGTTTGAGGGGTTATCTGAACTCAAAGGCCCCGCCATGAAGCTTGCCCAAATCATGTCGCAATGGGATGACCTGCTACCGCCTGACCTAGCTGAGGAGCTCGCCCGCTTGCAGCGTCAGGCCGAACCTATGCCCTGGTCAAAAATTCGTGAAGCTTTGGCGATGCAGTATGGAGATATTGATCACTACTTCAGTGAGATTGAAGAGCGTCCGTTTGCCAGTGCCTCAATGGGGCAGGTGCACCGGGCAACCACCCATAAAGGTGAAACCATTGTATTGAAAGTTCAGTACCCTGGCTTGGCTGAGGTATTAGAGAGTGATTTGGTTCAGGTGCGGCGCATTATGCGCTTAGGTCGCTGGTTCAAAGTGCCCCAGGCCAGACTGGACGCGCTGTTTGATGAGCTTGCCGAAAGCCTGCGTGGGGAGTTGGATTACCATGCAGAAGCTGATGCCCTGGCGCGTTATCGCGAGCGCTATAAAGATGATCCGAGACTAGTGATTCCTGAGCCGCTACCAGCACTTTCCGGGCAGCACGTACTAGCGATGCGCTATGTAGGCGGCACGCCGCTGCGTGAGTTAGCACAAGCTGATGATGCCACACGCCAAGGCGTTGCCCATGCACTGGCAGATTGGATCACCCAAGAGCTATTTACTTACGGTGAACTGCACGCCGACCCCCATGCGGGTAACTTTGCCGCTGATGATCAAGGGCGGTTGATCATTTACGATTTAGGCGCGGTGATTGCAGTACCTGAAGCGCGCATTAAGGCGATGATGCAACTGCTTGATGCCACACTGAAGCATGATCCTATGGGCATGGATGAGGCGCTAATGAAAATGGGTGGGCGCCAGGGGCAGGGGGCGCCATTGGCGCTATATAAAGAATCGGCGGAGTGCATTGCACCACTGTTTGCCCCAGGCGAACAAGATTTCAGCGATGTGCGGGTGCATTACCGGCTGCGTGAACTAACCCCTAAAGTATGGGCCGCCATGGACCGCCTGCAGCCCCCGGCAGATACCTTATTACTGTCTCGCGCGTTGAACGGTCACTACTGGAATCTGGTGCGTTTAGGGGCGCGGTTAGATATGCAAGAACGTTCGATTCCACTGCTTAAACGGGCCCATTAACGATGAACCGATTGCCGCTGCGGTGAAGTCGGCCTTCGTGATAAACTATGTCGCTTTCATTTTAGTCATCGTGATTTAAAGACATCGTTTATAGACATCGTTTAACGCAGTGGAGACGGCAATGCTGGCGGTATGGGTCGATCAGCTGCTGGGATTTGCCTCCGGGGCACTCTCGGCAATCAGGCAACAAGAACACTATCCGGATTTCATGACCTGGGTGCGTGCCAAGGGCGCGGACGCATTCGAAGGCGATGTGGCAATGGCCCAGGCGCTGGCACCGGTGCTGTGGTCGCAAACACCGCTGGAGCGGTTAGGTTTTGCCTGTGAGCCGCTGGCCACGCCTGGGCGAAATGAGCCGTGTTGGTGTGATTCTGGGCGCAAATTTAAGCAGTGCTGCTACCGGATTGATTTCCCCACTGAAATTCCTGATCAGATGATGTGGATGCTTTCGCTACGCGAATGGAAGGGCGCAACTCTTAAAGCCGCGCTGGATAGCCAGCAAGCTCCGCCTCAAGCACTGCTGGAAGCTGGTCTAATTGCGGCTGAAAGCGGCCAGACCGGCCGCGCTATGCAAATCCTTGAATCGCTATTCGATGGCAGCGACTGGTCGCGGTTGCCGGAACAGGCTGAACCTGCTTTTGAAATCCTGCTGGATATTTATCAGGAGCGTGGTTTCACCCGTAAGCGTGCGGATCTGCTTGATGACGTCATGGAGCGCGGGCCGCTGTTTTTGCGTGGTGTGGCACTTGAGCGTTTGTGTCTGATGCACCTTGATAACGATGACCTGGATAGCGCCCGTGGTGCTTTTGTTAAAGCTCAGCAAGCGCTGCCTGATTCGCCCACGCTTGCCTATATTGAGGCCATGCTGCTGCTTCATGAAGGTCACGAACAGGAAGCCAAAGAGCGCGCCAACTTCTGGTATCGTCGCCTGGTTCGCCAAGGTGAACTGGATGAAGATCAGCTGGATTTTTTGGCCGCCCTGGCGGAGAACCCAGGTGCCACGCTAGCTGATCAACTACTCAGCGCTGAAGAAGACCTTTCAACGCCACTGATTGCTCTGCAAGCGTTACTGACTGAATTGCCCACCGCACCCAAAATCGATGTGAGAGCGGACCCTGAAAGCGGACGTTTGCTTTACAACACCAGTGCCCGCGAGGCGACGCTGTTTGCTGCCTGGCATGAGCATTTTCAAGTGCTCGTCGATGAAGACGTTGCACTGGGTTTTCAAGCGGACCCTTGGATTAACGCGATGGAGTGGATGCCAGCACTCTGCTCGCATCCAGAATGGCTTGATGCGCCTCAAGTAGTGCAAGACTTAACCCTGGCGCTGACCAGCCGCTTTGGCAGCCTGCCGTGGATGGCGCCGAGCTTACTAGAGCCACTGGCGTTGCGCTTATCACGCTGGCTAGAGCAGGCCCGTGCCGAAGGCGATGGCAACCTGTGTTGGGATGATGCCAATAATGCCATGCTGCTGCGCACCGGCTTAGCACTGGTGGTAGGTATGGAGCGTGGTGCTCGCCAGCACTCCCGTGAACTGGCTGAAGAGCTGTTGTTGATCGACCAGGAAGATAGCTTGGGGCTGCGCGAATTGGTGCTAGATCAACTGTTACGCGATCATCGTAACGAGGAAGCGCTGGCGCTGGCTGAAGAGAATGACGACGATGGCTCGTTAGTGCTGGGACTGTTAATGGGTAAAACCCTGGCACTCTATCGGCTTGAACGGCATGAAGCGGCAGAGACCTCGCTTGGTGATGTGGTTAAACATAATCGCCATGCGTTAGAGCTAATTTGCGCTGAGAGCCCACGCCCCTCCATGCCCCACCCTGATGGGCAGGTTGATCCTGGCTCACGCGCGGAAGCATGGCAGTACCGCACACTGATGCGTGATCAGTGGCGGACAACACCAGGCGCGTTGGATTGGCTAGACGCCCACCGCTAGGCCCATTATTAGACCCTACTACCAAGCCCGCTTATGCGGGCTTGGTAGCATTTGGCGTAGGCACCAACTGCTTGTCTCGGCTGATCCAGATCGCTAAAACAATCGCTGGTATGCCGAGCAGTGTGGCAATCACGAAAAAGCTCGGGTAGCCCTGAGCTGTAACCACCAGCCCACCAAAACCGCTTAAAAATTTACCTGGCAGTGTCATTAGCGACGAGAACAGCGCGTATTGTGTCGCGGTATATGCGCGCGAGGTAAGGCTTGAAAGAAAGGCGATGAACACCGCACTGGCCAAGCCATTGGCGAGGTTGTCACCAATAATGGTGATCACCAGCATAGGTAGCTGATTGCCGACCATGGCAAGTACTGCAAACAGTAAATTCGTTACCATCACCATGGCAGCACCGAAAATCAACAGCGGGCCGATGCCATAACGGGCCACGAAAAGTCCGCCTAAAATCCCGCCGGTAATACTCATCGCAATGCCAAAGATATTGGTCACATTAGCAATCTCTGCCAGCGTGAACCCCAAATCGATATACAGCGGGTTGGCCATAGATGCCATGGCCAAGTCGCTAATTCTAAACACTGCAATAAATACCAAAATCCACAGCGCTTTCACCCCGTATCGGCTGAAAAAATCGGTGAACGGGCAGACAAGAGCGCCAATGCTCCACGCACCCAAGCGGCGGAAAATCTTGGGTTTTCCACGGCTAGCGCGGATAAACGCACGTACCTTGGGTTCGTGAATAAGTTGAATGGAGAGCGATGCTCGCTTGGGCTCAGGACGTATTAGTACGGTTAGCACACCAATACCCATCAGCGCTGCCATGCTGAGATAGGCAACATCCCAAGAGGCAGAGGCTGCAATGTAGAGCGCCCCTGCACCTGCGGCCAGTAATCCTCCGCGATAGCCAATAATATAAGTTGAGGCCATGGCGGCCTGAACATCGTCGTCGGCGGACTCGATACGGTAGGCGTCAATCGCAATGTCTTGGGTCGCCGAGCCAAATGCGACCAGCAGTGCAAACATGGCCACTAAACCGAGGTTGCCTACCGGGCTAATACCGGCAAGGCCCACCAGTCCAGTCACAATGAGGCCTTGTGCCAATAGCATCCAGCCGCGCCGTTGACCGAATACGCGAGTTAAGAACGGCAGCGCTAGGCGGTCCACCACCGGGGCCCAGAAGAATTTGATGGAATAAAGCATGCCGATCCAGGCAAAAAAACCGATGGCCGCCACCTCAACGCCATCGCTACGCAGCCAAGCGGAAAGCGTTGAAAACACCAATAGAAAAGGCAGGCCTGCCGAAAACCCCAAAAACAGCATGGTGATAACGGGTGCGCGACAATAAATTGCCAGCGCTGCAAGCCAACTGCGCTGGGGGGTGGGGGTGGGCATCAAGCGATACTCCTCAAAGACGTTGGCAAGGGCCAAGTGATAAACTAAGCCAATAATCCATCACAAAGCCGACAGCTTACCGGAGAGGAGTTTTCCATGTCGATTACCGCGCATCAGGTAGTTACCTTGCACTATGTGCTGAGTGATGTACTCAGCGATGGCAGTAAGCGGGTATTAGATGACTCTCATGCGCGCAACAAGCCGCTGGAGTACTTGCATGGCCATGACAATATTGTACCGGGGCTAGAGCGTGCTTTAGCAGGGCAAGCCAAAGACGCTGAGCTAAGCGTTCAACTTATGCCTGCTGATGCCTATGGGGTGCGTAACGAGGCGCTTGTCCAAGAGGTCAGCCGTGCTTCGTTTGGTGGCGCTGAATTAGCCCCCGGCAGCAGTTTTCAAACCGAAGGTGAAGCTGGGCCACAAATTGTGACTGTACTGGAAGTTAATGGAGACCGGGTAACAGTTGACACTAATCATCCCCTGGCGGGTCGCACGCTTAACTATCGGGTGACTATCTTAGATGTCCGTGAAGCTACTCGTGCAGAACTGGCCAAGGGGCATCCGCTGCCACCAGGTACTGAGCATAGTAAAGTTGAAGATCGGAAGGTTCTCTAGTCCTTTAAAAGTCCTTTAAACGGTGAAAATTGACGGGTATCAATTTCCTGCTTAAGTAACTTTCTCCCTCCTCAATAACTTGATCCAGGTCAGCCTTCTCCCCCCGCCAAGTGATTAGTATGAAGGCATACATCACGGCGGGAGGAATCACCATGTATTGGGATGACACAATAATTTTTGGCTTAGTCACCGTCGCTTCGGTAATCATATTTATGGGGGGATGGGTGGGCTTCGTGATTCGCGATCATCTACGTAAGGATGAACGCAAAAAGTAGCCCAGCTATTTTACGTCAATGTTGTCAGGGGAGGGGGCTTATACATTTAGTAAGCTTCCTGTTGCCAGCCCAATTTGGGCTGGCTTTTTTTGGTTTAAAATAACCTCAGGTTGAACCTGCTCAACTGTGATTTAAAAGCCATGCGTTGAGAGACATGCTTTAAGAGCAAAATCAGGCGTGCTCTGGTAAAGTCCGGTGAAGTGAAAACTCACCAGGAAGCTTTACATGAACGCAGTTGCCTTACACCGCAGCCCATGGGTTCGTGCACGTGATCGGTTTGCGAGCGTCTTGCTGGTCGCTGGATTAGCGCTGCCCGCGACCGCGCTTGCCCAGGCCTTAAATTTAATCAATGGTGATGTCACCGAGAAGATCGCACTAAGTGACTTACGCGATATATCCGATACCAGCTTTACGCTTTATGACCCCTACCAAGGCCGTGAGGTCGAAATGCAGGGTGTGGCTTTTCAGACGTTTCTGATCGATCATTTTGGCCAAGTACCACCAGCGTTGCACTTTACCGCTTGGGATGACTACGAAGTGACGCTCGAAGGGTGGGATGATCCTAATTGGTATTTGATTACCTTGGAAGATGGCGATCCCTTAACACTTCGTTCGCGCGGGCCTGTACGGCTAGTAGAGCGAGACTACGGTGATCGTGACGTTGAGAGCCTACGCGAGTTTAACGACTGGATTTGGATGATCCGCAGTATTGAGGCGAAGTGGTGACACTCAAACGCGTTGAGCAGTCGCTAATGCGGACCCGGCCTTTTGCGCGGCAGCACCGTTATTTAACGTGGCTGTCGTTGAGCCTGATGAGCTTTTTGGGGCTAATGGTGCTGATTGTTTATGAGTCGCGTTGGGTATACCCCGAAATCCAAGCTTATTTCAGTCAAACCGGCAGTTTAACCGGCCAGCAATTGGCAACACGCTCGCGTGTTTATCTGCAAAACGCTCAAACTGAGTTATTGACTGAACAACCTGAAGTGGAAGCGTTTGATGCCTCTATCGCGCAAATAGAAATAGCTTACGGGCTATTTGATGTGCACGTTTATCGGCGCCAGTACGAGTGTACTGAACCAAGCTTGCGGGATTTAAATCAACTAATGGAGCGTTTAGAGCAGCGCGGTATTGGGCGCATTGACGCTTTGAGCGAGTTATTCGCCCCGATTCAGTGTTTGACACATATTGAAATGAGCCAGCTAGACCGCCGTGGCCAAGCGATCAATGATTTTTCTGAAAGCACCCGCCAGCACAACCAGGTGCTGACGTATTCAAGTCTATTAATCTTTGTGCTGGGATTAGCATTTTGGTGGCTCCACGAGCGCCAATTAAGACGCACTGATCATGCTACACAACAAACCTTTGAGTGGATGCAGCGCGCTATGCGCGACCCGCTGACCGGCATTGGGAATCGGAGTGCTTTGCATCAGGATGTGATGGCTAATCAGCATCACTCGCTAGGCCTTATTCTGATTGATATCGATTTCTTCAAACAGTACAACGATGCTGTGGGGCACCCTCAGGGCGACGCGTTATTACGTCAGTTAGCGGAGTTAATCGCCCATACCCTCAAAGATGAAGCGATGCTCTACCGATTGGGGGGCGATGAGTTTGCAGCATTGATCGACTGCCCCGATTCAAACACCCTGGGGAGTTACTGTCGTGAGCTGATCCAGGGACTTCACGGAGCTAATTTTCCGCACCCTGCTCATCCAGATAAAAAAGGGGTCACCCTAAGCGTGGGTGGTACATGTTTTATAGCCGGTGAAAAAGCATTTTCACTTGCTTACGAAGCGGCTGATAAAGCCCTATACCAGGTTAAAACAGCTGGACGCGACGGGTGGCAGGTGACTGAAGACGCAAAATAGCGTTTTAGTCCACAAACGCCGCTCATCATGTAAGTGCTTTGCAAAAAAAGAGTAAACAATGGGGAAGTGGCCTTGTTCAGTGGCGCTCTTACGCTACGTTGTTTAAAGTGAATACTGAAATAAAACGGTGTTCGATAACTGCGGAGAAAAGAGATGAGCCAAGATGAAACGTCCACTTTGTTAAAGCAGC
>JAMCZP010000125.1 GCA_023485185.1 Gammaproteobacteria bacterium
AGCGTGAGCTGCATATCGGCAATTTGGATCACTACCATGTCGGCCTGGGTCGCGAGCTGTTTGGTGGCTTCCGCCATTTGGCTATGCGCGGTGAGGAAGGCGCAGGGGTGTTTGGTGGTTTTGAAGCCGATGACCTTGCCCGCCAGCAGGGGCAAATCTCTCAAGAGGACGCCTGATGCGACCGGCGTTAATCGGTGACATCGGCGGCACTAACGCACGTTTAGCGCTGGTGTCGCCCGGTGACGTAATGCCTCACGATATTTTGAACCTGCCCTGCGCCGACTACCCCGGCGTGGTGGAAGCAGTGAAAGACTACCTGGAGCGCGTCGGCGCGACGGGCGATAAAGCACCACAAGAAGCCTGTTTGGCTTTCGCCTGCCCGGTACATGCCGAGCGGGTCAAGATGACCAACAATCACTGGGACTTTATGAAGAGCGATGTGCAGCAGGCGCTGAATCTCTCGTTGTTTAAAGTCATCAATGATTTTACCGCCCAGGCATTGGGTGTTCCCCATGTAGCCACCAGTGATCTTGTGGAAATCCAGCCCGGCAAGAGCCAGGCCCATGCGACGCGTTTAGTTATTGGCCCCGGCACCGGACTTGGCGTTGCCGGGGTATTTCCGGGCCAGCACGCCTGGATTCCGCTGCCTACCGAGGGTGGGCATGTCACCTTCGCGCCCACCGACGAAACCGAATGGGCGATTGCCACTATTTTCAAACAGCGTCACTCAAGAATTAGCGTTGAGCGCGTCTTATGCGGCCAGGGATTATTAGAGCTCTATCAGGCTTACTGCACGCTGGCAACAGTTGAGCCTCGCTGCGCTAGCCCGGCAGATGTCACCGCGGCTGCCAACCAAGGTGATGAAAACGCTACCGCGGCGCTACTGCGCTTTCTAAAAATTCTTGGCGATGTGTGCGGCGACGCCACCTTAACCATGGGCGCCCGTGGTGGCGTTTATCTATGCGGCGGTATCCTTCCACGCCTGCTGGACTGGATACCCAAGAGCGATCTACGCGCGGCATTTATCAATAAAGGCCGCATGGGCACCTACAATTCAGACATTCCTATTTGGGTAGTGACCGCCCCCTGGACAGGCCTGCTGGGCGCCGCCGAAGCGCTACATAACGAAGAAGTGTTTTAATAAATATCTATAAAAAAAAGGAGACACTGATGACCCCAGTCATCGCTTTTGGGGAAGCCCTGGTTGATATGCTGTCTAGTCGCTTGGGCACAGCAACCGAAGCCCAGGAAACCTTTACCCCCTACGCGGGCGGCGCACCAGCAAACGTTGCGGTTGCCTGCGCGCGCCTGGGCGTGCCTAGCCAATTTCTAGGCATGGTGGGTGATGACACGTTCGGGCATTTTTTGGTGCGTGAACTCAATAGCCATGGCGTAGACACCAGCGGCGTCTTATTCACTAAACAATCACGTACTGCGCTCGCCTTCGTTTCCCGGGATGAAACTGGCGAGCGCACCTTTGACTTTTATCGCCCACCCGCCGCTGACCTGCTTTATCGACTTGAGCATTTGCCCCAAGGCGTGTTCGAAAACCCGGCCATTCTCCACTTATGCAGTAACAGCCTGACAGATCCAGACATCGCCGACGTTACCTTAGCCATGGAGACTATGGCTAAGCGTGCTGGCTGTTTAGTCAGTGTTGATGCCAACCTTCGCCATAACCTTTGGCCGGAGGGTGCTGCCGATATAAGTTTAGTGACGCAGATGCTCGACGGTGCAGAGCTACTCAAGCTTTCCCTGGAAGAGCTCGACTATTTACGTGCCGATCACCCTTCAGAGGCATGGCTTGCCGAACGTTTGGCGGCAGGTGTTAAAGTGATTTTGATTACCGATGGGCCTAACGAGGTTGTGTTAAAAGGCATTGGAATAGATCAGCGCATTACACCTCCCAACGTTGACGCCGTAGATACTACAGCAGGGGGAGATGCTTTTATTGGCGGTCTACTGGCCGAGCTATCGGCACGGGGTATCGATAACAACTGGCAAAGCGATACCGATTTTCTCTACCGTGCAGTAGAGACCGCCTGCCGTTGCGGCGCCCATGCCGTCACTCGTCCTGGGGCCTACGCGGCCCTACCGACACGTGCGGACATTGCTTTTAGGTAGCAATACAGCACCCTTCCATGAGCCCCACATGCAAAATAGCGCGCCTGCACCAGCGCGCTATTTTGCGTTCAAAGCTTTGCAATAATACGTTCAAAACCAGTACTTAAGTCTATATTAGCTTGCTTGTTTAAATGTCAGACATTTACTAGACTACGCTCAACGATAAGCTAATAAGAGAAGCTCAATGAGCCTGGACACGCTTCCATCCCATCAAGGTGGTGCAGGTAACTTAGCGCGATTACTCGCTCAAGCACTACTAGCAGGCCACTGGCAACCGGGCGATATTTTTCCTCGCGAGTTAGATATTGGCAGCCACTTTGCCGTTAGCCGTAACCAAGTGCGCAATGCGCTTACCAGCCTCACTGCCGCCGGATTACTTGAGCGGGTGGCTGGTCGCGGTACGCTGGTTCGTGAAATGGGTGATTGGCATTTGCTAGACCCGCTAATGAGCGAATGGATGAGCGGCTTGATCAACCTTGACCCTCAATTGGTACGAGCTATTTATGCTTTTCGATACTCTGCTGAGCCCGTCGTGGCCGGGTTAGCTGCCCAGGCAGCGGAGGCTGAGGATCTACAGCGCTTAGAAATAGCGTTTGAAGGGATGACACAAACCGCGGGCAATATTGAGACCCGCGCCGAGCATGCCGAATACGATGTAGCTTTTCACGATGCCACTTACCGGGCAAGCCATAATTTAGTCTGGCGCCAAATGGGGCATCTACTGCGCCCATCCATTATGGCGCTTATTCACCGTTCACAGCATCGCACGGACACGCTAGACGACAGTTTAGCGCGCCATCGCCAAGTGCTTGATGCCATCCGTAGTCGAGATGCCAGCAGCGCAGAAAAAGCCGCTAGAGAAGTTTTGCGACGCACTGCTATCGATCTTGGCATCGTTAATTAACAAGGATTGGATAAATGAAAATTACCAAACTCAAGACCTGGCAAGTCCCCCCACGCTGGCTGTTTCTCAAAATCGAAACTGATGAAGGCTGCTATGGCTGGGGTGAGCCGGTAGTTGAGGGCCGCGCCGCGACCGTTGAAGCCGCCGTGCACGAGCTTTCCGATTACTTGATCGGTCAGGATCCGCATCGTATTGAGCACCTCTGGAACATGATGTATCGCGCCGGCTTTTATCGTGGCGGGCCGATTTTGATGAGCGCCATTGCTGGGATTGACCAGGCGTTATGGGATCTTAAAGGTCGCGATCTGGGTGTGCCCGTTCACCAACTATTAGGCGGTGCCGTGCGCGACAAGATGCGCATGTACGCATGGACCGGCGGCGACCGGCCAAGCGATGTGGGCGCTGGCGCGAAAGCGCTGGTCGAGAAAGGCTTTACTGCCTTCAAAATGAACGGCACCCCCGAAATGCAGATCGTTGACTCTCATCGCAAGGTCGATGAAGCCGTGGCTCGCGTTGCTGAAGCCCGCGACGCCGTTGGTCCTGATGTCGGTATTGGTATCGACTTCCATGGCCGCGTACATCGCCCCATGGCCAAAGCGCTGCTGCGTGAGCTTGAACCCTTCCACCCGATGTTTGTGGAAGAACCGGTTGCCCCAGAGCACCTACCCTGCTTGAAAGATATCGCAGGCGGCCTGGGCTACCCGTTGGCGACTGGCGAGCGTTTGCATACGCGCTTTCAGTTCCGCGACCTGCTGGCCGATGGCATGATCGATATTATCCAGCCGGATATTTCCCACTGCGGCGGCATCAGCGAAGGCCTCAAAATTGCCGCTCTGGCATCGGCTTACGATGTCGCTCTGGCGCCCCACTGCCCGCTTGGCCCGCTGACCCTGGCCGCGTCGCTGCAGTTGGATGCGGTAAGTCACAACGCCTTCATTCAAGAGCAGAGTATCGGGATTCACTATAACCAGGGCAACGATGTCCTCGACTATCTCGTCGATAAATCCGCTCTCGCCATTGAAGATGGCTTCTGTGCCATTCCTCAAGGTCCGGGCCTTGGCGTTGAGATCAATGAAGCATTCGTTGAAGAGCGCGCTAAAGTGGGCCACCGCTGGCGCAACCCGGTCTGGACCCATGAAGATGGCTCTATTGCGGAGTGGTAAGCCATGAAATCGACCGTGATAAATGAAGCGCCTAACTCAGCGGCTCAGCTGGCATGGGTTGCCGTGGACTGGGGCTCTAGTAACCTGCGTGCCTGGGGATTGGATAAACACGATAACGTTATTGCTCAAGCCAGCAGCGATAAGGGCATGCTATCGCTTAATCCTAAACAGTACGAAGCCGAGCTGCTGCGGCTAGTTGGAGACTGGTTACCCGCTACTGGTCAGATCAGTGTCATGGTGTGCGGTATGGCAGGGGCCCGACAGGGCTGGCTAGAAGCCGCCTATTTGCCGGTTCCTACACAACTTGATCAACTCAGCCAAGGCGCCGTAAAGCCTGCGCTTACGAGTCATCAGCTGCGTGTTTATCTGCTGCCTGGGTTAAGCCAAACGCGCAGCCCCGCTAGCCACTTCGATGTTATGCGCGGTGAAGAGACGCAACTGGCGGGCTTGGTCGCCGCCGATACGGCTAACTTTTCTAGCTTGGCTTGCCTGCCTGGCACCCATGCCAAGTGGGCAACGCTTGAAACCGGGGCAGTCACCCATTTTGCGACCTATCTCACCGGAGAGCTATACCAACTACTGGCAAATCAATCGGTGCTCAAGCATTCAGTGGTCAACGATGACCTAAACGACTCCGCCTGCCGGGATGCTTTTACATCGGCAGTAAATGAAATTAACGAAGCGCCTGAAACTTTTAGCAACCGTCTATTTGGCTTACGTGCTCAAGACTTACTGGATGGCCGTCTACCTTCCGGTCAGGCACGCGGTGCGGTGCTTGCCGCGCGGCTTTCAGGGCTCACCATCGGCCTGGAGCTTGCTGATGCGTGCAAAAACCACGCTACGAATAAGCCCATCACTTTAATTGGCAATAAAGCGCTTTGCCATCGCTACCAATTAGCGTTGAACTCGATTGGCTTTCAGGCGCAGCAAGTGGATGGTGATGCGGCTGTGCTGGCCGGTCTTCGGCTCGCCTACCAAGCGCTTAAGGCTTAATACTGCGACCCTTGTATGGAGAATTATCCTATGACGCTGCCTCTGATCGGTATTTTACGCGGTGTGACACCTGATGAAGTGATTGATATAGCCGAGGCAGTGCTCTCTTCCGGCATTAGCCAAATTGAAGTACCACTTAACTCCCCAAAACCACTGGAAAGCATTCGCCGCCTAGTGGACACTTTTGGCGAGCGTGCGGTGATTGGAGCAGGCACGGTACTCACGCCCGCTCAGGTGCGCGATGTCTACGCCGCCGGGGGACGCTTAATCGTTTCGCCTAACTGTCGGCCAGCGGTGATTGAAGAAACGCACAAGCTTGGAATGGCGAGTTGGCCGGGTATAGTGACGCCTTCAGAAGCCTTCGATGCACTTGATGCTGGCGCCACCGGGCTTAAGCTTTTTCCTGCGGTACAGGTCGGTTTAGAAGGTATGAAAGCGGTACGTGCGGTACTGCCTAGTGGGACACTTTTATATGCCGTAGGCGGCGTAGGTGTCGTTAACTTTGCTGAGTGGCGTGCCGCTGGTATCGATGGCGCTGGGCTTGGCAGTGCACTCTATAAACCCGGACAAAACGCTTCTCAGGTAGCGAAACAAGCACAGGCATTGGTTGATGCCTGGGAAGCAGGAGAACAATAAGGAGAGCCAATTACAATGACTGCAGATATGAGTGTTTCAACGTGGCGGGCCGAATTAGCGATCGATTGCCGCTGCATGCTGGGCGAAGGCCCGCAGTGGGAGGCCAACAGCCAGCGCCTCTATTGGTGCAATATTCTCGAAAAACAGCTGCATTGGTTATGCCCCTCCAGCGGCGAAAGCGGACAGTATCCGCTTGATCATATGGTATCCCTCGCCGCACCGCTTGAAGGGGGCGGCCTGCTACTTGTTGGCGAGGATCGCTTAAGCCGTTTTGACCCGGTTAACAACGTTGTTGAAAGGTTCTGCGATTTCGAAACCGATAATCCGATCACCCGTAGCAACGACGCCCGGATTGATCGCCATGGCAGCCTGTGGCTTTCCTCCATGGGGAAAAAAGCCGAAAAAGGCGCTGGCAGCCTTTACCGTCTGCAGCGCGGTAAGCTCACTCTTTTACGCTCAGGTTTAACCATTCCCAATGCCATCTGCTTTTCTGAAAATGGCGAGTTTGCATGGTTCACCGACACCGCTACCGGCGTGGTGATGCGCTGGGCGTTAGACAGCGACGGCTGGCCTCAAGGCGAACCAACGCCCTGGGCAGATTTTTCCAGTACCCAAGGCAACCCCGATGGCGCGGTTGTCGATAGCGAAGGCTGCCTATGGTTAGCACTTTGGGGAGCAGGACAGGTCGTGCGTTTGAATCACAATGGCCAAATCATTGGTTGTGTGGAGCTGCCGGTCAGCCAGCCCTCCTGCCCGGCATTTGCTGGCCCTGAGCTTAAATCGATGTATATCACTACGGCACAAGAAGGGTTTAGTGCTGAACAGCTAGCTCAAGAGCCTACTGCAGGCTCGCTTTATGTGGTCGAAACCGACATAGCAGGATTAGCCGAGCCATTGTTGCGCCTAGAGTAGTTTTGTTGTCTCACTACCCCAAGCTGCCCCCTGTCATTGCGAGTGAAGCGAAGCAATCTCGAGGTATCTGCCACCGAAAGTTGAGATTGCCGTGTCGCTGCGCTCCTCGCAACGACACGGCCTCGTTCTCGATAATATTCCCAGCTTAACCAGCAAAGCTTATATACATCACGATCACCAACACCACCAAAACGATACCGGCGGGAACTGCGCCTTTCCAAGGAGTCAGATCCACATCGCCTGTATCCTGCTGAACCCAATCTGTCTCACGTGGGCGCAGCTTACCAATAATCAGCATCATCACTACCAGCAGCACAAACACTAGCGCTACAAAGTGGAACTCGTGCATAACCTGGGGAAGCAGAGTGAACGGCGGTACAAAGTAACCCGCTGCAATCAGTAAACAGCCGCCGACCAAGGCTATTTTGGCGGCCATTGGCGGAACACGCTTGGTTAATAAGCCAACGATAACTACCGCCAGAATGGGAATAAAGTAGATCGCGTTCATCTTCTGTAGATAACCAAACAGGCTTTCCTGGCCTGCCAGCAACGGCGCGATAATCATGGTAATGATGGCCATGATCCAGCCAAACACCTTACCTGATTTAACCACCTGCTCTTCCGTCGCTTCTTTGTTCAGCACACCTTTATAGATGCCCAGACTAAAAATCGTGGTGGTGCTGTTAAGCGCTGAGTTAAACGACGACAGAATTGCACCGACCATCACCGCAGCGAAAAACCCGGTTAAATACGGCGGCAATACGTTAAACACCAAGTGACCGTAAGCTTCATCGGCGCGCACACCCTGATCAGCATAGAGGTGATAAGCAATGATCCCCGGTAGCACGAGGTACAAAGGGCCCAGTAGCTTGAATAGGCCGGTCAGTAGAACGCCCTTCTGGCCTTCGGCAAGGTTCTTTGCCGCAAAGGTGCGCTGAATAATCTGCTGGTTGGTGCTCCAGTAAAACAAGTTAATCAGGAACACCCCGGTAAACAGGGTAAAGAACGGCACCTGCTGGTCAGAGCTACCAATAGAATTCAGCTTTTCTGGATCGCTCTCTTTAAGAATGCTCCAACCTTCCATCACCCCCGTACCACCACTCACCGCCTGTAGCCCGAAATAAACGATCACAAAACCACCGATCAATAGGCCAACGCCGTTGAGCGTATCGGAGATCGCAACCGTGCGTAGACCACCAAACAAGGCATAAATTGAGCCGATAATGCCGACGATCCAT
This sequence comes from Gammaproteobacteria bacterium, assembly GCA_023485185.1. The sequence continues at coordinate 7,971 of JAMCZP010000125.1, forward strand.
ACCGTCAGCCAAAGCAGCGTTGATGAAGACTCAATCCCGGTTAGGCCCGGCAGATCAAGCATGCCCTGTAAGCCTATCGCCCCCGAGTAGAGAATAATCGGCAACAGAATCACCGCATACGCCAACAGAAAAATAATGTTGGTGATGAGCTGAGTGTCTTTATCGAAACGAATTTCAAGCAGTTGTGGGAGCGTGGCAATGCCACTTTTCAAAAAACGCGGCAGGAAGAATAGTGCCAACGCCACCAGCGCGATAACCGCGACGACTTCCCAGGCCATTACACTCAAGCCATCGGTAAACGCAGCCCCGTTTAGCCCCACCATTTGCTCGGTGGAAAGGTTGGTCATCAGTAGTGAGCCCGCGATCAACGGGAAGGTGAGCGTGCGCCCTGCTAGAAAGTAACCACTGGTGCTTGAGTGATCATCCCGGCGAGTGATTCGCCAAGTGATGAAGGCGACAAGCCCTGTAAAAAACAGAAATGACGCCAGGGTCAACGCATGCATATTGACTCACCTCTTAATCGCTACAAGTTAATCGTTATGTGTGGCACGCATGCGGGTGTATGCGCGAACTTTAAAATGTCAGACATATCGCCCTGTCATTTTAGACGAGCTGAATATAACTTAGTTATAAGCCTTTGGTCTTACGCAGCCGGCTACAATACGCGAATCCTAAGAATTCGCTATAAAAAAGCCCCAGTTATGATCTTAAACAAGCGTTTAAAAACATAGCCGGGGCTAGTGCTTACTGCTCAATGCCTGCATTGATTAACGATTTTAGTGGTGAAAACGCTCGGCGGCCTGACGGGCTAGTTCACGAATTCCATCCCAATCTTCTGCTTCCACCATAGCTTTCGGTGTTAACCAGGAACCACCCACGCACATAACGTTAGGTAATGATAAGTACTCATCGGCGTTATCTACCGTGATACCCCCCGTTGGGCAAAAGCGTGCCTCAGGAATCGGTGCACCAAACGCTTTAATCGCCTTTGCACCACCGCTGGATTCTGCCGGGAAGAACTTAAAGCGACGGTAGCCGTACTGCCAGCCTGTCATCAGCTCCGAAATAGTCGAAACGCCTGGCAGCATGGGCACAGGGCTTTCAACGCCATAGCGATAGAGCGCATCCGTTGCCCCTGGCGTTACCACAAAATCAGCGCCAACTTGCTCGGCCTGCCGATACTGCGCTGGCGTCAGTACGGTGCCTACACCAATACTGGCACCCGGCAACGCCTCGCGCATACGTTTAACAGCTTCAAGAGCGCAGTCGGTACGTAAGGTAATTTCCAAAACGGTTAACCCGCCCTCTACCAAAGCACGACCCAATGGCACGGCATCTTCCAAACGCTCAACGGTAATGACCGGAATCACTTCGGCTTTTAAACAGATGCTGTCAAGTTCTGCGGTGCGCGTAGAGGGAAGCTGTTTATCAATACTCATCGTGTGTCTCCAAGAAAATTATTATTGGCCTAATGTGAACTTTAAGGACTAGGGCGCCCAATAAATCGCCAGTGGGCAGGATAAAAAAGCCCGGATCGGCAATTGACGTACATCGTCGCCGTTTAAGGCTTTTGCCAACACCGCGCGCTTATCTTCGCCGGTTATGTGCAGAAAATGGCGACGCGATTGGTGTAAGCGATCCGCCGAGAAGGTAATTCGCGGCTGTGGCTGGCTTGGCGTTCTTACCGCCACCAATAGCTCATCTGTCGCTAGCGCAAGCGTTAGTTCGGGGCTATCGGGAAAAAGTGATGCTGTATGCCCATCACCGCCCATCCCCAAAATAACGACGCTGGCAGGCCAAGTGAGTGCTGCCGTCTGCTTGGCAACTTCTTCTACGCCCTCTTCTGGCGTCGCAGCATCGCAAGTTAACGGTATAAAATTAGCCACAGCCGCAGCACCCTGAATAAGATGCTCACGGACTAATTTTGCATTGCTATCGTTGCTCTGCTCACCTACCCAGCGCTCGTCGGCAAGCGTTACGTCAATGCGCTCCCAAGCTAGCGGTTTTGCCGCCAGCGCTTGGAAAAAGGGTACCGGCGTGGATCCCCCAGAGACAATTAACAGTGCGCGTTCTTGATGACTTAGGTCTTCATTTAGGGCCTGGGCAACTGCTTCTGCGAGCTGCTCGGCCAGCTGTTGGCGTGCTTCGCTCATTTTAATAATCCTCGTACCAGCTGCGGCCATCCTGGGTAATCATGGCAATGGATGCGACAGGCCCCCAAGAGCCCGCAGGATAACGACGCGGAGGGGTATCGCGTTTTTTCCAGCCATCAATCAGTTGGTCACACCAGCGCCAGGCGTGTTCGATTTCATCACGGCGAACGAACAGGTACTGCTGCCCTTTCATTACTTCTAGCAGCAAGCGCTCGTAAGCATCGGGTATCCGCGATTTTGGGAAGGCGCTATTAAAGTCTAAATGCAGCGGACCAGGGCGTAGACGCATGCCTTTATCCAGGCCGCTATCTTTGGTTAGCACTTGCAGGGCGATGCCCTCTTCAGGCTGCAAACGAATAATCAGCTTGTTCGAGGCAATGCCGCGCTGATCTGGGTCGAAAATATAGTGCGGCTGCTGGCGGAAATGGATAACAATCTGCGAAAGTTTTTCGGGCATCCGCTTGCCTGTACGCAGGTAGAAAGGCACGCCTGCCCAGCGCCAGTTAGCCACTTCGGTTTTCATGGCCACAAAGGTTTCGGTTTGGCTTTGGGTATTGGCTCCCTCTTCTTCCAAGTAACCAGGTACAGACTGGCCATCGCTATTACCTGCGATATATTGACCACGTACTACATCTCGCCCTAATGCTTCGCCCACAAAAGGCTTGAGTGCTTTGAGTACTTTTACTTTCTCGTCGCGAATCGCATCGGCATCAAGATTGGAAGGTGGATCCATTGCAATCAGACACAGCAGCTGGAGCAAATGGTTTTGCACCATATCGCGCAGCTGGCCCGCTTCATCGAAGTAGCCCCAGCGCCCTTCTATACCGACCTTCTCAGCAACCGTAATCTCCACATGAGAGATATTGTTCTGGTTCCACTGGGTGCCAAAGAGCGGGTTGGCAAAACGCAGTGCAATCAGGTTTTGAACGGTCTCTTTACCTAAATAGTGGTCAATACGGTAAATCCGCGACTCGGGAAACACGTCACCAATCGCATCGTTAATCTCTTTGGAGGACGCTAAGTTATAGCCAATGGGCTTTTCAACCACGACGCGTGACTGATCATCTACGCTGCCACTGGCCTGAAGGTGGCGGCATATATCCCCGTATATACGTGCCGCAACCGATAGATAAACCACCATGGGTTGTGACGATCCTTCCCGCCACTCCCGAATCGCCGCAAAACCATCGGCCTTAGAAAAATCGAGCTGCAGGTAGTCGAGGCGATTAAGAAAGCGTTCTAGGCTCTCTTTGTCCTGTTCATCGTTTTTCAGCCGTTTTTGCAGCGCGGCGTTAACTAGCTTTCTAAATGACGCAACATCATGCTCTTGGCGAGCCAGCCCCATAATACGCGTGTTTTCCGGCATTAAGCCTTCACGGTCAAGATGATACAAGGCTGGGAACAGCTTACGCATGGCAAGATCACCCAGCGCACCGAATAACGCTAGATCAATGGCGTGCTCGGGGTCACCAAGGGGGCTACCCTGGGAAGCATTGGACTGGCTCATCGTTGCTCCTATTTGTAATTAATCAACCACATGTCGTTAGATTACCTAAAATTTACCTTACTGTAGGCTTTGCTCGCAATAAATCATGTAATTTTACTACAAAATAGTTGTTTAGTATCTATCCGACGCCTGTGACACTCACTCTACCCCTGACAAGAGAACATTTGGCTAGGGGTAGTAGCTTGTTCAAATGAATAATTCTTTAAATGGCTGACTTTTTTTACAGACTTTTTATGGAAGGTCATGTCCTCTTGTCGCATGCTTAAGAATACTAAATTGCGAGCTGGGTATATGACATCTTTTACACCGTGGTTGCTCA
>JAMCZP010000231.1 GCA_023485185.1 Gammaproteobacteria bacterium
TAGAGCCCGTACATAAACTGATTGAACCGCGCGTTTACAAATACCCAGCAGGCACCTACCCGGGAACAATCTTCGCGGCTGGTACCTACCCAGTCGGCATCAATAAATGCCCACTGAATCGTAGGTACCACCAGCAGATACAGCACATACAGGCCCAGCAGCGTGAACAAGCTATTGATAGGGCCGTTAAACAAGTTGCCACGTAACCAGGCAATCGGGCCAATGGTGCCTTTAGGAGCCGGTTGTGCGGGAATCACTTCTGTATTGTGAATCATTGGGTCGCCTCCGGCTTAGCGTTCGACCAGCGCAACGCGAGCGTTGAACCAGTTCATGAACATGGACACCAGCAAGCTGATGATCAGATAAACCGCCATGGTCATCGCAATAACTTCGATTGCCTGACCGGTTTGGTTGAGAGTGGTGCCGGCAAATACCGAGACAAGGTCCGGGTAGCCGATGGCGGTGGCCAATGACGAGTTTTTAATCAAGTTGAGATATTGGCTAGTGAGCGGCGGAATGATGACGCGCATGGCTTGAGGAATCACCACTAACCGTAGCACCAGCTTGCGCGGCAGGCTCAATGCTTGTGCGGCTTCCGTTTGACCATGAGGAATAGCCTGGATACCTGAGCGCACAATTTCTGCAATAAACGATGCGGTATAGATGGAGAGCGCCAACCACAGGGCTAGAAATTCCGGAATAATAGTAATGCCGCCACGGAAATTAAAACCGCGAAGTTCCGGTACATCCCACGTAATGGGGACGCCAGTGGCCACCAATACCAGCATAGGGAGACCAATAATCAACGCTAATGAAATCCAGCCTGCAGGCAGGCGCTTGCCGGTAGCTTCATGGCGTCGTTTGTTCCAGATAATCAGCGCAATACTGGCAATGATGGCGGCAATCAGCGTCGCGGGAATCAGACCAAAGCCCGACTCAAACAGCGGTTCAGGTAAGAACAACCCACGAACATTCAGAAAGATGACTTCACCAAACGCCATACTATCCCGGGCACTGGGGAGTGTGCGCAGAACCGCGAAATACCAGAAGAAAATCTGCAGCAGCAGTGGGATATTACGAAACGTTTCGATATAGGCATTTGCCAGCTTAGCAATCAGCCAGTTGGGCGATAGCCGCGCAATACCTACAATGAAACCGATAATAGAGGCTGCTAATACGCCTAACCCACCCACCAGCAGCGTGTTGAGCAAACCAATGATGAACGTACGGCCATAGCTGCTTCGGGAGGAGTACTCGATTAAGGTTTGACCAATACCAAAGCCAGCTGTGTTATTTAAGAAGCTAAAGCCGGTGGTGATACCGCGGGCATTCAGGTTGTCTTGAGTATTGCCGATAATGTAGATCAGGAAAGCCGCAACAACGGCGACTAAAATGAGCTGAAAAATAAGTGCGCGTTTAGCGCGGTCTCGCCAGAACGGCGGCTTGTGGCCGGCGGGGCGAATGTTGGGTCTTACAGACATTGATGGCGTCTCCGCTGCACGCAAGGTCAATCAGATGGCCCGCCATGGCCTTTAGCTAAAAAGGGGGCGGGCCGGGGTCAAGCGAGACGCTTAGCGAATCGGGGGAGCGTACTGGAAGCCACCGTCGTTCCACAGGGCGTTAACACCACGTTCAATTTCAAGCGGTGAGTCCATACCTACGTTACGCTCGAAGCTTTCAGCGTAGTTACCAACTTGGCTAACAATGTTGTAAGCCCAGTCAGCTTCAAGGCCCATGCCTTCGCCGTAGTTGCCGTCTTGGCCAAGCAGGCGAGCAATGTCAGGGTTTTCTGAGTCGAGCATTTCTTCAGCGTTTTCGCTAGTTACGCCATACTCTTCTGCGTTAATCATCGCGAACAAAGACCACTTCACGATGTTGAACCAAAGGTCATCACCTTGACGAACCACAGGGCCCAGCGGCTCTTTGGAGATAACGTCAGTCAAAATAACGGAAGCTTCAGGATCATCTAACTGAATACGCAGCGCGGCCAACTGAGAGGTATCAGAGGTCAGAACGTCACAGCGGCCGGCTTGGTAGCCACCCACGGTTTGCTCAGAGGTATCAAATACAATCGGGTCGAACTCCATGTCGTTAGCACGGAAGTAGTCAGCCAAGTTCAATTCAGTGGTCGTACCGGACTGGATACAGATAGACGCGCCATCAAGCTCGTCAGCACTGGAAATGCCTAGATCACGAGAAACCATGAAGCCCTGTCCGTCGTAAAAGTTAACGCCGGTGAAGTTCAGGCCCAGGGTGGTATCGCGGGTAGTGGTCCAGGTGGTGTTACGTGACAGTACATCTACTTCACCTGACTGGAGGGCGGTAAAACGCTCAACAGCGTTGAGGGAAATGTAGTTAACAGCATCGGCATCGCCAAGCACGGCTGCAGCAACTGCACGGCATACATCAACGTCCAATCCCTGCCAGTTACCGTCGTCGTCAGGGGCAGAGAAGCCTGGTAGGCCATCGCTCACACCACACTGAACCGCACCACGGTTTACGGTATCTTCCAAGGTGTCAGCCTGTGCGGTTGTTGCGCCCGCCAAGGTAATTGAACCAGCAGATACCAGTAGCGCTAGGTGTTTTTTGTTGAACATGTAGTTCCCCTCGAATTAATTGATATCCTGAACTCACAGAATCACGCATGCCGTAGCATGTAACTAAACCTAGCAAGGAAGATGCCAACAAGGGTACATGCGTTAATTCAGCGCTTTTCAACGCTACTCAACGAATTCGAGACGAACGTCTAGGTGCAAAAAAATGATACCGCCCACCACACGTTGCACCGTTGTAGGGCAAAGTGTGGTGAGCGGTGACAGAAATGGTCGCTATTGAAGCGCCACTATTTGACTGCGAAGGCTTTACGCATAAACGGCGGCAGAACCAGAGCACCGCGATGTGCTTCTACGCTATAGTACTCAAGCGGCAATGTGTGATTAGCGGCGGCCTGCTCGCGGAAGGTAGTAACGTCAGTGCCTTTGCCCGCCAGCGTGACACTCCACCAGCCTGAAGGGTAAACCGGCTGGGGGAAGGGCAGCGTGGCAACACTGTCAAAACCGGCTTCCTGCATATCGTTGCGCAGCTCACGAATGATTGAACCACTATGGTAGAGCGGAGATTCGCTCTGCTGCACCATTACTCCGCCGCTTTTCAAAATACGGTGGCAGCGCTTTAAAAAATCGGTTTTAAACAGCCCTTCCGCAGGCCCCACTGGGTCGGTGGAGTCAATAATTAGTACATCAATGCTCTCATCCGGTGCATCGTCTACCCACTTGACGCCATCGGCGAACAGTAATTCAGCGCGCGGATCGTTATTCGATTCCACCAGCGTCGGGAAGAAACGCTCAGATGCCTTAGTGACTTCTTCGTCGATATCAATCTGAGTGACTTTTTCAACGCCTGGGTGGCGCAGCACTTCTTTCAAGGTACCGCAGTCACCACCACCGATAATCACCACCCGTTTAGGGTCTTGATGGGTAAACAGCGCCGGGTGGGCAATCATTTCGTGATAAAGAAAATTATCGCGATCGGTCAGCATCACGCAGCCATCCAGCACCATCAGGTTGCCGTAAGTCTCGGTGGCATAGACTTCCAGGTGTTGGTATTGGCTTTGTACATCCAGCAGCTTTTCAGAAATCTTCAGCGAGAAAGCGCTGCCGTGGCTATCAAAGACTTCGGTAAACCACTGGTCGTCGCGTAATTCGCTCATCAATTGGCTCCTGAGGGTGAAGTGTTGGGTTGGGTAGGGATATCCCGATGGTACTGCGGGCTTAGCTCGTGCAACGCTTCCATAAAGGCGGTGACGTTATCCGGGTTAGTGAACTGGCTGATACCGTGGCCCAGGTTAAACACGTGGCCAGGACCGTGGCCGTAGCTTTCCAGCACGCGGGCCACTTCGGCGCGGATAGCCGAGGGGCGCGCAAATAGCACGTTGGGGTCAAGGTTGCCCTGCAGGGCGACTTTATGACCAACGCGGGCGCGGGCATTAGAAAGCTCGGTAGACCAATCAATGCCTAGTGCATCAGCACCGGCGCAGGCGATATGCTCAAGCCACTGGCCGCCATTTTTGGTAAACAGAATGACCGGTACGCGACGTCCGTCGTGTTCGCGGATCAGTCCAGAAACGATCTGCTCCATATAGCGCAGTGAGAACTCAAGATACGCTGGCGTAGAGAGTGCGCCGCCCCAGGTATCAAAAATCTGTACCGCCTGAGCGCCAGCGCGAATTTGGGCATTCAAGTAGTCAGTTACTGCATGCGCTAGGGTGTCCAGCAACTGGTGCATGGTATCCGGCGTATCGTAAAGCATGGTTTTAAGGTGGCGGAAGTCTTTGCTTGAACCGCCCTCAACCATGTAAGTGGCTAACGTCCAGGGGCTGCCAGAGAAACCAATCAGCGGCATGCGGCCATTCAATTCGCGGCGAATGGTCGACACTGCCCGCATCACGTAATCCAAATCGCGCTCAGCATCGGGCATGCTCAGTGCAGCTACTTCTTCAGGTGTGCGCACGGTTTTGCGAAATTTAGGACCTTCGCCAGTTTCAAAATAGAGCCCCAGCCCCATTGCATCTGGAATGGTCAAAATATCCGAGAATAGAATCGCCGCATCCAGCGGGTAGCGTTCCAACGGCTGGAGGGTGACTTCGCAGGCTAAGTCGTGGTTGCGACACAGATCCATAAAGCTGCCTGCATCGGCACGGCTGGCGCGGTACTCTGGCAGGTAGCGGCCTGCTTGGCGCATCATCCATACCGGCGTGCGGTCCACGGGCTGGCGCGCGAGTGCACGAAGAAAACGATCATTTTGCAATGGTGTGGTCATAGACACCTACTCTTAAGAAATTTGCCCGCATCGTACTGTGAACCGTAGGCGGAATAGTATGTAAATAGGTATTTAAACAGCGTATGCGGGCAATTGTACTTGAAGATAAGCCCCAGGGCGGCGTACTCGGTGGCAAAAATCGTCGCACCCCGCCAATTTTTCTCACCTAATTAACCAAATTTTGCCGCATCGCCACAGTGAGGCGCGCGCCGCTTCCTGGTAGAATAGCTGCCCACTTTGCCAACTAGTTTGGTTGACTGGTTTGGTTAATCAGCGAGGTAACCTGTGACCATTCGCTTCATAGCCGCTTCCCGGCTGCCCACGCCCTGGGCAACATTCACTATGCATGGCTTCGAAGATGAGGCTACTGGCAAAGATCATATCGCCCTAACGCTGGGTGATGTGACCGGTGACGAGCCAGTATTGGGGCGGGTGCATTCGGAGTGCTTAACCGGCGATGCGCTATTTTCGATGCGCTGCGACTGTGGCTACCAACTGCAAGAAGCGCTTAAGCGCATTGCGGAAGAGGGCCGCGGCGTGCTGTTTTATCTGCGCCAAGAAGGGCGTGGCATTGGCCTGTTAAACAAAATCCGCGCTTATAATCTGCAGGATCAAGGTGCCGATACGGTGGAAGCCAACGAGCAGCTTGGCTTTGGCGCTGATATGCGTCGTTACGACCTATGCGTGCCCATGCTCAATCATCTGGGCATAACGTCTCTAAAATTAATGACCAACAATCCGCGCAAGGTGGATGCCCTCACCCGCGACGGTGTAAATGTCGTCGAGCGCCTGCCGATCACCACCGGCCTGAACCCCCACAATGAGCACTATCTCTCCACCAAAGCGGGCAAGCTCGGCCATATGATGGCACTTGATGACTTCACCCACGCCAGCGATGTGGATATTGAGCGCAAGGGGTGATATTGAAAAGGGCGTTGAGTGCCGTACTACTCCACACCCCTGCATAGCATCAGCCGATAGCCTCTTTTAATCATCCGATGAGAAGGGATAAACCTCGTTGGATTCTGTCTCACTTTCGCGCCGACGGGCGCGAAGGTCACGGTAGACCGCTGTGCGCATTAACAGCATGGCAACCACCGGGGCGGTTAGCAGAATAAACGCGGTGATTAGTAGCTCATGGATCACCAGGCGTGACTGCAGCGCGGTAAAGAACAGCATTGAAGCGATTAGCATACAGCCAGCGCCTAGCGTGACCGTAATGGCAGGGCCGTGGATACGCTGATAAAAGTGCGGCAAGCGCACCAATCCTATGGCGCCTATCAGCACAATAAGGCTGCCTAGCAAAAGCAGTAACGTGACGGGCAGGCTGATCCATACCGGTAGACTATCTAATTCAGGGCTCATTCGATCACCTCGCCGCGCATCAAAAATTTGGTAAGCGCTACCGTAGAGACGAACCCGGTTAAGGCGATCAGCATGGCCGCTTCAAAATAGATCAAGTTACCGAACCGAATGCCCAGGGCGAGAGCTAGCAGCATGGCGCACATCCATAGGGTATCTAGCGCGAGTACGCGGTCTTGGGCGGCGGGGCCGATCAGCAGGCGCACCATGCAGAGGATCATCGCAAGAATGATACACAGCAGTGTGAAGTTGATAGTTAGCGATAAAATGGTCGTCACAGGCGCGCGCTCCTATACATGATCGAAAATCTCGATCAATGGTTTCTCGTAGCGTGTCTTGATGGTATCGACCCACCACTGATCATCGTGGAGGTCAAAAACATGCAACGCCAAATCATGGGAACCGGGCAGAATCTCTACCCATACGGTGCCCGGGGTTGAATTAATCAAGCACGAGAGCAGGGCCAAACCGTGAGGGTGCTGCAAATCAAGCGGTACTCGGATGAACTGCGAATTAAGGCCTTTGGGCTTAGCGAACAGGATGATGCGGCTGACATTAAAGCAGGAGCGAATAATCTCAATTAACGCCATGGTAAGCAGGCGCGCCAACACCACAGGCTTTCTAAATGGCACTGGCGCCAGGGGACGCAACGGCCTGGTTAACAATGGCGCTGCAATAGCAAGCAGCCCGCCCAACACTATTTGGCCCGGTGCCACGCTCTCGTTGAGCAGTAGCCACATAACCAGCAGCGCAAGGGATAGCAGCGGCGAAGGTAGCCAGCGTTGAAGGCTCATAGGCTTTCTCTCAATGGTTCTCTAGACACTGGTTCTTGGGTAAATATTGGCTCTCGGGTAATCACTGGCTCGGAGGCAATCCTATCGATGTATAGGCCGGGCTGATGAAGTGGCTCGGCGCTGCGCTCCAGATAGGCCAACGTAGGGCCTGCTTGAGCCGTCAATATGACACACAGCACCAGTAGCGCGGTGATGGGGGCCACTTCAGAACGCTGCAAATGGGGCGGCGATGGGTTGTTGGTGGCCCAAAAGGTACGCACACCAAAACGCATTAGCGAAATAATGCCCGCGAAGCCTGAAAGCACCACTAACGTTAACAGTAACCAGGTCACCATACTGGTCGTCATCTCTGCTGGGTTGAGCAGCGTGTGCATCAAGCCAAACTTGGAGATGAAGCCTGAAAGAGGCGGCAGGCCAGTGATCACTAGCGCACAACCCGCAAACGCCAAGCCTAAAAAAGCCAACGCGCCTGGAATGGGCACCCCCACCGGCTCGCCTGGCTTATCCTCCACAGCAAACGCTTCCATGGTCAGCGCTAGCATGGCTGCTCCGGGGGTTCTGATCCGCTCAATCAACTCAATGAGCAGCAAGAAGGCAGCGACTGCCAGGGTTGAGCTAATCAGATAAAAGAGTGCAATGTTGATTAGCTCAGGTTGCCCATAGCCCACTGCTGCCAGCAGCGTGCCGGAAGAAATGACCGCCGCATACCCGGCCATGCGCCCTGGCTCTTGGCTGGCCAGCAGGCCGATACTGCCAAACGCCAGAGTGATGAGCCCGCCCCATAGTAATAAGTCGAACCCGAACCCTGCCGCCGGCCCCTCTGAGAACAGCAGCAGCCAGAGGCGTAGCAATACATATACGCCAATTTTGGTCATCAGCACCATCATCGCCGCAACCGGCGGCGATGCGGCCGAGTAGGTCGTCGGTAGCCAGAAGCCCAGTGGCCACATGGCGCTTTTGGTCAAAAACGCCAGCGCTAGAATGACGATACCCACTTTTAGCAGCACTAAATCCTCCGCCGCCAAAAGATCCAGGCGCGCTGCAAGATCCGTCATATTCAAAGTGCCGGTCGTCGCGTAAATCAGCGCTACGCCTATCAAGAAGAAAAACGATGCCAGCAGGTTAACCACAATGTATTGCATACCTGCGCGAATACGTCGGGTGTTGTAGCCGTGTAGTACCAGACCATACGAGGCGGCCAGCATCACCTCGAAGAAGACGAACAGGTTGAACAGATCATTGGTCAGAAAAGCGCCGTTAATACCCATTAATAGAAACTGGAACAGCGAATGAAAGTGAACGCCGATACGGCTCCAGCGGGTCATCGAAAAGACTAACGAGGAAAGCGCCAGCACCGAGGTGAGCAGCATCATCACCGCCGTAAGCCGATCTACTAGCAGCACAATACCAAACGGTGCTGCCCAATTGGCGGAAAGGTAAACGCCAATCCCGTCAGGCCAGTACTCACTATCAGAGAGGTAGAGCAGCACTAGTGAAATCACTAACAAACACATAGTGCTAATTAAGTTAATGAGAAACTTACGCTCGTGGCGACGCTCATTTACCAAGATCAGCAGCGCGCCGCATAGTAAGGGGACTATGACCGGTGCGAGGATAAGGTGTTGAACCCAGGATAGGCTCATTTATCCATCTCCTTACCATCAACATGGTCAGTACCGGTTAAACCGCGTGCGCCAATCATCACAACGAGATAAAGGGCGGTTGTTGCGAAGCCAATTACGATCGCTGTCAATACCAGTGCCTGTGGCAGCGGGTCCGCGTATAGCGAAGGGTCAATCTCGCCCCCGCCTAGCGTTAAGGGGGCCTGATTGATCGAGAGGCGTCCCATAATGAAAATAAACAGGTTCACGGCATAGGAGATCAACAGCAGCCCAGTAATCACCTGGAATGTACGCGGGCGTAGAATTAGCCAAACACCAGCGCCAAACATGATGCCAATGGCAATCGCGATCACAGCTTCCATCAGTTGGCCTCCTTACCGACGGTGGGGATAGTGGCATTGCTGATAGGCAGGCGATGACTACGCACCGATTGGTGGGCCAAGGCGACGAGAATCAGAATGGTGGAGCCAACTACCACGCCAAAGACACCCAAGTCGAAAATAAACGCGCTGGGCAGGTGAATTTCACCCAACACTGGCAAGGTTATATGCGCCGTATGCGTCGTTAAGAAGGGGTGACCGAACCACCAAGCGCCTAAGCCTGTGGCGCAGGCAGTTATGATGCCAAACGAAATCCAGCGGTGAGGCTGTAAGCGTAAATGGCTCTCCACCCAGCTCGTGCCGGCCAGCATATACTGAACAATAATCGCCACGGCAAAGGTAAGCCCCGCCACGAAACCACCGCCCGGTAGGTTATGGCCGCGAATAAAGAAGTACGCAGCAATGACGACCATGATGGGTAGCAGCAACCGTAGGTAAACGCTGGGCACCATCAGGTAGCCGCGTTCCACTTGCTGAGTAGGCGTTTGACCTGCGGCAGGGTCAACGCTGTTAGTTTGCTGGGCAGGAATAGGCACGCTTTCAGGGGCTGGGCGGAAGCGTCGCAGCAGGGCGTAGACCGTCAGCGCCACAATGGCGAGTACGGCGACCTCGCCTAACGTGTCGAAGTTACGGAAGTCGACCAGCAGCACATTCACCACATTGCTGCCACCGCCTTCGGTGAGCGCCCGGGCCATAAAGAACTCAGAAATACCGCCCATCGGAGCAGAACGCACTAGCACCGCATAGCTGACAATCGTCATGCAAAGCCCCGCTATGATGGCCACCACCATGTCGCGGGAGCGGCGCAGCCAAGAAAGTCGCGTGGCCCGAATATTCAACTCTTTCGGTGTCTTTCGCGCAGGCAGCCAGCGAAGACCCAGCAGAATCAGCACCGTGGTGACGGTTTCCACCATCAGTTGGGTCAGTGCCAAATCAGGCGCTGAAAGCCATAGGAAGGTAATACTCACCACAATACCAACACCACCAACCAAGCTTAGTGCGGCTAAGCGGTGATATTTGGCCTGCCAAGCGGCAGCAAGCGCACAGATCGCGCCGATCACCCAAAGACCCGCGAAGAGCGGCGAGAACTCCCCGCCAGATGAAAATGTTAGCAGTGACACAGGGCGCACAATCAATAGCGGTACGACTAACAGCAGAACGATCATCAGCAGCAGTTGAGGCTGAATGCGTCGGGTGCTTAACAGTTTTTCCAGCACGGCAGCGATAGAGGAGATGCGCAGCATTGTGCTCTCATAAGCCTGTTTGCCATTAAAGTGGTGTAAAAAAGGTACCCGGCTGGACTGAATCAAGCCGTAACGTGTGCGCAGCCAGATATAGAACAGCACTCCACCCACCAAGGCCATTGCACTCATTAGCAGTGGTAAGTTAAAGCCGTGCCAAACGGCAAGGCTGTAGTAGGGCGTTTGCTCGCCCAGTACGGAGGTCACCGCTGTGTTGAGGAAAGGGCCAACGCTCAAGCCAGGAATGATGCCCACGACCAAACAGCCCAGCACCAGCAGCTCCACCGGGAAACGCATCCAGCGCGGGGGCTCGTGAGGTTGCTTTGGTAAATCCGTTGCCAGCGGACCAAAGAACACGTAAATGAAGCGCAGCGAGTAGGCAACGCTGAAAATACCCATTAACACCGCCGCCGCTGACATGCTCCAGTTGCGGGCAGACCCCACTGCCAAGGCTTCTGCGAAGAACATTTCTTTTGAAAGAAAGCCGTTTAGCAGCGGTACGCCTGCCATGGCCGCACTGGCTACGATAGCCAAGGTAGCGGTATAGGGAAGTACTTTGTAGAGCCCGCGTAGCTTGCGCATATCACGGGTGCCGCTTTCGTGATCGATAATGCCCGCCGACATAAACAGTGACGCTTTAAAGGTCGCATGGTTAAGGGTGTGGAAGATGGCGGCAACCATGGCCAGCGGCGTGCCAATCCCTAACAACAAGGTAATCAGCCCTAGATGACTGATCGTCGAGTAAGCCAGTAACCCTTTAAGGTCATGCTGAAAAATAGCGGTAAAGGCGCCAATTAATAGTGTACACAGGCCTGCCCCGCCGATGATCCATGTCCACTCCGGCGTGCCCGAAAGCGAAGGCCATAAGCGCATTAATAAAAAGATGCCCGCTTTGACCATGGTGGCCGAGTGCAAAAAGGCCGAAACGGGCGTGGGAGCCGCCATGGCGTGAGGTAGCCAAAAATGGAACGGGAACTGGGCGCTTTTGGTTAGCGCACCTAAGGCGACGAGGACTAGCGTCGGTAAGTACCAGGGGTGGGCACGGATAATATCTCCCGATACCAGCACTACATCTAACGAATAACTGCCCACAATATGACCGAGCATAAGCACGCCCACCAACAGGCATAAGCCCCCTGTGGCGGTCACCGTAAACGCCATACGCGCACCGCGACGTGCATCCGCACGGTGGTGCCAATAGCCAATTAACAAAAACGAGGTAAGGCTGGTTAACTCCCAAAATACAACCAGTTGAATCAGGTTGCCCGATAGCACCACGCCGAGCATTGAGGCCATAAAGGCCAATAAAAAAGAGAAGAAGCGGGGCACTGGGTCGTTGGGCGACATATAGTAGCGGGCATAAATAACCACCAGTATGCCGATGCCTAAAATCAGCATCGAGAACAGCCAGGCTAAGCCATCCATGCGCAACACAAAGTTCAATCCATACTGGGGCATCCAGTCGAGCTGGTAGCGGACTATGCCGCCCTCACCTAAATCACCAGGGCTTATCTGGGGGTATAAATAGGCGGTGATTAATAGCCCTGTAAAGGCAATGCCTCCCGCTAGCCACGCTTCACGGTTACGCGCATTAGCAGGCATAAGCGCGGCGACAATGCTGCCAAGTACCGGCATTAGGATCAGTAACAGTAGCAGCATGGGGCTCCGTCAATATGATGTTTTTGAAGGGAGTAAAGGTAGAAATCGAAA
>JAMCZP010000193.1 GCA_023485185.1 Gammaproteobacteria bacterium
TGGCCAAGCCAAGCCATACACCAATGGCAACGATCAAAATAACCGCTACGCTTATCAGGTTACCCACCAGATGAGCGCCACGCTCAGAGGCATACCAAGCAGCCAAGTTAAAGGCTCCCCAGGCATCCAATATCACCATAATGACCGCGACTAATATCACCGTACGTAATATCCGCAATGCATTGGGTACATAGCTATTTAGGCGGTTCTCTAATAAAGGTAGCTTGCGGCGAAGATCATCTGAAAGCACGATGCGCCGACCGATTGTTTGACTCAAAAAGGCAGACGTTAGCAGTCCTACTACAATGGCTACCAGGGTCTTTAACGTCGCAAATAGCACAAAGGGCAGCGCATCACCTGGTCGTGTCAGGGTCAGTACAAACACCATCAAGAAGTAGAGCAGTGCAAATAAGTGCCAGGTACGTGCAAATAGCTGTAGCGATACGCGACTTGCCGTTAGCGTGGAAGTCGCTGCCATCTGATTAAGATTACTGCTTAACCGCACGCGGTTTTTAAGCACTACACCCACGGCGTAGAGAAATGCCAGCACCATAATCAGCGTACCGACTGCTTGACCTAACGTGGCAGCAAGGTAGAAGTTTACCAACGGCACAACGACCATCAGGCCGTAACCCACCATCCCAATCAAGCGCGCTAACCAGCGATTCCAGTAGGAGGCTTCATAGGCGGAAATCGGCAGTAAGCGTAGGCCATCATAGCGTGACGAAAACAGCATCCGCACACCGGCTTTAAGCAGTTCGATAATCAAGAAAGCATTTAAAAATAGCGAAGCACGGGTGGAAAGCTCACCGGTTTCGCCCACGGCAAAGGTAGCCAATAAGTTACCCGCCACGTAGGCCAACGCCACTAATAGCACATCAACCACGGCGGCAACGGCTACGCACACGATCAAACGCAGTACCGGCGTCAGCCCATTGGCGTGGAGTGACCAGCTGTTGATTTTGCTAAACGCAGGTTTTGCCAAGCGCCTAAAAATAAAAAACAGCGCCAACGTGGCAACAATCACAATGCCCAGGTTAATTGCTGCACTGGTAAAGGCCGCCATATCAAATGTACTGCCCGCACCTTGACCAGTGAACAAGCTACCCACAATGCCCACTGCCTGTTCAAATTGACCACCCACATCACTCACCACGCGACTGGTCAATTCAGCTAGCTGGCGCGGTAGAGAGACATCTTCAGGTGCCATATCACTGCCTTGTGCAGCCGCTTCTGGAGACAACTCATCCGCTAAAGCGGGAGGTAAGGCAGATGCTTCACTACGCAACAGCGTAATCAGCTCGGCTCGCGCCTGCTCATTTTCCAACAAATCAGCCAATGTGGCATAGGCTTGAGTTTCGCTAATATTCGGGTCGCTCGCCTGTTGAGGCGGCTCTTCATTTGGTGCCGTCAGCGTTGTTTGCGCTAATGCTGGCGTTGCCAACATAGCAAATAGCGTCAACAGCCAGACACCTAGCCAGGGTAATAAACGTATTGGCGTCACACCTCAACCTCCATTTCGTGAGTGTACTCTTTCATACAGTGACTTCATCCAAGCACTACTTGCTAATCTAACGTCTACCTGAGTTTAAGCAACTGCGTTTTACAGCTATGTGACCGCTAGGGCCTATTCAACAGCGCTAGCCTTGCATCAAAGCACCCTAGGGTAACATGAGATTATTGAGAAGAAATTTACTGGCAGAGTGGCACCAGCCATTGCTGCGCTAAAAGCAACACTACAGCGTAACGAACGCCCTTAGCGACCACAATCCATGCCAGCGCCCGCCACCAAGGCAGTCTAAACACGCCAGCCAGCACGGTGAGCGGATCACCGATAATCGGTGCCCAGGAGATAAGTAGGCTTTTTTCGCCAAACCGGTGATACCAGCGCTCGGCACGCGCCAAACTGCGGGGGGAAGCGGGAAACCAGCGGCGATCTTGAAATTGACGCGCATAGCGACCCATCGCGACATTGATCATGCTGCCCAGGGTATTGCCCGTCGTGGCCACCAACCAAAGTGCGACGGGCGGCTCGCCAACGCACCATAGTCTTGCCAGCCATACTTCCGACCCACCGGGCAGTAGCGTAGCGCTGACTAACGCAACAAAAAACAGGCTCAGCATTGGTTATCCACACTAACGAGGCAACTGCCCGCCCAATTGCTGAGTAATTTCATCTGCCGTTTGGCGAACCAGCGCGCCCAGCGTTAACAAACGGGTCTCCGGGATGCGGGCTACCGGTCCTGAGACAGAGATCGCCGCAAGCGGCGTACCGTGCTCGTCAAAAATACAGGCGGCTACACAGTGCAGGCCAATGGCATGCTCTTCACGATCACAGGCAAAGCCTTGGGCGCGAATCTTCTGCATTTCTGCCTGCAAGGGAGCAGGCTGATCAAGCGTATTAGCCGTCACGCGTACAAGTTCGCGCCCTTCCAGCAGTTGCATCCGCTCATCATCGGGCATGCCCGCCAGCAGTGCTTTACCCACGCCGGAGGCGTGCAAGGGCGCACGGGAGCCAAGGCGCGTGATCATGCGCATCATCTGCGGTGATTCATGCTGGGCTAGAAATACCGCCGTGGCACCGTCGCGGATGCCTAAGTTGGCCGTTTCACCTGTTTCAGCCGTTAAGCGGCGCAGAAACGGGCGGCTGGTAGCCACCACATCCCGTGCTTCAAGAAAGCTATTACCAATACGAAAAGTTTTAACATCAATTCGCCACAGGCCCTGTTCGTTCTCCTGGCTCACGAAACCTTGGCTTTGCAAGGCTTGCAGTAGACGATGAGTCGTTGAAGGTGCTAAATCGGCCATCTCCGACACTTCCGAAAGGGCTAATCCTAGCGGGCTGGCCGCAAGGTACTCCAACAGCGTTAAGCCACGTACTAACGACTGGCTATGCCCTCCACTGGCTTTGGCGGTATTCGCCGGACGGCCGACCGTCCTGCGCTTGGCTTCACTCACCTGGCTCTCTCCTAATAGGCGCTCTCAAAAGGCGCTCCTACCTATAAGCGCCTTTCTTGAAGGCACCGTCTCTAACCATAAAGCGCATCAGGATAACGTGCCTACACGGCCATTGTCGCGTTTACGGAAACGAATTCCATCATTGTACCGGCATGGGCTTACTGGTGCCGCCATTGCGGTGGCCGTTTGGCGATAAATGCATCAATTCCTTCGCCCACGTCATCGGCCAACATATTGCAGGCCATGATTTCACCGGCAAATGCATAGGCTGCGTCTAGCGGCATGGCGAGCTGACGGGCAAACATCGCTTTACCTGTGCGCACCGCCACGGCGCTTTTAGCACAGATACTCGCCGTCAGTGCCTGAGTAGCTTCATCAAGCGCATCATCCTCTGCCACGCGGTTAATCAGCCCCCACTCGGCCGCTTGCTCGGCGCTGATAAACTCCCCGGTCAGCAGCATCTCCATGGCCCGCTTAGGGGTGACATTACGTGACAGCGCCACTGCCGGTGTAGAACAGAACAACCCAACGTTAATGCCGGATACCGCAAAGCGGGCGCTGCGCGCCGCCACCGCCAGATCACAGCTCGCCACCAGCTGGCAGCCCGCGGCGGTGGCAGTGCCCTGTACTTTGGCAATCACCGGCACGGGAAGATTCACGATGGCCTGCATCACCTCGCTGCAGCGGGCAAACAGTGCCTGGTAGTAAGCTTTATCGGGATTGGCGCGCATCTGCTTTAAATCATGCCCAGCGCAAAAGGCTTTGCCTTCCGCTGCGAGTACGACGCAGCGAACGTGCTGATCTTCAGCAATATCGTCCAAAGCATCGTGTAGCGCTTTTAGCATGATTTCCGAGAGCGTATTGAATTGCGCTGGTGCGTTCATTGTCAGCGTCACGACACCTTGATGATTAAAGCGCTGCAGGGTGGGGGTAGCGTATCCGTCATCGGTGATGGGCATGGTGAACTCCTTAGGTGAGTAACACGTTGCCCATCAGTCTAGCGCACAAGCTAAGCTTACCCTGCGCTACTTCATTTTTTCATTAGGCGGGTATCGCGGCCCAAGGGATGCGGTTCGCCGCGCTGTTTGGCGAGATCAATTTGACGCTGACGCTCCCGGGCTGCCGCGCGGGTTTTCTCCGGCAGCGAATCAATACAGTGGGGGCAGCTAATGCCTGGCTCATAGGCAGGGGAGGCCATATCGTCGGCTGAAATTGGCATGCGGCAGGCGTGACACTGTTCGAACTCGCCCTTGCTTAAGTCGTGGCGCACGGTAACGCGGTTATCAAACACAAAACACTCGCCGCGCCATAAAGACTGCTCTTCTGGGACTTTTTCCAGATAGTTCAGCACGCCGCCCTTAAGGTGATAAACCTCTTCAAAGCCCTCTTTGAGCATAAAGCTCGAGGCTTTTTCGCAGCGAATGCCGCCGGTGCAAAACATCGCCACTTTCTTGTGCTTTTCCGGATCGTAGTGCTCGCGCACGTAGTCAGGAAACTCGCGGAAGGTAGTGGTTTTGGGGTCTATCGCCCGCTCAAAGCTGCCAATCGCCACTTCGTAATCGTTGCGGGTATCGATCACCAGCACGTCCGGGTCGGCGATGATGTCGTTCCAGTTTTCCGGCTCGACGTAGGTGCCCACCGTATCGTTGGGGTCGATATTGGGTATGCCGAGGGTGACGATCTCTTTTTTGAGCTTCACCTTGGTGCGGTAGAACGGCGTTTCTTCGCAATAGGATTCTTTGTGATCAATATCGGCCAGGCGCGGGTCGGCGGTCAGCCAAGCCAGTAGACCGTCAATACCTGCGCGACTGCCCGCTACCGTGCCGTTGATGCCCTCTTTAGCCAGTAGCAAGGTGCCTTTCACGCCGTGATCGAGCATGGTTTGGTGAAGCGGCTCACGTAGCGCTTCAAAGTCGTTAAGGGTGACAAATTTGTATAGCGCCGCGACCACAACGGGTGGCGTATCGATAATCTCAGACATGCACTTCTCCAGGTAGTCATCCTCGTAAAGGACGGACCGGGTTATTAAGACGCGCATATTCTAGCCCAACCTGACACTGAAAACGTCGATTTATTCGACAGAAACGTACTGAAAGCTTCACCCCACGCGACTTCTACTAGGCGTATATTGTCACTATTCCCTCACGCAACTAGCGGAGTACATCATGATTATTCGTCGTTCAAACGAACGGGGCTACGCTGACCACGGCTGGCTGCGTTCTTTTCATACTTTCTCGTTTGCCAACTACGTTGACCGCAACCATATGGGGTTTCGTGCCCTGCGAGTGATCAACGAAGACCGCGTAGCGGGCGGCCATGGCTTTGGCGCCCACCCTCACCGGGATATGGAGATTATCTCCTACGTATTGGAAGGTGAGATGGAGCACAAAGACAACATGGGCAACGGCGAGGTAATGCGCCCTGGTGATGTGCAGCGTATGTCAGCGGGTACCGGCGTGCTGCACAGCGAATTCAATCATTCCAAAGAGAACGAGCTGCACTTCCTGCAGATCTGGATTGAAACCGCGCAGCGGGGCATCACCCCTAGCTACGAGCAAAAAGCGTTTCCCGCAGTCGACCGTCAAGGCCAGTGGCGGTTGGTGCTATCGCAAGAGGGTCGCGAAGGGTCCGTGAGCGTCAATCAGGACGTCAACCTTTACGCGGGCTTATTTAGCGAAGGTGACCAAGTCACTGCGCCACCTTCACGCCATGCGTGGCTGCATGTAGTGAATGGCGAAATGGAGGTTAACGGTGAGACGCTGAGCGCAGGCGATGCCGCCGCGTTCACGCCGGAAGAGGCGATCACCCTGACGGGCAAGCAAACTGGCGAAGTGCTGCTGTTTGATTTGGCTTGATCACTTTTCCCAACTAAAACGGCGCCTCATAAGAGGCGCCGTTTTCTTATCGTCCTTTTTACTACCAGCGTTCTAGCTGTTTTGCGACGAGTAAAGCGCACGAATTTTCAGCGTGTGGTCTACTTCGCGCAATGCTTCCAACGCTTGCGGGCCGTAGGCTTTATCCACGTCGATAACCACGTAGCCGACTTTCTCATTGGTCTGTAGGTACTGACCCGAAATATTGATGCCGTTTTCAGACAATACGCGGTTAATCTCTGACAGCACGCCCGGCACGTTGTCGTGAATGTGCAGCAAGCGGTGCTTGTCCGGGTGAGCGGGCAGCGCGACTTCCGGGAAGTTGACCGAGGTCACGGTGGTACCGTTATCGGAGTAAGTGATCAGTTTTTCTGACACTTCGATACCGATGTTCTCCTGAGCTTCCAGGGTAGAACCTCCCACGTGCGGGGTCAAAATCACGTTTTCCAGGCCACGCAGCGGGCTCTGGAACTCCTCGTCGTTGCCTTTCGGTTCAACCGGGAAGACGTCGATAGCGGCACCGTTTAACCTGCCTGCTTTAATCGCATCAGCCAGCGCATCGATTTCCACCACGCTACCGCGGGCTGCATTAATCAAGATAGCGCCCTGCTTCATGGCGGCAATCTCTTTGGCACCAATCATCCAGCGGGTAGAGGCAAGATCAGGCACGTGCAGGCTGACCACATCGGCGCGCCCTAAAAGCTCTTCAAGGCTCGCCACTTGGCTCGCATTGCCCATGCCCAGCTTGGTGATCACATCGTAAAAAATAACATTAAAGCCTAACGACTCGGCCAGTACGGAGAGCTGCGCCCCGATGCTGCCATAGCCTACGATGCCCAAGGTTTTACCGCGCGCTTCGTGGGAGTTCTTGGCCGACTTCAGCCAACCACCCTGATGGGCACGCGCATTTTTCTCGGGGATACCGCGCAGCAGCATAATGGCTTCTGCCAGTACCAGCTCGGCCACCGAACGGGTATTAGAGTACGGCGCATTAAATACCGCGATACCGCGGGTAAGGGCAGCCGTCAAATCCACTTGATTGGTGCCGATACAGAAACAGCCAACGCCGACCAGCTTCTCGGCTGCCTCGAACACGCGTTCAGTCAGTTGGGTACGCGAGCGAATACCGAGGAAATGAACATCACGGATCTTCTCGATCAACGCATCTTCATCAAGCGAGGTAGGCAGATGCTCGATATTTTCATAACCGGCGTTGTGAAAATTGTCCACCGCACTCTGGTGGACGCCCTCGAGTAGCAGGATCTTGATCTTGCTCTTGTCCAGGGACGTTTTGGCCATGGCTGAATCAACCTCTATGGTCGGCGGCATGCGCCGTGTATCGGTTCATAGGAGGCGCATATCGTAGCACAGGCCACCCCCTTCAGGTCGGGTCAAAATGATGAAAAGTGTGCGTAGTGAAGATGAATATGTCACACGTTGTGACCATTAGCGTACCTTGAAGGGCAGACGCCACCCCCTAGCGTCGGTGTATACTGTAGGCTTATTTTAAAAATACAGCTTTTGCAAACACAGCTATGCAGGCACCCCCCAATGAGCGAAACGACATCACCTCCGCAGGACTTTGCCGCGACGGTTGAGCAACTCGAAACCATCGTTGAACGCCTAGAGTCAGGCGAGCTCTCATTGGAAGATGCGCTGACCGCGTTTGAACAGGGCGTACGCTTAACCCGCGATGCTCAACAGCGTTTGGACAGCGCCGAGCTTAAAGTACGTGCGCTGAGTGAAGACAGTGATGGCCGTTTGAACGTGGCGCCGTTTGCTAGCTCCGAAGACCTCAAGGACGATGAAGAAGACGAGACCAAGGAGACGCCCCCATGGTAGCCACGCCATCGAGCCCGCTTGTTATGCTGCGCCAAATCAGCAACGCTCGCGTAGATGCCACGCTGGCAGCACTGTTCGATACTCGACCGGCGGTAGCACCAAGGCTTGAGGCGGCGATGCGCCATGGCTTGCTGGCCGGAGGAAAACGCTTGCGCCCGCTGCTGGTGTATATGGCTGGGCGCGCATTAGGCGCAGAAGACGATGCGCTAGACGCCCCCGCCGCGGCCATTGAGCTAATTCACGCCTACTCGTTGATCCATGATGACTTACCTGCCATGGACGACGACGACCTGCGCCGCGGTCAGCCCACCGTGCATAAAGCCTTTGATGAAGCCAGTGCGATTCTTGCGGGCGATGCCCTCCAGGCGTTGGCGTTTGAAGTATTGGCCAGCAGCGCCCATCCTCGCCTCAGCAGTTTGGTTCATACCCTGGCCGTGGCCTCGGGTCGCGATGGCATGGTAGCTGGCCAAGCACTGGATTTAGAGGCCGTTGGCGGTCACCCGGATGTCGAGGCGCTGGCCCACATGCATGCCCATAAAACTGGCGCCCTGATAGTGGCCGCCGTCCGCATGGGTGGCTTAGTGGCGGTGGATGAAGATGACCCACGGTTAAGCGCACTGATTCGCTACGCACGCGCCATTGGTCTAGCCTTCCAGATCCATGACGACATTCTGGATGTGACCGGCGACACCGTAACGCTAGGCAAAACCTCCGGTGCCGATGCCGCTCGCGCCAAACCCACTTATCCCAGCTTGCTAGGATTAGAAGGCGCCCAACGCAAAGCACACAGCCTGATTGACGAGGCCATTGCCGCGCTCGCCCCCTTGGGTGAGCGTGCTGCACCGCTGGCCGACTTAGCCCACTATATGATCGAGCGCGACCACTAAACATGCCCATGAAGCTGTTCGACGAGATTCCCCGCGAGCGCCCCAACACTCCGCTGCTCGACTCCTTTGACCACCCCGCCGCCTTGCGGGCCATGAATGCCAGCCAACTTGCCCAAGTGGCTGACGAGCTGCGCGCCTACCTGCTGTATAGCGTAGGGGTATCAGGCGGCCACTTTGGCGCAGGTCTAGGGGTCGTTGAGTTAAGCGTGGCGCTGCATCATGCCTTTAATACGCCCCATGACCGCTTAGTCTGGGATGTTGGCCACCAGGCCTACCCCCACAAAATACTGACGGGCCGCCGCGAAACAATGCTCAGCATTCGCCAGCATAGCGGGCTGGCTGCTTTTCCACGCCGGGCTGAATCCGAGTACGATACCTTTGGTGTAGGCCATTCCAGCACCTCTATTTCGGCAGCATTGGGCATGGCATTGGCGGCCAACGCCCAAGGTGATAAGCGGCGTGTTTGCGCCATTATTGGTGACGGCGCGCTGACCGCAGGCATGGCCTTTGAAGCCCTCGCCCACGCAGGCCACGTAAACGCCAACCTGTTGGTAATTCTCAACGACAACGAAATGTCGATTTCCGAGAACGTCGGTGGCATGGCGACTTATCTTGCCCGGGTACTGTCTAGCAAGCCTTACCTGAAAATACGTGAAGAGAGTAAAAAAGTGCTTTCGCACCTGCCCGGTGCATTAGAACTTGCCCGGCGCACCGAAGAGCATATGAAAGGCATGGTGAGTCCCGCCACGCTGTTTGAAGAGATGGGCTTTAACTATGTCGGCCCGATTGATGGTCACGATCTTGACGCCCTGACGCATACGCTTGAAAACCTACGCGATCTTGATGGCCCGCAGTTTCTGCATATAAAAACGGTCAAAGGCAAAGGTTTCTTGCCCGCCGAGGCGGACCAGATTGGCTACCACGCCATTACCAAGCTGGAAAAACCCAGCGCGATGGCCAACGCCTCGACGGTTCAAAAACCGATTATTAAGAGCGTCGTTAAGAAAAAGTACTGCAATGTATTCGGCGACTGGCTGTGCGACATGGCATCGGTTGACTCACGCCTGATGGGTATTACTCCCGCCATGCGCGAAGGTTCAGACCTGATTCGCTTCTCAAAACAGTTTCCCGAGCGCTACTTTGATGTTGCCATTGCCGAACAGCACGCCGTGACACTCGCGGCGGGCATGGCCTGCGAAGGCATGAAGCCGGTGGTCGCGATTTACTCCACCTTTCTGCAGCGTGGCTACGATCAGCTTATTCACGATGTGGCGGTACAGGACTTGGATGTCACCTTTGCGATCGACCGTGCAGGCTTAGTGGGCGAAGACGGCCCTACTCACCATGGCAGCATGGATCTCTCCTTTCTGCGCTGCGTGCCAGGGATGGTGATCCTAGCCCCGGCAGATGAAGCAGAGTGTCGTGCCATGCTCAGTGCGGCTTATCATCACCCAGGCCCGGCTGCGGTGCGTTACCCCCGCGGCACAGGGCCAGGCGTTGAAATACCAACGCACCTTGAGCCAATCACCATTGGCCAAGCCGAGGTACGCCGCCAAGCAGCCAGCGATGGCGTGCGCATTGCGCTACTCGCTTTTGGCAGTTTAAACAGTGCCGCTGCCGAGGTCGCTGAGCGGCTCAATGCTACCCACATCAACATGCGCTCTATTAAGCCATTAGATCGCGAAGCGGTGCTGCATGCCGCAGATGAACACGAACTGTTGGTCACGTTGGAAGAAAACGTGATTGCCGGTGGCGCGGGGAGTGCGGTGAATGAACTGCTCCACGCCGAAGGTGTTCAGGTGGAAGTATTAAACCTTGGCCTACCGGACGCCTTTGTAGAACACGGTACGCCAGCAGAACTGCTCGCTGACTGCCAGTTGGATATAGACGGCATAGAGCGGGCTATTCGTGCCCGACTGCCATAAGCCGCTAATTCTAAAATTACTTATGAGATCAACATGCTATTTCTAATGATTATCTTTGCCTTGATTGGCCTTGCAACCGGTGGCCCTGTGGGGCTGCTTATTGGTGGCGGTTTGGGGTGGTGGCTAGGGCGGCGCTTAAGCAGCCGCCTAAACATTGCGCGCATGCGCATTCAAGAAGGCTTTTTAGAGTCTATTTTTTCAGTGATGGGCTGCCTATGCCAAGCCGACGGTAAAGTCACCGAAGGCGAGCTGGACGTTGCCGAAAAGCTATTTGACCAGATGCGCTTGCAAGGCGAACAGCGTGCTAAGGCACGTGCTGCTTTCGAGCGTGGCCGCGCCGCTGACTTCAATTTGGATGCCGAGCTTGCGTCCGTTAATCGCTTGACCCAGCGCCAGCCCGTTTTACGCCAGGTGTTTATTCAGGTTCAACTGACGGCGATTGCGGCGGACGGCGTACTTCACCCCGCCGAACACGAGATGATTTTGCGCGTCGCCCGTGGTGTGGGCTGCAGCGAAGCCGAAGTACAGCAGATCGAAGCCATGCTGCATGGCGCATCCGCAAACTCCCAGGGCAGTAGCGAAGAAGCACTCAAAGACGCTTACCGTGTACTGGGCGTGTCTGATGATGCCAGCGATGCGGAGCTTAAAAAAGCGTACCGCCGCTTAATGAGTCAAAACCATCCGGATAAACTCGCCGGAAAAGGCTTGCCCGAGAGCATGCGTGATGTTGCCCAGGCACGAACCAGCGAGATCGGCAACGCCTATGAGCGTATCCGTCAGGCGCGTGAAGGGTAAACGATTAGCCAAATCGACAGCGCCACGCGGGTCCGCTAGATTGAACTGTTTGCTTATTCTCATGGAGTCACTGCGATGATCAAGTTATACAGCTTTCCTCAATCCCGTTCGCTACGCGTGGCATGGACGCTTGAAGAGCTAGGCCTTGAGTATCAGTGTCAGCATGTGGCATTAGAAAAAGGTGAAGGCCAATCGGCTGAGCACTTGGCGCGTCACCCTGATGGTAAGGTGCCGGTTCTTGAGGATGGCGAG
The DNA here is from genome assembly GCA_023485185.1 of Gammaproteobacteria bacterium. Next base: position 11,533 of record JAMCZP010000193.1, read on the forward strand.
CTAACGCTGTTTGAGTCCGCGCCGATCTGCCGCTATTTGGCCGAAAACTATGCCAACGGTACGCTGCTACCCACTGATGCTGCCTCCCGCGCCCAGGTTGACCAGTGGCTAAGCTTTATCGTCACTGAACTTGAGCAACCTCTGTGGAATCAGGCAAAGCATAAGTTTGCTCTACCTCAGGATAAGCGCGTTCCCGCTATTCTTCCGGTCTGCGCCTGGGAGTTTCAGCGAGCATTAAGCGCTTTAGAGCGGCGCTATCACGGTCAGGAAAATCTAGTCGGTGATTCGTTTACGCTCGCGGATGTGTTTTTAACCCATACGCTCTCTTGGGCGATTA
>JAMCZP010000154.1 GCA_023485185.1 Gammaproteobacteria bacterium
TAGTAGCGCTGGATGCAAGTCACCTGTTTGCTAGCTCAACGACTAAGATTGGTATTCGTCGTGGCACCTTCATGCGCGGTTATATGTATGACTTTTTGGAGCGCTTTGCGCCCCATTTAACCCGTGACCGCGTTGACGAGGCGCTAACGGCAGGTCCGCGCCATGAACAGTCGCTGTTTGATAGCTTAGACCTGCCGGAATACTAATTAGCGATGTGTCAGTGCTGTAAATGCAGCCCGCACTCACGCTTCTCTTCTACTTTGGTGGGGTCGAAGTAGTCAAAGTTGTTGGGCAAGTTATGTGCCTGTAGATACTGGTACATATCTCTAGCGCTCCACTGCAGCAGCGGGGCAACTTTTAAAAGGCCATCGCTGTTGCGGCTCACTGGCTGCATTTTAGCGCGCTCCGGGGTATCTTCAGCGCGCAGTGCGGTGAACCAAATGTCCGGCTTCATTTCGCGCAATGCGCGTTCAAAAGGCTCGATTTTTACTTCTTGGGTAAAGGCCGTGTGGCGTGGGTCGTCGATTCCCGGCATCGGGCCTTCCAGTGCTTCACGGTGAGCCCGGGTGCGCTTGGGGACAAAGCTGATCAAGTTAAGGTTGAGTTGCTGGATCACTTCATTAGCAAATTGATAGGTTGCCTCAGTGTTGTAGCCGCTGTCCATCCAGATAATGGGAATGTCAGGACGCGCCTGGCTCACCATGTGCAAGATCACCGCTTCAAAGGGGCGAAAGTTAGTCGTGCATATTGGGCGTGAGCCTTGGGCCAGCGCCCACTCAACTAGCCCTTGAGGATTATTTGCAAAATCTCTGTTAACCGCTTCTAGCTCTGAGGTCATGCTGCCTCCTAATCGAAAATGTAACCCTATCCACTAGGCTACCAAACAGCAGGCGGTAAAACCCAATACCGTTTGGTTAGGCTTTTATATTCCTTTTTGATTTAGAAGATGCGCTTGTTATTCCAAAGCACCGATAAGATGGCGAATTTTATCGAGTGTCTCGGTGTACTCTTCATCTGCTTGTGAATCTGCTACTAAGCCGCCGCCGCCCCACACATGTAGTCTTCCGGCCTCTGCCACCATGGTGCGTATGGCAATAGAGGTATCCATGCTGCCTCGCACATCCACATAGCCCAAGCTGCCGCAATAAACACTGCGCTGGCAGGGCTCCAACTCATCAATAATTTGCATCGCGCGTATTTTAGGGGCGCCGGTAATCGAACCACCGGGAAACGCTGCTTCAAGAAGGGCAAGCGGTGTATAGCTATCGGCCAGGGTACCCTGCACCACGCTCACCAGATGGTGGACATTCGGGTAGCTCTCTAAGCGACACAGCTGCGGCACGCGGATGGAGCCTGGCAGACATACGCGGCCTAAGTCATTGCGCAGTAGGTCAACGATCATTACGTTTTCAGCACGATCTTTACTACTACTTAGCAGTTCCTGGGCTAATGCTTGATCCTTCTCAGGCGTTACGCCCCGGGGGCGGGTGCCTTTTATGGGGCGCGTTTCAACCTGCCGATTACGACACTGAATAAAGCGCTCCGGCGAAAGCGAAAGAACCGCCTTGTCGTCCCATGCCATAAAGCCCGAAAAAGGTGTGGGTGTCGCTTTGCGCAATTGCAGATAAGCCTGCCACTCATCACCTTGGTAATCAGCATAAAAGCGCTGTGCCAGATTAATTTGATAGCAGTCACCGGCGCGTATATAGCGCTGCACCGCATTAAAGCGTGTGACGTACTGATCATGGCTAAGCGCCGGCTGAAAGGCGCTGCTGAGTGTAAAAGGTGAGGCGCTTTGGGTTGGTTCGGCCAGCCACGCTTCGACCTGTTCGCGCCGTTTAGCGGTGGCGACTAACCAAGCCTGCTTAGCCACATGGTCCAGCGTAATACACCAGTCGTAAAGTCCAAGCCGGGCATGCGGAAGTGAAACAGCGCTGGCCTGATGGGTCGGGATGGATAACGTATCGCGGCCTAGGTCATAGCTCCAGTATCCGATCAGCCCGCCGAGAAAAGGCAACTCACTGGGATCATTAGGCGGAATCAGTTGTTCTAACATCCACTGCTGCTGCCCAAAGGCATCGTTGGCTAAGTGGTTAGGGGGTTGAAGCTGGTCAGAAATAAAACGCGTTTCTCCACCGCTAGCCACTTCCAGAGTTGCCATTGGGTCACTACTCAAAATATCAAAGCGGCCGGTGGCGACAGGGCGGCCACTATCGAGAAGTACTGCACCTGGGCGTGCGCGTAGGCAGGCGAATATCCCCAACGGATCGGGAGAGTAGGGCAGGGCAGTTATCGTCAACGCCTTGGTCATTAAGTAAATCGCCTAGCCAGTGAAGGGCGTGACATTTTAGAGGGGCTTTATCATTCACACCAGCGCAAAGCTTTGACGCATTTCTCACGCAAATTAAAAGCCTAACTTAATAAAGATTGTTGACAGGAGGTGGGTTTTTGAAACGTTGAATACAACGAAAGGCGAATAAAATCGGCTAACATGGTTAGTTGACGGTTCAATTGGTACGCGCTAGAGTTTGTTTACTATTCAATTGTCGACAATCAACTATGGCTTCTCTCGCTACTTCTTCCTTAAGCGCCACTGAACATCTGTCTGAATCGACCGCTCCTGAAGTTCGCACCTTGGCTGAGCGGGTATTTCATCAGTTGCAGGATGCTATTGTGCGTGGTGAGCTCGCCCCTGGCAGCAAAATCACTGAGCCGGGGCTATCTAAAACTTATGGTATTTCCCGTGGGCCACTGCGTGAGGCAATGCGGCGTTTAGAAGCCCACCGCTTAATCGAGCGTGTTCCACATGTGGGCGCCCGGGTGGTTCAACTTTCTATGAAAGAGCTATTAGAGCTATTTGACCTGCGCGAAGCCTTGGAGAGTATGGCCGCCCGGCTAGCCGCTGAGCATATGTCGCCGGAAGAGGTTCAGGGCCTGCGCGACGTGTTGGCGCTACATGAAGGCCAGGCAGATTTAAAGCGCGGCGAGGCCTACTACCAGCGGGAAGGTGATCTCGACTTTCACTACTGCATCGTGCAAGGCAGCCACAACAAAATGTTGATGAACCTGCTCTGCGACGACCTTTACTACCTTGTGCGTCTTTATCGCACCCAATTCAGTGCCAGTGGTACGCGACCCCAGCGCGCCTTTGTTGAGCACCATCGCATTGTTGATGCTATTGAGGCGGGCGATGCAGAGCTGGCGGAACTCTTAATGCGCCGCCATGTTAGTGCCTCTCGCGCCAATGTGGCCGACCGCTATGCGGCCACTCTCGAACAGTCAGCATCTGAACCATAAAGCTAATTAATTAAGCTAATCCATAAAGCTAAGCCATAAAACTAAGCCATAAAACTAAGCCATAAAACGTCACTATAACAATACGCCACCCACCGATGATGACTATGCCGGTGGGATCGACTCACAAGGAGAAACTCCCCATGTCGCACATGACACCCGGCGCACGTTTTAGAGCCGCTCTTGACGCTAATCGCCCGCTGCCAATTTTAGGCACCATCAATGCATATACCGCCCTGATGGCCGAAAAAGTGGGCCATCAGGCGATTTATCTTTCCGGTGGCGGTGTTGCCAATGCCTCATTCGGCTTGCCGGATCTGGGCATGACGACCATGAACGATGTGGTGGAAGACGCACACCGTATCTGCGGTGCTACCGAGTTACCGCTTTTGGTGGACATCGATACCGGTTGGGGTGGGGCATTTAATATTGCGCGCACGGTAAAAGAGATGCAGCGTGCGGGTGTCGCGGCGATTCATATGGAAGATCAAGTGGCGCAAAAGCGCTGTGGCCACCGTCCGAACAAAGCGATTGTTTCCCAACAGGAGATGGTAGACCGTATTAAAGCAGCAGCGGACGCCAAGATCGATCCTGACTTCTATTTGATTGCCCGCACCGATGCTTTCCAAAAAGAGGGTCTTGACGCCGCCATCGAGCGCGCCAATGCCTGTGTGGAAGCGGGTGCAGATGCCATCTTCGCCGAGGCGGTTCACACTCTGGATGATTACAAAGCCTTCTGTGAGCGGGTCAATGCGCCGATTTTAGCCAATATCACCGAGTTTGGCGCGACCCCGCTGTTTACTCAAACGGAGCTGGGCGATGTGGGCTGTCGCATGGTGCTTTACCCACTTTCTGCGTTTCGCGCTATGAACGCCGCTGCGCTACAGGTCTACCAAAGTATTCTCGATAACGGCCATCAAAAAGAGGTGGTGCCGTTAATGCAGACCCGCGACGAGCTATACGATTTTCTTAACTACCATGACTTCGAGCAAAAACTGGACGCGCTATTTGCCGAGCAGGGTGACGACCAGTAAGCCAGACGCCAGCTTAACCATTAAAAGTACCCAATAAAGATACCTAAAATAAAAGTAATGATAGGAGACACACCATGGCTGATAAACCCGTGACAGGTGCAGGACTTCGTGGCCAGAGTGCCGGTTCCACCGCGTTGTGTACCGTAGGTAAAACAGGCTCAGGTCTGACTTACCGTGGTTTTGATATTAAAGAGCTCGCTGAAAAAGCCAAATTTGAAGAAGTCGCTTACCTACTGTTAAAGGGCAAGCTACCTAATGAAGCCGAATTGGATCACTACATTTCCAAGCTGAAAAGCCTGCGTGGGCTACCTGATGCGTTAAAAACGGTGCTTGAGCAAATTCCTAAAGATGCTCACCCGATGGATGTGATGCGCACCGGGACTTCAATGCTGGGCAATCTTGAAACTGAGGAGAGCTTCGATCAGCAGCAGGATGTCGCTGACCGACTATTAGCAGTGCTGCCGTCAATCATTTGCTACTGGTATCGCTATTCCCACGATGGCGTGCGTATCGATACCGAGACTGACGATAACTCGGTGGGTGGTCACTTTCTTAATATGTTGCGCGGCGAGCCAGCCTCTGAGTTGCATGCGCGGGTAATGAATGTATCGCTGATTCTGTACGCTGAGCATGAGTTTAATGCCTCCACCTTTACCGCACGGGTGTGTGCCTCGACGCTTTCCGATATGCACTCCTGTGTAACAGGGGCCATTGGCTCGCTACGCGGCCCGTTGCATGGCGGCGCTAATGAAGCGGCCATGGAGATGATCGAAGACTGGAAGTCGCCGGAAGAAGCAGAAAGCAAGATCATGGGTATGCTTGAGCGCAAGGATAAAATCATGGGCTTTGGGCATGCGATTTATCGCGAGTCTGACCCGCGCAACGAGATTATCAAGCAGTGGTCTAAAAAGCTTTCTGACGATGTGGGCGATAAAGTGCTCTATCCAGTTTCCGAGCGAGTCGAAGCGGTTATGTGGCGCGAGAAGAAATTGTTCTGCAATGCAGATTTCTTCCACGCCAGCGCTTACCACTTTATGGATATCCCCACCAAACTGTTCACGCCAATTTTTGTCATGTCTCGGCTAACGGGCTGGGCGGCTCACGTGTTTGAGCAGCGCGCCAATAACCGCATTATCCGACCCAGCGCGGATTACATTGGCCCCGAGAAGAGCGAATGGGTACCCATTGAAGCGCGAGACTGACCTGCGTGTAGCCCGGTAGTTTGTCGACCGGGCTTTTCAGCCCTCTTCTTGTGAGTCTATCTGCTATGAATACCCTCTACCGTAAACCACTGCCTGGCACGGAGCTTGAGTTTTTTGATGCTCGTGAGGCGGTGGAAGATATCCAGCCGGGTGCTTATGCCCAGCTGCCTTACACCTCTCGTGTGCTGGCGGAGCAATTAGTGCGCCGCTGCGAACCTGAACTGCTGACCGATGCGCTAAAGCAGCTGATTGAGCGCAAAAGCGACTTGGATTTCCCTTGGTATCCGGCACGTGTGGTGTGCCACGACATTCTTGGTCAAACCGCATTGGTTGATTTGGCCGGGTTGCGTGATGCCATTGCCGAAAAGGGCGGCGATCCAGCCAAGGTCAATCCGGTGGTGCCTACCCAACTGATCGTCGACCACTCGTTAGCGGTGGAGCATGCAGGCTTTGAAGCGGGCGCCTTTGAGAAGAATCGCGCCATTGAAGATCGTCGCAACGATGACCGATTCCACTTTATTAATTGGACTAAGACGGCCTTTGAGAATGTCGATGTGATCCCACCCGGCAATGGCATCATGCACCAGATTAATCTGGAGAAGATGTCACCGGTGGTCCAAAACCGCGACGGCATTGCCTACCCTGATACCTGTGTGGGCACCGACAGCCATACTCCCATGGTGGATGCCCTCGGCGTGATCTCAGTTGGCGTGGGTGGCTTAGAAGCCGAAAGCGTGATGCTGGGTCGTGCCTCTATGATGCGCCTGCCGGACATCGTCGGCGTAGAGTTGACCGGCAAACTGCAGCCAGGGATCACGGGCACCGATATGGTGCTGGCAATTACCGAATTCCTGCGTAAAGAGCGTGTGGTAGGCGCTTACCTGGAGTTTTACGGTGAAGGTGCTGACGCGCTCACCATCGGTGATCGTGCGACGATTTCCAATATGACGCCGGAGTATGGAGCGACGGCGGCGATGTTCTACATCGACGGCCAAACCATCGATTACTTGAAGCTTACCGGCCGTGAAGATGAGCAGGTGGCGCTGGTAGAAACCTATGCCAAGCAAGCCGGCTTATGGGCCGATAGCTTGACTGAGGTTACCTACGAACGGGTGCTGACCTTTGATCTCTCTTCAGTGACGCGCACCTTAGCGGGGCCTTCCAATCCACATGCGCATTTGCCCACCTCTGAGCTGGTCCAGCGCGGTATTGCCGTTGGTCTGGATGCGGCACGCGCCGAAGAGAAAGCAGGCAGAATGCCGGACGGAGCGGTGATTATCGCGGCGATTACCAGTTGCACCAACACCTCTAATCCGCGCAATATGGTGGCGGCAGGGCTGATTGCCCGTAACGCCAATCGGCTTGGCTTACTGCGTAAGCCGTGGGTTAAGTCGTCGCTGGCGCCGGGGTCGAAAACGGTCAAGATGTACCTGGAAGAAGCCGGTTTGATGAGCGAGCTGGAAAACCTCGGTTTTGGTGTAGTTGCTTATGCTTGCACCACCTGTAATGGGATGTCAGGCGCGCTTGATCCAAAAATTGAGCAGGAGGTTATTGAGCGTAATCTTTATGCCACCGCCGTGCTCTCCGGCAACCGTAACTTCGATGGCCGTATCCACCCCCATGCCCAGCAGGCCTTTTTGGCGTCACCGCCGTTGGTGGTCGCCTACGCCATTGCGGGCACTATACGGTTTGATATCGAAAAAGATGTGCTGGGTATCGACCAAGCGGGTAATCCCGTTACGTTGAAAGACATCTGGCCTGCCGATGAAGAGATTGATGCGATTGTGAAGGCATCGGTTAAGCCGGAACAGTTTCGACAAACCTACATTCCGATGTTCGATCTGGATAAGAGTGCCCGCACCCAGGTGAGCCCGCTGTATGAGTGGCGACCCCAGAGCACCTATATTCGTCGCCCACCTTACTGGGAAGGCAATATGGCAAAAGTGCGCACCTTGAAGGGCATGCGGCCACTGGCGATTCTGCCGGACAATATCACCACCGATCACCTGTCGCCTTCCAATGCTATTCAGCTGAACAGCGCCGCGGGCGAGTATCTGGCCAAAATGGGCGTTCCAGAGGAGGACTTTAACTCCTACGCCACCCACCGTGGCGATCATCTCACCGCTCAGCGGGCTACGTTTGCGAATCCGAAACTGTTTAATGAGATGGTGCGCGATGCCGACGGCGTGGTGCAGCAAGGCTCGTTGGCGCGTGTAGAGCCTGAGGGCGCAGTGACCCGGATGTGGGAAGCCATTGAAACCTATATGGCGCGTAAGCAGCCGCTAATTATTATTGCCGGTGCGGATTATGGTCAGGGTTCCTCAAGGGACTGGGCAGCCAAAGGGGTGGCGCTGGCGGGCGTAGAAGCGATTGCCGCTGAAGGCTTTGAGCGTATTCACCGCACCAACCTGATTGGCATGGGCGTCATGCCGCTGGAGTTTATGCCAGGCACCACCCGCATGACATTAGGTTTAAATGGCACTGAAACGTTTGACGTCGAAGGTACGGCTTCTCCAGGCGCAGTACTGACGCTGGTCATTCATCGCAAATCGGGCGAAAGCGAGCGTGTAGCGGTGAAGTGCCGACTGGATACCGCCGAGGAGGTATCGATTTACACTGCCGGTGGTGTACTGCAACGTTTTGCTCAGGACTTTCTCGAATCCACCAGCGCTGCGTAGCCGGAGACAATATTCATGCCTTATGCACCTCAGATTAAAATTCCAGCGACTTATATGCGTGGCGGTACCAGTAAAGGGGTGTTTTTTAAGCTCAGTGATTTACCCGAAGCAGCTCAAAAGCCTGGCTCTGCACGGGATAAATTACTGCTACGGGTGATAGGCAGCCCCGACCCTTATGAAAAACAGATTGATGGTATGGGGGCGGCGACCTCAAGTACCAGCAAAGCGGTGATTCTGTCTAAAGGTGAATCAGCCGATCACGATGTGGATTACCTGTTTGGCCAGGTCTCCATTGATAAGCCTTTTGTGGATTGGAGCGGTAACTGCGGCAATCTTTCGGCGGCGGTCGGTCCCTTTGCCATTAGCAATGGCTTGGTGGCTCCCGAGCGGATTCCTGAAAATGGGGTAGTGGAGGTCCGAATCTGGCAGGTGAATATCCAGAAAACGATCATATCCCAAGTGCCCATTGTTAATGGAGAAGTGCAGGAGACCGGTGATTTTGAGTTGGATGGCGTGACGTTCCCGGCTGCCGAAATTCCGGTCGCCTTTATGGATCCGGCTGACGGCGAGGGGGCTATTTTTCCCACCGGTAATGTCATCGAGGGCCTGGACGTGCCGGGTGTCGGAACGCTGAAAGCGACCTTGATCAATGCGGGCATACCAACGGTGTTTATTAACGCCGCCGATATTGGCTACACCGGCACAGAGCTTCAAGATGCCATCAACAGCGATAGCAAAGCGCTGGCGATGTTTGAAACCATTCGTGCCTATGGCGCTGTACAGATGGGACTAATCAGTGACATTAGTGAAGCCACTCAGCGCCAGCACACTCCCAAAGTAGCTTTTGTAGGACCGCCTGCGGATTACATTTCATCAAGCGGTAAAAGCGTGCAGGCTGCTGATATCGATCTGCTGGTGCGGGCGCTCTCAATGGGCAAACTGCACCATGCCATGATGGGAACCGCAGCCGTGGCGATTGCCGCCGCTGCAGCGATTGAGGGCACACTGGTAAACCTGGCCGCAGGGGGAGGTAAGCGCAACGCTGTCACTTTCGGGCACCCCTCAGGCAGCCTTCGGGTTGGCGCAGAAGCAAGCTTGGTAGAGGGGCGCTGGCATATCGAACAGGCAGTGATGAGCCGCAGCGCACGAGTGTTAATGGAGGGTGTCGTTCGTATACCCGGAGACAGCTTTTAGACCATACTGAATGGGTGGTCATAAAGTGAATGGGTGGACATAAAGAAGGAGGCACCATGTCAGCCACATCCGAAACCAATGAGCGCCCCGATTACGATCCTGAGTTGCAGGTTATTGCCGACTATGTGCTCAATTATCAGGTGGAATCCGATGAGGCTTTGGAAACTGCTCGCTACTGCCTGATGGACACGCTGGGCTGCGGGCTGCTGGCGCTGCGTTTTCCTGAGTGTACTAAGCACCTTGGGCCGATAGTGGAAGGCACCGTAGTGCCGTTTGGGGCGCGAGTGCCGGGTACCTCGCTACGCCTTGATCCGGTTAAAGCGGCGTGGGATATCGGCTGTATCATTCGCTGGTTGGATTATAATGATACTTGGCTCGCCGCCGAGTGGGGCCACCCCTCCGATAATCTTGGTGCGATACTCGCCGTGGCCGACCATCTCTCCCAGCGGCGGGTTGCGCAAGGCGAAGCGCCACTGGTGATGCGTGATGTGCTCAACGCAATGATTATGGCTCATGAGATTCAGGGCATACTGGCGCTGGAGAATAGCTTCAATCGCGTTGGTCTTGATCACGTGGTGCTGGTGAAAGTCGCCTCTACTGCGGTGGCCGCTAAACTATTGGGCGCTAATCGTGAGCAACTTCTCTCAGCGCTCTCTCACGCTTGGGTTGATGGACAAAGCCTGCGCACCTATCGCCATGCGCCCAATGCAGGTTCGCGGAAAAGCTGGGCTGCAGGGGATGCTACCTCAAGAGGTGTACGCTTAGCAGATATCGCCTTGCGCGGTGAAATGGGCATTCCCAGCGCCCTGTCGGCGGCCCAGTGGGGGTTCTACGATGTGTTGTTCAGCCATGCCAGTAAAGATTTAAGCTTGAAGCCGGAGGCTGATCGCCGGCTACGCTTCCAGCGTGAATTTGGCAGTTACGTGATGGAGAATATTTTGTTTAAGATCTCCTTTCCCGCTGAGTTTCATGCTCAAACGGCTTGTGAAGCCGCTGTGCTGCTCCACCCGCAAGTGAAAGATCGCTTAGCCGAGATCGATAAGATTGTCCTCACCACCCACGATTCGGCGATTCGGATTATTTCCAAAACGGGTGCGCTCGCCAACCCGGCGGATAGGGACCACTGCTTACAATACATGACCGCGGTACCGCTTATCTTTGGTGCGCTGACCGCCGAGCACTATGAAGATAGCTTTCATGCAGCTCATCCGCTGATAGATGAGCTGCGTAACAAAATGGTGGTGAAGGCAAGTAGCGAGTATTCGGCGGATTATCACGACCCTGAAAAACGCTCTATTGCCAATGCAGTACAGGTGTTTTACAGCGACGGGAGTGCGACTGATCAAGTGGCAGTAGAGTACCCTGTGGGCCATCGCCGTCGCCGGGAAGAAGGAGTGCCGCTATTAGTCGATAAATTTGAGCGCCATTTAGCCACTCGGTTTCCGTCAAGTCACAGTCAAAAAATCGCAGAACTGTGCAGCCATCAGACAGTGCTTGAGGCGGTGCCGGTACACAAATTTATGGATTTATGGATGATTTAAAGCGGGCATAAACAACACCCGGTGCGCATAAGCACTACCGGGTGTTGTTGTGTTTACAGAAAGATCCCTCCTCACTGGTGTGGAATCATTCCTGCCAGTCTGACAGCTACACCAGTGGGAGGTGGCTTCAGCTCGCGACGATTGTCGCTTCTCACCTGATTCTTGAAAGGTGATCCTTCAAAGATGGCTATTCAAATGTTACCTGATCTCGCATACGGTCCACAGTGGCATTCCCAATACCGCTAACTCGGGTGAGGTCGTCAGCGTTTTCAAAAGCACCGTTTGTTTCACGCTCTTCAATGATCGCTTCGGCTCTACTTGGACCAATGCCAGGTAGTTCGGCCAATAGTTCAGCATCTGCAGTGTTCACATTGATGGGTGCCATGTCTTGCGCCAGAACGCCACTGGAAAAACCTAAACTAACGCTAAGTAGGACCGCAGCCAGCATTCCTTTAAGTGTCATTTTCATTTTCATTTTCGAGATCCTTTAATGACGGTTGGTAATAAAGGTACATGCGCGAGTTCCAGCAGTGAGAGGTGCGCCACATCAGGCGTTAAGTCTGAGCAAAGTGAACGTCGCAGCACTGTTAACTTAACTTTATAACCTGAATGATTCTGTAAGTGATCTACGACAGTATTTGTAAGTTTTTAGCTATAGAGGTATGGCAAAAGGCTTACATCTTAAGGCAGCGATAACAGAGGGCAGGCTGATATACTTGTCAAAAACCTATTTGGAGTACTGTTGTGGCAACTGATTCCCCACTGATTATTGCGTTAGATTATCCTTCGCTGGACGCCGCACTCTGCATGGCGGATCAACTAGACCCTGCTCGATGCAGGGTTAAAGTGGGTAAAGAGTTGTTTACCCGTAGTGGACCAGCAGTGCTTGAAGCCCTTCATGGACGTGGGTTTGAGGTGTTTTTAG